>CAZLZH010000062.1:0-12711 GCA_964563955.1 uncultured Bacteroides sp. | reverse complement strand
CTCCGTCTCGGGAATTGCAGTGATTGACTGAAATCCTATGATTTCATTTACACACTGAATTTTCAATCCGAAGTACTCATTCCCGGATTTAAAGGTCATATACTTGCCCTTTTGAGCATCGTACTCCGCAGATGCATCTTTTACATCATTCCCTTGATTTCTCAATTCATCTGTTTTATCCATCTGTCTATCACCCTTTCCTTTTATTTACTCTATTAATCCCACAGGATCTAATATCAACGCAATACTTCCATCACCAAGTTGCGTACAACCTGAAAGGCCTTTGACTTTTTTGATATAGGATGGAATTGGTTTGACTACGATCTCCTGCTGACCGATCAGTCTGTCCACAAACAGACATATCGTCTTGTTTTCAACCTCAAAAATCAGCATCATTCCATTATCCACTGACTTTTGATAATCATCAAGTCCATACCATTCACCCAATCGAAGTACCGGATAACAAACACCACGTATCATAACGTATTCGTCACCGTTTGGCTCGTGAATCATCATATCTTCCTTGACACTCACAAATTCCTTCACGACGCTCGTTTCTACAACGAAGGAGGAATCTCCTGTTTCCAAAACAATACCGTCAATGATAGCAAGTGTAAGAGGTATCTTAAGCGTCATCGTACTACCAAAGCCCGGTGTACTGTCAATTTCCAATATTCCGCCTATGGATTGCAGATTCTGAACGACTACATCCATACCTACCCCTCGGCCGGAATACTCTGTCACCTGCTCATTGGTAGAAAAACCAGGTAAGGTAATAAATTGATATACCTCGGAATCCGTATAAGCACTGTCCGGCTTCGTCGGATCCAAAATACCCTGTTTCCTTGCCTTCGCAAGAATCTTCTCGCGATCGAGACCCGTTCCATTGTCCTTAACACAAATCCAAACCTTACCGGCCTCTGTTTTTGCGGATAGCGTCACTCTACCCTTATCAGTCTTTCCGCTGTCAATTCTTTCCTCGTTCGTTTCGATTCCGTGATCGACTGCATTACGTACAAGATGCATCAAAGGATCTGAAATATTTTCGATAATATTCTTATCAACCTCTGTATGCTCTCCGATCATTTCAAACTCAACGTCCTTGCCTAACTTACGAGATACATCAAACACAATTCTGTTCATCTTCTGAAACAAATTGGTAAGCGGTACCATTCGCATCGACATAATAACATTCTGCAAATCAGTTGAAATCTTTGCCATCTGCGCCGCAGCCTTATTGAAGTTCGTCAGGTTCAACCCCGGCACCTTCAAATCAGGATTCTGCAATACTACCGATTCGGAAATAACCAGCTCTCCGATCAGATCCATCAGCATGTCCATCTTCTGTACGCTGACGCTGATAAACGATGCTTTTTCGCTCTTCTTATCTTTGGCTAATTTCTTTGCTTTGCCCGGTTCCTTTGACTTAATTACAAAGTCACCAGGGGCAATATCTGCCTTCGGTTTTTCCTTTGGTTTTTCCTTTGGCTGTTCATCTGTTTTCTCTTTTGCCTTATTCTCAATTTCTTCAACACTGGAATCCAAATCAATGGTCTGTGCCTGTTCTGCAAAATCAAATCCCTGAAGGAACTCCTCTGCTGTACAAGGATAGATATCCACCTGTTGAATATCGTATCCGATACCGATTATACTGCGGATTTCAGCTTCTTCGCATTGAGCCTGAAGCAAAATACGGAAGCCTTCATTCAGAATAATCTCTCCACTATCCTCGTCGGAAATAATATCCTCCGGAGAATACAGTATATCTTCAGCGACATCCTTTAACGCATATACGATTTTATATGCATGGACATTCGCCATCAGCGTATCCGGTACAAATGTAACAAATATTTTGTAAAACCGGCTTGCGCTCGTTGCCATCGGAGCTACATAGAACTGCTTCGGCTCCTCTTGCACCTTTTCTTTTTCTCCTCCTTTTTTCTCCTTGGCTGCCCCACCGTTTTTGATCATGTCCAGGAAGCGGTCAAGCTCTTCCAGCATATCAGCCGGATCGCCATCCGCAGAATCTCCGTTTCGAATCTTATCCATTTCGCCGGAAATGAAATCCGAAACATTCAAAACATGCTCAACTAATTCCATGTGAGGAACACCCTCGGGGTGCGACTCTCTCAAAAAATAAAAGACATCTTCCAGCTTATGAGAGACTGCCGTGATGTTATCAAACATCATAATACCGGAGGAACCTTTGATGGTGTGCATAGTTCTGAATATCTCATTTATGCTTTCCTCGTCAAAGCAGTCTGCATCTTTCTGCTCCAACACTCTCTCTTGAAGAGATTCCAAAAGCTGTTCATTTTCGAATAAATAGACATCCAGCATGCCCTCTGTGTTAAATTCCTCAGCCATTTATTGCTCCTTTCTCTGGTATTTCAAAATACTCCCAATTTCCTCAACGCTTCTTCAAAACGCTTCTCGTCAATCGGCTTTCCTGAATAAACGGAGCAGCCTAACTCAAATGCCATCTTCACGTTTTTCTCGTCATTCAAAGCAGTGGTCATAATGACCTTTGCTTCTTTATCTTTAGGAATATTTCTTTGCTTTTCCAAGTTTCGGATACCCACCAGTGCCTGATAGCCATCCATTACCGGCATCATAATATCAAGGCAAACCAAATCATATGGTTCATCGTCCTCTAATGCCATCATGTAAGCATCTACTGCTTCCATACCATCAACAGTTACATCGCATTCTCCGTATTTCGACAAGAATTTTACCATGAATTTTCTTGTCATGAAATCATCCTCTGCCAATAATATCTTCATATGCCCTCCCTTTCTCCCAATTTTTGGGTTTTTACATTTTATTTAACACCGCATATGTTCTCTTCGCGATATCATCAAGCTTTTCCTGATACTCCACGGCTCCTAAATCATACGCAACCTTCGGCATACCATAGACTACGCAGGTGGATTCATCCTGTCCGATTGTCCTTGCACCTGCCTGACGCATACTGAGCAGTCCCTTTGCACCATCTCCTCCCATACCGGTAAGGATAATTCCCAGTGCATCCCGTCCTGCGGTCTTTGCGACAGAATCAAACAACACATCTACCGACGGACAATGTCCATTGACCTTTGGTCCCTTTTTAATTTCTACCTGATAAACGCCATTTACCTTAACCAGACGCATATGTTCATCGCCGCCGGGAGCAATCAATACATGACCCGGCAATACCTTATCGCCTGTCCTTGCTTCCTTAACCTGCACACGACACTGGTTATCCAAACGTTTCGCATACATATCCGTAAATCCAGGCGGCATATGCTGTACAATTACCACGCCCGGAATATCGGTACCAAAATCCTTTACTACGGAAAAGATTGCTTCGGTTCCTCCTGTGGAAGCGCCAATGGCAACAATCAATTCCTTTTTATTAAGCTTGGTAAGCTTTGGCATCTCCTGCTGTTTTACAACCTGCTTAATCTTGCTGATTTGTACCGTGGATGCAATCTTAATCTTTACCAACAGTTCATTTCTGATGAAATCCTCCAGCTGCTGTCTTCCTGTTACAGCAGGCTTCGCAACGAAGTCCACCGCTCCAGCATTCATCGCATCAAATACCTTATCACTGAGTGAGCTTATCACGACAACCGGAAGCGGATACTGCGGCATCAGCTTTCTCAGGAATTCGATTCCACTCATTCTCGGAAGCTCTACATCGAGTGTCATAACATCCGGATGATAACGCAGGATAGCGTCTCTCGCTTCGAACGGATCTTTTGCGGTTCCAACAATTGTAATAGCGGGATCTCTGCCTAAGGTTTGCACAAGCAGCTCTCGAAACACCATGGAATCTTCTACTATCAATACTTTTATAGGCTGCATATTATCTTGCTCCTCCCTTTTTTCTAAATATTGAAGGCTGGACTATTTGAAACGGAACCTCACTCCTATCCAAAGTTTCTGTCATTCCGATAAACAAATATCCTCCGGGTTCCAAAAAGTCATACACCTTTCTTACTACCTCAAGCTTTGTTTCTCTATCAAAATATATCATAACATTACGCAAAAAAATAGTATGCATTTTCTTTTTGAAAGGAAAAGGAGACATTAAATTGAATTGACGATATAATACTTCCTTTTTTAAATCGTCCTTTACCTTGTATTGATCAGCACCCCTTATCTCTTTAAAATAGTGCTGCTTCCATTGCTGCGGCACATTTTTCAGTTGTTCACTCGTATAAATTCCCGCAGTTGCCTGTTGTAATGCAGCCGTAGAAACATCCGTAGCCAATATCTGAGCATTCCATGATGTATGCTCCAATCCAAGGAAATCCTGTACTACCATTGCAATCGTATACGGTTCCTCTCCGGTAGATGCAGCACCGCACCAAATGCGGAGATCCTTGCTGTTTTTAGCGGTTTCCTTCGCCCACGGCAAAACAACCGACTTAAAAAACTGAAAATGTTCAAACTCTCTCATGAAATAAGTATGATTTGTAGTTAAGAGATTTACCAAAACCCTTTCTAATTCTCCGGAAGAATCACGCTCAAGCTCGTAAATGTAATCCTGAAAACTATTAAATCCTGCTCTATGGACATAATTTTCAAGTCGACCGTTCATGATAATCTTCTTTTGACTCAAATCAATTCCATATCGCTGTTTCATATGTACAGCAATTCTGTTAAATTCTTCATCTGTCATCATAGCTTTGTTCCTCCAAATTAGTTTGTTATTTAACGCAATTGTTGCGCCACCTTACAAAATATTTGAAAAATTTCAGCCTGAAACTTATACTCTGCCTCCTGCTTCATAATTTCTAATGCCCTTTGCTTATCATACTTTTCTCTGTAGCTTCGCTCCTCCGTCAAAGCACAATACACCATTGCAACCGATACAATTCGCGCCGACAGAGGTATCGCTGTTTCTGCCAATCCCTGTGGATAACCACTGCCATCCCAGTTTTCGTGATGAGAACGCGCGACCTCAATCGAAATGCTGCCAAAATCATTATAATCATCCGTTATCTGCAAATCCTTCAACAGCTTTTCCCCAATCTTCGTATGATTTCGCATGGCTGCCGTTTCATCGTCATCCAGCGATGTATTTTTTTGAAGAATCGCTTTTTCAATACCGATGTTTCCGATATCACACAATGTAGCAGCAAACTCAACTGCGTCGATAAAGGAATCCGAAATCTGTCCTTCGAACAGAGGCGAAAATTGCATACTCTGTGCCAAGACACGACAATTATATTTCAGTCTTTCTATATAATCTGTTCCGTAAAAGGATTGCTCGGCCGCCATATTGGCAAGCGCCCGCAGCACCTTCTTTCGCTCCTGTTCCAGCTGTTTTAACTGCTCCTGAACAGAAAGCTGCAATCGTCTGTTTGCCTGTGCAGTCTCCCGCGCCGCCTTGTACAAACGCAGATGTGTACCGACTCTCGCCTGAACCTCCTCCGGAATAAACGGCTTAGTAACATAATCCTCGCCGCCATAATCAAATCCTTTTACAATATCCTCAGGTTCATCAAAAGCAGAAATAAACATAACCGGAATATCTCTTGTTTCGACTTTTGACTTTAAAATACGGCACAGTTCAAATCCATCCATAACCGGCATGGAAATATCCGTCAGCACCAAATCCGGCATATGTTCTTCCATCTTCTGCATGGCCTCTGAACCATTTTCGCATAAGACTGCCTGACATCCCATATCTTTGATTATCTCTCCTAAGACTACTCTATTTGTCTCGACATCATCTACTACAAATACAGTAAAACCGGAGAAATCCTTGATACCATTTTTCATGCCTTATTCCCCCTCGTAAAAATTAAATTACTGCAACTCCAAAGTCTGTTTTAAATCATCCAATCTGCTGACAGACTTATCATAATCTTCTTTCTGAACTGCCATTTTCAATCGCAGAACCTTTTTTCCTACCTCTTCCGGTGCCTCTCTCGTCAACTGCTTGGCACTTTCCATAAACATCAGCGCCTTCTCCCAGTTGCCCATTTCGATACTGAGTACCAGCTTCATCAGGCTCTGGCTGAGCGCCCTTTGATTTTCCTCTGTACCATAGATTTTACTCGGGTCCTCTTCCGTCTGTACCGAAGGTCGATGTGCGGTCTCCGAAGCCGCGTAATGCTTGAAGATTTCAATTTTTTCCTGTGTGTATAGATTCTCCTCTTCCTGCTGTCCTACCCAGACAGAAAAGCTAAAGGTACTCCCTCGATTTTCCTGACTTTCAACCATAATACTTCCGCCCATCAAATCAACGAGCTGCTTACTGATATTCAGTCCAAGTCCCGTGCCTCCGAATCTTCTTGAAATCGAGGCATCCACCTGTGTAAAGCTTTGGAACAGCTTGTCCTTATCCTTTTGTGCAATGCCGATTCCTGTGTCACTCACTATGAAAAACAACTCTAAGGCATTCTGCACCTGCGCCGTCGGAATAATCTCCAACGATATCTTTCCTACGGATGTAAATTTTCTGGCATTACTGAGTAAATTATTTAAAATCTGTACTATACGGAATTCATCACCTACAACAAATTCCGGTACCGATGGAGATACTGTTACGAAAAATTCCAAGCCCTTTTCGGTAATGAGCTTCTGATGGGTAGCCTTGATATAATCTACCATATTCCGAAAATGGAATCTGCGCGATTCCAAAACAAGCTTTCCATTCTGCAATTTGGAAAAATCCAAAATATTATTAATCAGCTTGTTCATATCGTCACAACAACGCTCAATCATTTTGAGGTTGTATAACTTTTTATCGTCTGTTTCTACGTCGCATAATTCTCTTACATTCCCGAGCACACCATTGACCGGTGTGCGCAGCTCGTGCGTCACATTTGCCACAAACTCTGATTTTACTTTCTCACTTTCAGACGCTTCCAGCTTAACCTGCTCCAATTCTTTTTGCAGGTGTTCCTTCTCTAATATATCATTCGCCATGCAAACATATGTATCAAGGTCCATGTCCCACCAGATACGGACCTCCACGGGAAAACATGTATTATTTCTTCGATACGCGGTCATTTCCTCCGAAATTTCGTCGGGAATATCCAAAAAATCCGCATCGTTTTGTGCTTCATTCTTATGAATGTTGTTCGGGAAGATGCTTTCTATTGAGGTTCCTTCCAAATCCTCTCCATCACACAGGCTGTTTCTCGCAACTGTGTTTGCATATGAGATTTTTCCTGATTTATCAAACAAGAGAACCATTTCAAAGGCATGTTCGAGTAATTTAATTCCTTCTTCCTTTGTCCACATAATCGCTCACCTCTTAGCACAATAAGGCTACCAACCTCGTGTCAGCAGCCCTATTGACTCGTGGTACATTTTATTTTCTGATTACACTTTAATCAGAGAAATCAAACATCTTAATTACTTCCACGATATTGAAGAAATCTTCTTTTGCAAGTTTAAAACATTCTAATATATTAGGCGAAAACTGACCACATTCTCCACTCATAATCATATCATAAGCCGTATTGCTTGCATAAGCCGGTTTATATACTCTTGCACTTACCAATGCATCATATACATCAATTATCGACACAACCTGTGCACTAAGCGGTATCTCATCACCCTTCAAGTGATCCGGATACCCATTTCCATCCCATCTTTCATGATGGTGTCGACAGATTTCGTAACAATATCGATAGAAATCTCCCATATCATTTTTGTGGAAGGATTCCAAAATATCACATCCGATTGTTGTGTGCGTCTTCATCACTTCAAATTCCTGCTCGGTAAGCTTGCCGGGCTTTAACAAAATAGCATCCGGAATACCAATCTTTCCGATATCGTGAAGCGCCGAAGCCCTTGCCATCGCATCTAACTGCTGTGGCGTAATTCCGTACTCCGGATAATATTTCATAACATACTTCAGCAAAATTCTTGTGAGATATTTTACTCTCCGGGTATGCTCATTCGTTTCCATGCTTCTGAATTCTACAACCGAGCTTAAAGCATCAATCATAAACTCATTGTTGTCCTGTATCTTCTTTTGCTGCGCTCTGATCTCCTCTTCCTGTTCCTTTAAGCGCCTCTCCATATTCTGCTTATTCTGATACAGAGCAATAATATTTTCCGCTCTTCTCTTTACAATATCCGGGTAAAATGGCTTATGAATAACATCTGCGATACCATAAATATAAGCCTTGTCTTCACTGTTTCTGACTGCTTCACTTGTAATCAGAATAACCGGAATCTTTTCTATCAAATCATGGTTCTTCATGTATTCAAGCACACCGAAGCCATCCAGAATCGGCATAACGATATCCAATAAGATCAGTGCAATTTTATCATTATTCTCAATCGCTTCTATGGCTTCTTCGCCATTGGATGCCTGTAGGATATCATATTTTGTACGGAACATAACATCCAATAAAGATCTGTTTACATCAAGATCATCCACAACCAAAATCTTTTGCTTATCCATATTTACTCCTTCTTCTATATTGTATGATTTTTAAATGTAGTAATTTTATCATTATTAGTCAGATTATGTCAATTAAAATCTAATAATTTTGAACAGATTATTCCATAATTTTGAATTGATAGTCGGCAATCCGTAAAATAAATGACATTTTCGCTGATAAAACGGCTTACTGATTGTATTTTTTTATACAAGCAATAATTTCATTCTGAACAGGTATAATATCTGCAAGAACCTTTCTCGCCTGCTCCGGCTGTTGTTCGCGAAGCAATCTCACAATCTCGCTGTATGCATCATACATTGGACGAATAGACAAATTTCCCGTTGCTCCCTTGATGGCATGCGTTTTTTCTATCACTTCTGCGTAATCATTACCGTCAAAATCAGTATCAACTGCCATCTCTTCCATCACACCTAAGAATTTGAACAACATTTTTTCATATAAAGAAACATTGCCCATAAAGCGTTCCTTTGCTTCTTCCACATCTACATTCAATGTTTTCAATTCTTCCAATAAACCCATAATCAACATCCTCTTTCGTTCTTTATTATTTATATTTTCTTTGTTGAAAATCGCTTTACTTATTTTATCATAGTCTGCCAGATAAGCAATATTAAAATTAGACATAATTCTACCTAATTAGATTATTTTACAACATTTCTCTTCTTTTTTCCATATTATATTTTTATTCTATTAATAACCAGGTTGCCAAATCCGTCACATTTGACAAATCATTTTTTGACTTCACGCTGCATTTTTTCAGAATCTTCCTGCACAGGCTCTGCACCTTCTTTT
This sequence comes from uncultured Bacteroides sp., assembly GCA_964563955.1. GTDB lineage: Bacteria > Bacillota > Clostridia > Lachnospirales > Lachnospiraceae > Coprococcus_C. Next base: position 3,502 of record CAZLZH010000062.1, on the reverse strand, counting down.
TATCAACTGTATTCATGATTGCTTCAATTATCTCTTGCATGACCGTTCCCCTTTCGCATACAATGCTATCTCAATTTTTCCGTCCACTCCGCTTCCTGAAATCCAACAAGGATCGTGTCATCATCTACAATCAATGGACGCTTTACAAGCATGCCATTCGTAGCAAGCAGCTTCAATTGTTCTTCTTCACTCATCTCCGGAAGCTTGTCCTTAAGCTGCATTTCCTTGTATAGAAGTCCACTCGTATTAAAGAATCTTTTAAGCGGTAGCCCGCTCTTATTATACCATGCCTTTAATTCATCATAAGATGGATTATCCTCCACAATATGACGCTCGGTAAATTTTATATTATGCTCATCGAGCCATTTTTTAGCTTTCTGACAGGTTGAACATTTTGGATACTGTATAAATAACATGTTTCTTTCCTCCATACTCTTTTTGGTTTTTAGCTTGCTTTGCCTTCGACAAATGGGTGGGCTCTTGTCAAGTTTTTACTGACAATAGCATTCTGCCTGACCCTTATCAGACAACACAACTATGGCATCATTTTTTACCAGAATATCACGACAGCTTCCTTTTGTCTTTTTCGGTTTCCGCAATTTCTCTCCGGTCTCACTATCAATACAATACAAATTGCCATCGTCGGATGCAAAATACAGACTCCGGCCGTCTATCACAGCCTTTGTCAATATCTCACCACCTGTTTGAAACGAAAACAGGAGCTTTAAATCATAGTCCTTTTGAAGCTCATAGCAGGACATATACCCTTCTGTACTGTTAATAACTGAATTTCCATCACCGATATATAGCTTTCCATCGTGCAAAACAGGTTTTCGGTATAGCTTTCTGCCTACATGGACTTCCCGCAGTAATTTTCCGGTTCTACAATCAAGAAATAAAAGGCTTCCATGAATATTACACGCCATAAGGCAGTTGTCATCTAACCGCATACAATGACTGATCCAAACATCTTTTCCATATGTCCATACTATATTTCCGCTCAGCTTATCCACACATCGCATCACGCCTCCAAGCTCTCCATGATAAACACAGGTATCATCCACGGCAAAGGAGCAGTTGGTCTTACATCCCGTCTGAATCGACCAGAGTATGGTTCCATCATCCTTATTCAGACAATACAATCCGTAGGCAGACACATACAAACGATCTCCATCGAGCAGAATATTCCAATCCGCATTCTGTCCGCCAATGTCTGCCTCCCATATAACCGTACCGGACAAATCCACACAGTATGCCATTCCCTTGAAGGTCGTAAAGTAAAATCTATCCTCCGACAGAATCCCCGGACTTCTCATAATGTGGTTCTCCCGGAAAAGAACCGTTCCTTCCTGAGACTGCATATCCAGCTGAATCAGAAGAGATTCCCAATCACGTTCTCCATAGTGAAGTACAAAATATATTTTTTCATCCCTTTCCACCGCATCAACGGAAACCAAAGCTCCCCGAAGTCCTTTTTGATAATTGTATTCCCAATTTTTCTTCCACGCTTTTACTTTCTCCATCTGCACCCTCCTTTACTTTATCTTTTATAATTAACTTCCCCAAGCGGGAGCGGTTCTGCGTTAGCCAAAACCCATTGCACGATAATTTCCGTCAAACGATATAATGTTTCTTTATCCGTAGACATCCCGATATGTTTTATAATGCTGACTGCTTCCTTTATAAGCTTCTTGTCCAATTTCTTATTCAGATTCAAAAATCTTCTTAATGCATGAAGCATCTCCTTATAGTCATTATCCCAGTTGATAGCGCCATTATCAATGATCTCATATGTAACCCTTCCGACAATTCGAATCATCTCTCCTTGTATCGTTTGTGCTTTTCCACTGCCCGGAACCAACATATTCCACAATTCATTGTACTGCTCCTGCCACGTTTTCCCTTTTACGGATATCTGTGTTTTTCCATCATGCACTGCCCTTCGTGCCACAGGTGTAACATTAAACAGCGCATACAATTCATCGAGTGCCGTACTAAGCTCATTCACAATATCTTTACTTATGTTATCTCTATAAAACTCAAAGTTTTCTCCAATTTTTTGAACATATCCAATTGTTTTATCCGTCACTGAAGCGCCTGCATCCAGCAACATTCTAGATATGGCAAGCACTTTAGGAATATAAATATTCTCACAATGCGCCAGAGTTGTATCTAACAATGTCTTTCCATCCATGTCTCCCTGAACATCTATGGAAGCATGTTCTTCCAGCAAATTTTTTACAGCCTGCACATTCATGGTAGAACACGCTCTTGTCAATGCACTTCCCCTGTAAGAAACAGCAATATAGTTAATGTCCGCCCCATTTTTCAGGAGACACTCTAAGTTCTCCTTATTGGCGGCATGAAAAGCAATCGGCGGATAACCAAACCCACAATCACCGTTTACCTCTAACCCATTATCAATCAAAAATTGAATATGCTGCGGCTTTAAGTTTCGATGCGAAAATGCATTGCTAGTAGTCTTTCCTCTATCTGTCGCTGTTATTTCGCATTTATCAAATACCTTTTTGAACGCTTCAAAATCACCGCTGTCAATTATTTCCTGAAAATTCTCGACTAATGTCTTTCGTTTCGCCATATTCAAACCTCCACTAAACCACTGAAAATAGTTTTTATATACCTTGGCACATTGCCGCTGCCTGAATACCTGCAATTGCACTGTCAGCAACCGCAGTAGCCACCTGTCTGACCTTTTTACGCGAATATCTCCCGCTGCAAATACTCCGCACCCCCTACCTTCTATTGCCTCAACAAAATTGTATGTCTATTCCAACTGGAATTTTTCTATTTTACTTTTTTACAATAAAGTTCATACATCCGTTAATTGTATGAATTATGAAAAATAAAGAAGCAGTCCCAACCAATGGGTAATTATTCCTCCATAATCCAAAGCATAAATAGTATAAAGGAACAACTGCAAATTGACTAATCACTATCAACGGATAATAAAGATTCCGATGAACACCATAATTGCAATATGCTCTTTCAACCATTTCTTCTTATAAAACTCAATTTTATCCTTAAGAGTAAAGCTGCTTGCCTTGATTGCCTGTGTCAGATTTTCTTCGGCAACTTTTTTATATTCGGAATCTGTCAATCGCTTACCAGTCAGAAGCTCATTGATACTGACATTAAAAATTTCACTCAAAACTAACAGCATATCTGCAGGCGGCAAATAAACTCCCGTTTCCCATCTGGAGACCGTCTTATTTGTCACTCCAATTTTTTCACCAAGCTGTTCCTGTGTAAGCCCATGTTCCTTTCTAAGCTCCGATATAAATTTCCCGATTTGTATCAAATCCATGCCATTCACCTCCTGAAAAATTCATGGCATATTTTCAGTTTTTTGTCTTTACCATAAACAGAGAATCATAGGACATTCCAATATGATTGCTTTCAATATTCTTTACTTGATGCCATATAGGAATCCCCCTTTTCTTTTGTTCAATATCAATTTCCAAAATTGCGATAAAAAATGGGT
>CAZLZH010000061.1:0-13383 GCA_964563955.1 uncultured Bacteroides sp. | reverse complement strand
TGCATGACCAATTATCTTCTCCTCGAAGATTGGATCAAGCATACCCTTCATGGCACTCTCGATATCCTCGATGGCATTATAGATAACACGATACAGACGAATATCTACCTTCTCGCGCTCCGCAACCTCCTTCGCCTGATTGTCCGGACGAATATTAAAGCCGATGATGATTGCGTTACTTGCAGAAGCAAGAATCACATCACTCTCATTGATAGCGCCAACGCCGGAATGGATGCATTTGACCGCTACTTCCTCGTTGGAGAGCTTTAGCAGACTCTGCTTGACCGCCTCAACAGACCCCTGTACATCAGCCTTAATAATCAAATTCAAGTCCTTCACATTTCCTTCCTGAATACGATTATACAAATCATCCAACGACATACGCTGCTTTGTATCGGCAATCAGCTTTTCTTTTCCACGGTTGATAAACGCCTCGGAAATAGCCCGAGCTTCCTTCTCATTTTCCGTTGCAATCGCAATTTCACCTGAATTCGGAACGCCGTTCAATCCGAGAACCTCAACCGGCATGGAAGGCGTTGCCTCCTTTACCTTACGACCCTTGTCATCAAACATGGCACGAACCTTACCATGTACATCACCGATTGCAAGGCAATCTCCGACATGAAGCGTTCCCTTCTGTACAAGAACAGTTGCAACGGAACCGCGACCTTTATCCAGCTGTGCCTCAATGACGATACCACGCGCCTTACGATTTTTGTTTGCTTTCAATTCCAAAATTTCTGCCGTGAGGATAATCATCTCCAGAAGATTGTCGATACCCTCTTTTGTATGTGCAGACACCGGGCAGAAAATAGTAGAACCGCCCCAGTCCTCCGGTACAAGCTCATATTCCATAAGCTCCTGCTTTACACGGTCAATGTTTGCACTTTCCTTATCAATCTTATTGATTGCAACGATAATTTCGATACCTGCTGCCTTCGCATGATTGATAGCCTCAACTGTCTGCGGCATAACACCATCATCCGCAGCAACAACAAGAATTGCGATATCGGTAGACTGTGCACCACGCATACGCATAGCTGTAAATGCTTCATGTCCCGGTGTATCCAAAAATGTAATCTTCTGTCCATTGATTGATACAACAGAAGCACCGATATGCTGTGTGATTCCGCCTGCCTCCTCAGCCGTTACATCTGAATTTCGAATTGCATCCAGCAAAGAGGTCTTACCGTGATCAACATGACCCATAACACATACGACAGGCGGTCTCGGTGTCATATCCTTCTCATTTTCTTCTTCCTCACGGAGCAGCTCCTCAATGACATCAACCTTTTCTTCTTCCTCGGCGATAAAATTATACTCCAGTGCAATCTCCGCTGCCTCCTCAAATGCCAGATCGGAATTGACATTGTACATCTTACCTGCCATAAACATCTTCTTGATAAGCTGTGCTACCGGCACCTTAATCTTAGACGCAAGCTCTCCGACTGTTAAAACCTCAGGGAACTTAATCGAACGGATAACCGGTTCTACCGGCTCCTGCTTCTTCGGCGCAGGCTGATGATTGCGGTTATTATTCGCATTCCGGTTGTTTTGTGCATTATTATTAAAATTACGGTTATTATTGTTATTATTTCTGGTGTTCCGATTGTTGCTCACTGCATTTCGGAAATTTGTACCCTTGCTCTCCGGCTTCTGGTTCCCCTTATTCTGAGGAGTCGTCTGTCCCTGCGGATTCTGCTGATTTTTCGGATTCTTCTTCCGGTTATTATCCGGTTTTCGATTATCCTGTCTATTCTCCGGTTTCTTCTCAGCAGACTTCTTTGCTTCCGGCTTTTTCTCAACCGATTTCTTTTCTGCCGGCTTTGCTGTCTCCGGCTTCTTTTCTGCCGGTTTCTTTGCTTCCGGCTTCTTCTCTGCCGGTTTTTTTACTTCCGGCTTTTTCTCAACCGGCTTCTTATCTGCCGATTTCTTTGCCTCCGGCTTTTTCTCTGCCGATTTTGCTGCTTCCGGCTTCTTTCCAAGTGCCTCACGCACAATCTGCATCATTTCATCATCAATGCTGCTCTGTGCCTTCAACCCATCCTTCTTGCTGCTTAATAACTCTATTATACGGCTGCTCTTAATTTCTTTTCCAAGCTCCGTTGTCAACTGCTTTGCAAATTCGTGTACTCTCATGGGCTACACCTCCATTCTCAAACTATCCACTCTGTCAGAAATCTGTCTTGCAAGACCCTGATCGGTTACCGCAAGTACTGTCCGTTCCTGTTTTCCAATCTGTTTACCGAGCAAGCTGCTATCAAAAATAACATGGTATGGAATATGATAGTAACGACATTTATCCATAAACTTTTTCTGCGTATTTTGTGATGCGTCTTCCGCAATCAACACAAGATACGCATTTCCCTCCTGAATTGCCTTTTCAGTCAGAAATCCTCCACTTGCTATCCTCCCTGCCTTTGCTGCAATCGACAACATAGATAACACGCGGTTTTGATTTTGATTCAATTACATCATCTCCTTACCGATTGACTCATAAACAGCATCCGGTATGTCCATTTTCAAAGCTCGTTCCAGCGCTTTCGATTTTCTTGCTTTCTCAAGGCAGGAAGCACTCAGACAGATATATGCGCCCCTTCCGTTTTTCCTTCCGGTCTTATCCACACATATGTCATTTTCCGGTGTCCGTATCACTCTTACAAACTCTGTTTTTGGTTTCATTTCCCGACAGCCAACACACTGTCTAAGCGGTATTTGTTTTGCCAAATCAATTACTCCTCATCCTCGTAGCCATCATCGTAAGTATCATCGTAATCATCTATAATCATACCCATTTCCTTGGCTTGTGACTCACTCTTAATATCTATTTTGTATCCTGTCAGCTTTGCTGCAAGGCTGGCATTCTGACCTTCCTTACCGATTGCAAGAGAAAGCTGATCATCCGGAACGACAACCTTTGCACATTTCTTCAGCTTGCCATCCTGTTCATCGGTATATGCCTGCACCCAGATAACATCAGAAGGACTCAATGCATTTTTAATATACACCTCCGCATCCTCATCCCATGCAATTACATCAATTTTTTCACCCTTTAAATCATCAACGATCGTGTTGACTCTCGCACCTGCCATACCGACACATGCGCCGACCGGATCCACATTCGGATCATTGGAGCGAACGGCAAGCTTGGAACGGGAGCCGGCATCTCTTGCGATTCCCATAATCTCTACAACACCGTTCTGAATCTCCTCAATCTCATTTTCAAACAAACGCTTCACAAGACCCGGATGAGTACGGGAAACATGAATGTTAATTCCGCTGTTCTTTTTATCCTTGCCATCCTTGCGTTTATTATCTTTTTTCTCAGGCTTCTTTACTTCCACTACATAAAGCTTAATACGGTCGCCCACCCGATAGCGTTCTGTCTTTACCTGCTCATTTTCTTTGAGTCGGGTCTCAGTCCTCTCATCAAGACTGATATAGATCGTATTATCCACGAATCTCTGAACCACACCATTTACAATATCGCGCTCCTTGCAGGCAAAGCGTTCATAGATGGCATCTCTCTCGCCTTCCTTGATATTCTGAATAATAATGCTTCTCGCCTTCTGTGCCGCCATACGTCCAAAATCCATAGACTCGAGCGGATACTCCACATAATCACCGATTTCATATTTTGCATCCATTGCCTTTGCCTGTGTCAAGGAAATCTGATTTGCCTCATTTTCAACCTCTTCCACAACCTCTTTTTTGCGAAGGACACTGATAGCACCTGTCTCACGATCCATATGTGCTTCCACAATGACATCTTTTCCATAATCCTTCTCGCATGCTGCTACAAGCGATTTCTCAATTGCCTCCATCACAAGCTCTTTGCTGACATTTTTTTCGCGCTCTAATTGATTTAAAGCATCAATAATTTCTGACATTTTTCTGACCTCCTCCTTATTACTCAAATGCCAATCTTATCATAGATATATCGTTTCTCTGGAATTCCTTTGGATTATCCTCATCCGGCAGTCTGAGCGTGAGTGTCGTATCCGAATAGGCCTCAAGATATGCATCAAATTCCTTTACGCCGTCCACCACACGATAAAGCTTTACCTCGACCTTTTTTCCAAGATTCCGCTTAAAATCCTTCTCCTTTTTCAGCGGTCTTGTAAGTCCCGGTGAGCTAACCTCCAAAATGTATGCATCGGTCATACGATCAGCTGCATCCAGTTTTTCCTCAAGGCTTCGGCTGATTAATACACAGTCATCAATATTGATTCCGCCTTCCTTATCTGCATATACACGCAGATAATAGTCCGAACCTTCCTTCACATACTCCACATCCACAAGCTCGAACCCATGCTCCTCTATAATCGGCATCACAAGCTCCGTGCAATGCTGCTCAATCTCCTGTTTTTTCACGCCTGCCACCTTTCTGACTTGCATTTTCCCATAATCTCAAAAACAAAGAGTGGGTTTTTTCAAACCCACTCCACGTCATCTGTATTCAAGTCTTAATCATTATAGCATTTATTCCTTAATTTGCAAGTGTTTTTTTTGGAAACAGCCTGACCTGTATTGCCTCTGTCTGCCCGGACTGTTCCGGTATTCCGGCAGTTTCTCCATTTTTCTTCCACTCGGACCAACCGCTGTCGGCGCAAAAGATTCTATAATAAATATCATAGCTATCCCTACATATGCCTTCCAGACGCATTTCGAGAGCCTCAATACACTTCGACTGTCCGGTCGTTCCGGACTGTTCTCCGTTTTCGACCCATTCCTGCCATCCGTATCCCTGTATATAGGTGCGATACGTGACACTTCCCTTTTCCGCTAGGGAACCAAGCTGTACGCGAATAGCCTCCATTCGTTTTTTTGTTCCCGTCGTTCCGGATACAACTCCATCCGCCTTTGCACCCTGCCAGCCATATGTCTGTATGTGGGATGTATACGTGATATAGGCATCGGCATCCGACTTTGCATTTCCATATCGTTTTGTAATATAGCAATTTAATGCATCAAGCTCCGGTCTTGCAGGCTCTGACTCAAGAAACGCATACCGAAACAACGAAAACCCGAGATATCCGTTTTCATATGCAATGTCACATTGCCTTGCAAGATTATCCTGATATCGCGACCAGTCCAGATCTGTATCCGAAACCTCTCCTACACGGTAAAGAGCAAGCCCGACATACATCTTTGTATGATTTTGATTGATGGACTGCCACATTTTACACCGATCCGTAAACATAGACACGGTATTTTCATCAATCACATAATGATCGGTCCAATATATTTGAGGCATAATGTAATCTACATAACCGGAATCGGACAACCATGTATCTATATCCGCTCCCTGACTTCTTGCATAATCCGGATTTCCTGCCGGACTGATTCCGAATTCACAATCCGGATTGATCGCTTTGATTGTACTGTATAAATCCCGGATCAACAGATTCACATTTTCCTTTTTTTCTGCTTCCGAAAGCTCTGTATGCATTCCGTTTACATAAAAATAATCATCCATGTGAATCCCATCTACATCATACTTGGTCAGAATTTCCTCTATCTGACATACAATCAGCTCGCGTGCTTTTTCATTTCCCGGATCAAGCGCCAGTCCGGTACCGTTTTCTCCTGTATACTCAAGTATCATATCTTTATATTTTTCATAATATCCACTCTTAAGAAACTGCATCGTCGTCTCCTCATTCAGCGACAACCGATACGGATTGATCCATGCTTCCACCTTCAAGCCCCGTTTATGCGCTGTCTCAACCATAATTTGAAACGGGTCATATCCGGGGTCCTCGCCGTCCGAGGATATGGAAGTGGAATAAGGGAAATACAGAGACGGATAACAGGCATCTCCCATTGCCCGCGCATGTATAATAACCGTATTCATATTATTATCCATGATTTTCTGAAACATCGCGCTCACCTTTGCCCGAAACGCAGTCTCACTTTTATCACACAGATATGTCTGGATATCAAGATACGAAATCCAGCATGCGCGCTTATCATATTGTTCATTTGCCGCCTGCGGATACACGGTCTCCACATATTCGGAAACCGTATTCGGATATACGGAAGCTACGTTCGGATATATGATAAGCAGAGAATATACAAGTATTATACAAATTATGATTTTAATTTTTTTTATGCTCATATCTCATCTTATGCAAGCCGGAATGGTTTCATGATTTCATTCTCATAAACTATTTTTCTTTTCTCCTTTTGCAGATTGCAAGAAGTAAAACGCCAACTGCAGAAACGAGCAGCCCGATTACAAGAACATATAACATTATGGAATCTCCGGTTTGTACCTCCGGGGATTCCGACGCAGGCGCTGATATGTTATTCTGCGTTACATCGACAGTTATATCTGCATTTAGAATCTCCGTTGAAGTTCCGTGTGTCATCGTTCCATACTCAGAATCCGTTGCCGTTTCCACCGTTGCTGTTTTCTCGGTTGTTGTTCCTTCAGTCGTTGTTTTCTCAGTCGTTATTTCTTCCATTGTTGTTTCACCGGTTGTCATTGCTTCGGTCGTTATTTTTTCTGTTATGTCCTCTGTGGCTGCTTCCGTGGTCGTTACTTTCTCGGTTGTCATTACTTCGGTTGTTTCGGTTGTCGTTTCGGTCATTTCAGTTGTTGTTTCCTCAGTCGTAATATACGGATAGAAATGGGATTCCGAGTAACTTTGCACATTGTTTGCAATTACCTGTCCCTCATGGTTTCCGCCCTGTAACGTGACATCTGCATTCGGTGCTACAAGATTTCCGGCAAGAAAATGTGCTGTTACCTCCTTGGCATCCGGAAAATTCCAGACAAGTCCAAATCCTCCATAATAATACTGTCCACCTTGTTCACATTCTTCCGCATCCTGAACCAGCTTCAAAAAATAATTATCATTCAGACCTTTTCCGTCTATTTCAATCTTTGCCGTATCAAGGACAAACGCATCCTCTCCTTCTATACTGATTGTATATATATGACAAAGCATATCCTGACCGGTAACATTTTTTAATATGATTTTATCAGCGGATTTGTAATCATCCTTTTTGATTGTAACTGCTGTTGTATTTGCAAAATCAAGAATCAGCTCATTTTTATTTTTATCAACAGCCGCTTCCGACTTCTTCCCCTCTGCCAGCATCACCTCTGACTCCGCATGAATTACAGAAAAAGCGGTATCCATATCAATATAATCGTCCCCGACGCACACCATACGGTCTGTAAGCCATTCCTTGTATGTCATAAAGCTTTTTGTATAATAAAAATTCGTATCAATCCCCATCGTATCATTCCACGACCATGTAAAGTAATCGCCGAGGTCAATCAGATACTTTACATAAGAGGCTGCTGCTTTTACTTTTCCAATTGTATTTTGTAAAGAAAGCTCGTTGCCAACAACTACGCTTCCCACTGTATCTGCAACCCAGTCTCCCTTCAAATCATTTCGCACAAAATAGCTGTAATGCGATAGGATATAATCAATATGGTATTCGCCCTCATACTTTTTATCATAGCCCGGTAATGTATCCTTGACTGCCTCCCTAACTTCATTCAACGCTTCATAATCCGATAATTCACAATCCGAATCGGTCTGTATCTGAATATCTACAGACATGGCATCCTCTGTTTCACTTTGCGCATTTCTTTGTACATCTGCTTGATTGTCGGCATCTGCATTACTCGGTGTATATACTTGATTGTCAACTTCCGGATTGTTCTGTGTAACTGTATCCGCCCGATCGCCATATTCAGCATCGATCGGGCTTGCCGATTCGGCATCCGTAAGGGTTGCAGTAATTTCCGTTGCAAGCCCTGTATCACGGTAGCATAAAATACAAGCAAAACAAATGAATATGGCAATCACTGTCTGCCCTTTTCGTTTCGTTTTTTGTCGTTTCATATAAAAACGCTCCTTGCATACCATTCAACTAAATGTATGCAAGGAGCGTTTGTCCCATACCATGTTATATTTTATGAAACCTGTTCAAACTGGCTGTTATACAAATCTGCATAAAATCCATTTTGTGCAAGCAGTTCTTCATGCGTACCGTTCTCGATAATATCGCCATCCTTCAGGACAAGAATCAAATCCGCATCTTTAATGGTTGAAAGTCGATGTGCAATCACGAAGGATGTTCGATCCTTCATCAACTCATCCATCGCCCGCTGAATAATCAGCTCGGTTCTTGTATCCACGGAGCTTGTTGCCTCATCCAAAATCAACATCGGTTTATCTGCGATCATCGCTCTCGCAATTGTAAGCTGCTGCTTTTGTCCTTGGGATAAATTCACTTGATCGTTCAGTACCGTATCATATCCCTTTGGAAGACTTCTGATAAATCGGTGTAACCCGACTGCTTTACAAGCCCGCTCAATCTTTTCATCCGGAACATGTTCCTGACAATATACTAGATTCTCACGAACCGTTCCCTCAAACAGCCATGTGTCCTGCAAAACCATACAAAATTGATCGTGTACTTCCTGCCGTGACATGTCATGGATGGAAACGCCGTCAATCTTGATATCACCGCCTAAAAGCTCATGGAACCGCATAAGCAGATTTACCATCGTCGTTTTTCCGGCACCGGTCGGACCGACGATTGCAACCTTCTGTCCGGGTTTTGCTACTGCCGAAAAATCATGTATAACAACCTTATCACTGTCCTTATAGCCAAACTTTACATGTTCAAAGCGAACCTCTCCTTTGACATTTTCCAGCTTCTTTGTTTTATGGCTCTCATCATCCATCTCTTCTGCATCCGTAAATTCAAACACACGCTCACCGGCTGCGGCTGCGGATTGTAACGCCTGCATCGCCTGTGCAATCTGGTTAAGCGGCTGTGTAAAATACCGGACATACATCAAAAACGCTACAATCACACCGAATGTGATTTTGTCGTTCATGACAAGCAGAGCTCCGACGATACAAACTGCCACATAACCTAAATTCCCGATAAAGCCCATAAGAGGCATCATAAGTCCCGACATGCACTGTGCTTTAAATGCACTGTCACGGAGATTTTCATTCATGACATCAAACTGTTCCTTTGCCTGTTCCTCACCGTTATATGCCTTTACAACTGTATGCCCTGCAAATATCTCCTCCACATGCCCATTGATCTCGCCAAGGTGCATCTGCTGACGGATAAAATATTTCTGGGAACGCTTCATTATCAGTGACATAAACACAAAGCCAATCAAGGTTGACAAAATAGCCGCTCCCGTCATAGTCAGGTCTGTCTTAAGCATCATAACAAGTGAGCCGACGAGCAGTGTCACAGCACTCACGAGATTTCCCATGCTCTGATTAAAAGACTGCGCGATTGTATCGACATCATTCGTAACACGGGAAAGCACATCTCCGGTTGATGTACGGTTATAATACCACATCGGGAGTCTGTTAATCTTAACTGATATTCCGGTTCGAAGATTTTTGGAAACTCGCTGTGTCACATAACCCATAATCAGGCTTTGTATGATGGAAAGCAATGCACTCACACCGTAAATGATAACAAGTGACATACCTATCGTATAGATTCGGTCCATATCAACGCCGGCGAGAACACCCTCTGTTATAACATCTGTCATTTCACTCAGCTTATCCGGTCCTATCAGGGTAAGCACCGTTCCTGCGGCAGAACAAAGAATAGCAAAAATCATGATTCCCCAATATTTCCGGCAAAATGCTAAAAGCTTAATCCAAGTACCCTTAAAGTTTTTTGCCTTTTCAGCAGGTGCCCCATGTCCATGAGGGCCATGTCCTCTCCTGTGTCCACCGGCCGGCTGTTTATTTTGTCCGATTTCGTAATTTTCTTTTTCCATTATGCAAGCTCCTCCTTTGACAACTGAGAATATGCAATCTGCTGATATACTTCACAATTTTTCATCAGTTCCTCATGAGTTCCCATGCCGGCAATCTGACCGTCATCAAGTACAATAATGCGGTCTGCATCCCGAATCGTTCCGATTCTCTGTGCTACAATCAGCTTTGTTGCATCCTTACATTTCTCACGGAGAGCCTGCCTGAGCATACGGTCCGTCTTGTAATCAAGCGCAGAAAACGAATCATCGAATATAAAGATTTCCGGCTTCCTTGCAATCGCTCTTGCAATCGATAACCGCTGTTTCTGGCCACCGGAAAAATTGGAGCCTCCCTGTGACACATAGCCTTTATATCCCATATCCTTTTTCTCAACAAATTCATCTGCCTGTGCTACAGAGACTGCCAGTTTGACATCCTCATCCCCTGCCGGCTCCTTGCCGTTATCGCCATAAGCAATATTGGATTCCACAGTACCGGAAAATAAAATGGCTTTCTGACTGACATATCCGATTTTATTATGCAGCTCCTTCTGGCTGTACTCTTTGACATTCACACCGTCTACAAGCACCTCGCCGTCTGTCACGTCATAAAATCTAGGCACCAGATTGATGACCGTACTTTTTCCGCATCCTGTCGCGCCGATAAATGCCACCGTCTCTCCTTTTTTCGCCTGAAAGCTGATATGCTCCAATACATATTCCTCAGCATCCGGATATTTGAAGCTGACATCCCGGAACTCTACCTCTCCATCACGCATAACCGGAAAAGAAGTACGAGTTCCATCTACGATAGACGGCTTTGTCTCCAGTACTTCAAGGATTCGCTTTGCAGCAACCGATGCACGCGGCAGCATAATAAATATCATGACAAGCATCATAAAGGACATGACAACCTGCATAGCGTAAGAAGAAAATACAACCATATCCGAGAATAAGGACAGCTTGTCATACAGCTCTGCCTGATCAATCAAAACAGCGCCAATCCAATAAATTGCAAGTGATAAGCCATTCATAACAAGCATGATACAAGGCATCATAAATGCCATGACCTTTGAAGTAAACCAATGCGTATCTGTCAGCTCCTTATTGACGGTTTCAAATTTTTCTTCCTGATACTGTTCAGCATTATAAGCACGGACAACATTGAGACCTGTGAGGTTTTCTCTCGTTACACGGTTTACGTTATCCGTAAGTTCCTGCAGCTTTTTAAATTTTGGAAGTGTGATTGCCATGCATATAATGACAACAATCAATAAAGCAACAACCGCCAGCGCAGTTGAAAGTGTCCACTGCCAGCTTTTATCTATGATTTTTAAAATTGCCATCACTGCCATAATCGGTGCACGCAGCATAACCGAGAGTCCCATTACGATTAACATCTGCACCTGTGTCACATCATTTGTGGAACGTGTAATCAGACTCGCCGTAGAAAAACGCCCAATCTCTTCCATAGAAAAAGACTGCACATGTTCAAACAGCTTTCCGCGGATATTCGCACTGAAATTCGATGCAATTCTCGATGCACACAACGATACAAATACTGTTACAACGAGACTTCCGAATGCACATAAAAGCATCTTGCCACCCGCAGCAAGGATACTGTGCATCTCTTCTCCCTCTGTTGTAATAAGAGATGTGATTTCACGCATATAATCCGGTAATTTTAATTCAAGCCAAACCTGTGCCACAACAAAGAATACGCTGAAGCATGCAAGGGCTATCTCTTTTTTCGTTAGATTTTTAAATATTCGAAGCATTTCTTTCCTCCTGTCCGTCATTATTTTTATATCTTTTTTATTGTCATAGGTAATTTATCACAATCTTATGAACATTCTGTGAACTTCCCTGCATATTTTTATTTTGCAAGTAAAGACAAAATATCCTCCGGCTTCTCCGCATAAACAGATGCACCGTGTTCTTCCAAAAAAGTACGATCCCGAAAACCCCAGAGTACCGAAATACAATTCATGTGAGCATTTTTTGCCGTCTCGATATCTACATCGGAATCTCCGACATAGATTGCATCGTAAGGCATCAAACCGCATGCATCCAAAATCGCGTTGACCGAATCCGGAGCCGGTTTCTTCCGCACATCCTCGCGTTCACCGACCGCATAATCAAACAATCCTTCAAAATAATCACGTACAAGCTCCTGCACTGCGAAATCTGCCTTATTCGAGACTACCGCTGTCATATAGCCCTCCTTACGCAATGCAACGAGTAAATCATGGATACCGGCATACGCCTTTGTGTTGTCCGTGCAATGTTCCTTATAATAGGCTTTTAACTGTTCAAAAACATCTTCCTTTTCTTTTTGGGTTGTTCCTGCCGGTACAGCACGCTCGACAAGCTTTAAAAGCCCGTTTCCAACAAACATACGCACTTCATCCAATGTCCTAGTCGGAAAACCGGATACCTTTAACGCATAATTGATACAATTTTTCAAATCCTCAAGCGTATCCAGAATTGTACCATCCATATCAAAGATTACCATCTTGTATTTTTTCATCTATACCCTTGTATGATAATTCCTAGAGAGAATCATCACACAACTCCTTCCTTTATATTTTTTGTATTGTGGTTTAGTTCGAAAGTACTTATCTCAATCAAGTCTGCATGGATAATCGCTGGTTGGTATCATAGTATCAGACTTTATGAAAGGGAGGTACAAGCTCATGATTTACGTAGGCATTGACATTCTCCTCTATTGAATTTGAACAGAATTATAGTGTTCAAGTTTCTGCTACATATTAACATAAGAAAGAAAAATTAGAAAGTTAAAAATATGTATTTTAACCAAAAAATGACATACCTAAAAATCTATGTATAATGCAGATAAGGGCAGAAACCGTAAAATCCGGCTCTGCCCCTTCGTAACTATTCACATATCTTATATCAGTTTTTTGAGTTTATACAAAACTCGAAACGGTCTCTTCTTCCCCAAAATTACCAACCTATAACATTTCTCTATCTATTATCTAATATTAAATCTGATAACTCTTTCTGCGTATATTCAATCTCATAACCATTTAATGCCAAAAATACCAACATAACATGGCATCCTATTCTTTTATTGCCATCTATCATTGCATGATTTTTAACCAGTCCATAACAAAGTCTCGCTGCCTTTGCCTGTATGCTTGGATATAATTCTTCTCCACCATAAGATTGGAAAGGACTTTCTAATGCAGATTCAAGCAGACCCATGTCCCTAATCCCATCGCTTCCTCCGATAGTCTCTATTAACTGAGTATGAAGCAATAGAATCTGTTCTTTTGTCAGCTTTATCATTTTGCAAGCACCTCTTAAGATTCCTTATTCTTCTCAATTAATCGTTTCGATATACTCAACACATCTTCATTTGACGCAACAGCATCATGTTCTGCTTTATTGAAATCTATGACAAGGTATCTTGGTACATTATTTTTTAATATAACAGCTGTCCCATGCTCATCCACTAATCTTGCTACTTTTGAAAAATTCTGATTTGCTTCTGTAATAGAAACCATTGTATTTGTATTTATTGTCATCGTCCATACCTCCGTTATGAAGTGACTTTTGTCAAGAGGTAAATTTAAAAAACAACAAACTTT
>CAZLZH010000060.1:0-13630 GCA_964563955.1 uncultured Bacteroides sp. | reverse complement strand
GCAATTTCGTTCATATTCATACGGAAACAGCCATCACCGGCAATGTTGATTGCAACCCGGTCCGGCTTGCCGTATTTTGCTCCGATGCAGGCTCCGACTCCATATCCCATCGTTCCGAGTCCGCCGGAGGTAAGAAGCTGTCTTGGCTCCTTGTATTTGTAATATTGTGCTGCCCACATCTGATGCTGTCCTACATCTGTCGTAATCGTCGCATCTCCGTCTGTGAGCTCATATATCTTATTGATAATAGATGGACCTGAAAATACACTCATGTCTGCATGATCCGGATATTTTTCCTTTAACGCGTCGACTTCCTTTCTCCACTCCGGCTTTTTCTTTGCCTTGATACGTGTGGATATCATCTTCAGAATCTCCTTTGCATCTCCGACGACGCTCGCATCTACCTCAATATTTTTATTGATTTCCGCTGCATCAACATCAATATGTAAAATCTTCGCCTGATTTGCAAACTTGCTGGCATTTCCAATCACACGGTCTGAGAATCTTGCACCAACTACAATCACAAGATCCGCCATGTTGACACCGAAGTTAGATACCTTTGTACCGTGCATACCGATCATACCGGTATAACGCTCATCCGTTCCCGGAAATGCGCCCTTACCCATCAGTGTATCACACACAACTGCGTCAATCTTTTCTGCAAACTTTTTCAGCTCGTCAGACGCATTGGCCGCTATCACACCGCCTCCGGCTATGATAAACGGTCTTTCTGCATTTTCAATCATGTAGATTGCCTTATCGATATCCTCTGCACGAATCGTCTTTGTCACACGCTCAATCGGCTCCGGTGCTTTCGGTTCATAATCCGCAATATTGGATGTTACATCCTTTGTAATATCTACAAGTACAGGTCCCGGTCTGCCCGACTGTGCAATCTTAAATGCACGACGGATTGTATCTGCAAGCTCATGTACATTTTTTACGATAAAGCTGTGCTTTGTAATCGGCATTACCACGCCTGCGATATCAACCTCCTGAAAGCTGTCCTTGCCAAGAAGGGACACGCCGACATTTGCCGTGATTGCAACAACCGGAATCGAATCCATATATGCCGTTGCAATACCGGTAACAAGGTTGGTTGCTCCCGGTCCGGATGTAGCCATACAGACACCGACCTTACCGGTTGCTCGTGCATATCCGTCTGCTGCATGACTGGCTCCCTGTTCATGTGATGTCAAAATGTGATGAATTTCATCCTGATGCTTATACAGTGCATCATAAATATTAAGAATTGTTCCTCCCGGATATCCAAACACTGTATCTACGCCCTGTTCTTTCAGGCATTCAATCACAATCTCAGCTCCTGTTAATTGTTTCATAGTGTTCTCCTTTTAACTTTCTCATTCTGTGTCTATCCATCAAACAATCGTTATCTGATAGAATAACACACTGCTTTCAAATATTCAATGGGTAAGATTGGTGCTTATTTTAATTCCAAAATAGCTCCGCGGTTACCGGATGTTACCATCTTTGCATAGCGTGCAAGATATCCGGTTGTCACCTTCGGCTCTCTCGGTGTCCATGCAGCCTTTCTCTTTGCAAGCTCCTCATCACTTACCTTCAATGTTATCGAACATGCGTTGATATCAATACTGATGATATCACCCTCTTCCACAAATGCAATCGGACCTCCGACTGCTGCCTCCGGTGAGATATGTCCGATGGATGCGCCACGGCTTGCTCCGGAGAAACGTCCGTCCGTAATCAAAGCTACGGAAGACCCAAGTCCCATACCTGCAATTGCAGATGTCGGATTTAACATTTCACGCATACCTGGTCCGCCTTTCGGTCCCTCATACCGGATGACAACGACATCGCCTGCCACGATTTTTCCACCCTTAATTGCTGCGATTGCATCCTCCTCACAGTCAAATACTCTTGCCGGTCCTTCATGCTGAAGCATTTCCGGAACAACTGCAGAACGCTTTACAACCGAACCATCCGGTGCCAGATTTCCCTTTAAAACTGCCAGACCGCCTGTCTTGCTGTACGGATTGTCAAGTGGACGGATGACCTCCGGATTTCTATTGACAGCACCGGAAACAGCCTCCCCAATCGTCTTTCCGGTCACAGTCATGCAATCCTCATGCAAAAGTCCTGCCTCTTTGAGCTCGTTCATCACAGCGTATACGCCGCCTGCCACATTCAAATCCTCCATGTAGGTTGGACCTGCCGGTGCCAGATGACAAAGGTTCGGTGTCTTTGCGCTAATCTCATTTGCCATAGATATATCAAAGTCAAAGCCAATCTCATGTGCAATGGCAGGAATATGAAGCATGGAATTTGTAGAACAGCCGAGCGCCATATCTACAGTCAATGCATTCAAGATTGCATCCTTTGTAATGATATCTCTCGGGCGAATATTCTTTTTATACATATCCATAACTGCCATGCCTGCGTGTTTTGCAAGCTTTAATCTCTCGGAATATACAGCCGGAATCGTTCCGTTTCCCGGAAGTCCCATACCGAGTGCCTCTGTCAGACAGTTCATGGAATTTGCCGTATACATACCGGAGCACGAACCGCAGGTTGGGCAGGCATTACACTCAAATTCATTTACATCCTCTTCGCTCATGGTGCCTGCCGCATAGCTTCCGACTGCCTCAAACATAGAGGAAAGACTGGTCTTATGCCCTTTTACATGTCCGGCAAGCATCGGGCCGCCTGACACAAACACGGTCGGAACATTGACTCTGGCTGCTGCCATAAGAAGTCCCGGTACGTTTTTATCACAGTTTGGAATCATAACAAGCGCGTCAAACTGATGTGCAATTGCCATACACTCCGTGGAATCTGCTATCAAATCTCTTGTCACAAGTGAATACTTCATTCCAATATGACCCATCGCAATACCATCGCAGACGGCGATTGCCGGGAACATAATCGGCGTACCGCCAGCCGCTGCAACACCAAGCTTTACCGCCTGTGCGATCTTATCCAGATTCATATGGCCCGGTACTATCTCATTATAAGAGCATACAATACCAACAAGCGGCTTTGAAAGCTCCTCTTCTGTCATTCCAAGAGCATTGAACAAGCTTCTGTGCGGAGCCTGCTGCATACCAACCTTTACATTATCACTCTTCATTTTTATCGTCTCCTTTTTACATTCTATCTTACAGGTAATTGCGAAACTCATGAATTGACAAGGTACGTTGTACAGAATATACAATTCTACGCAGAGTCGCTCGCGCTCAGATAACCCACGCAGCGGACACTAAACTCACACATCCTGTGTTCGTTAAGTGCCGGCGTGTTTATATGCTCTGCTTAAGAATCGTATATTCTGCACAACTCACATATTGATTCTACGAGTTCGCAATCACCTATTTTACATTCAATTTCATTTTTTAACTGCAATTATATTCTCTCTACAATTTTATTGCCCATCTCGGAGCAGCTTACCAGCGTTGTACCTTCCGATACAATATCACATGTACGGTAACCTTCTTCAAGCACCTTCTTGACTGCCGCTTCGATTGCATCTGCCTCTTTATCGAGATCAAATGTATAACGAAGCATCATAGCCGCGGAAAGTATGGTCGCAATCGGATTTGCCTTATTCTGTCCTGCAATATCCGGAGCGGAGCCGCCGCTTGGCTCATACATACCGAACTTTGTCTCATTCAGCGATGCTGACGCAAGCATACCGATCGAGCCTGTAATCATGGACGCCTCATCGGAAAGGATATCACCGAACATATTCTCTGTCAGAACGACATCAAACTGAGCCGGATCCTTGACAAGCTGCATTGCACAGTTATCGACAAGCATATGCTCATAGGTTACCTCCGGATAATCCTTCGCAACCTCCTCCACAATTTTTCTCCAGAGTCTTGAAGAATCCAGTACATTTGCCTTATCAACGCTTGTCACTTTCTTTCTGCGCTTCATCGCAATATCAAAGCCCTTGATTGCGATTCTCCGAATCTCATTCTCATTGTATGTAAGTGTATCAACGGCTGTCAGAACACCGTCCACTTCCTTTGTCTCCCGCGCCCCGAAGTAAAGTCCTCCGGTCAGCTCACGCATAATCATCATGTCAAAGCCACGATCCGCAATTTCTTCCTTCAACGGACAGGCGCCCTTTAACTGCTCATACAAAAGTGCCGGTCTTAAATTTGCAAAAAGTCCAAGCTCTTTACGAATCTTCAAAAGCCCTGCCTCCGGTCTTTTATCCGGCGGTAATTTATACCACGGGGATGTGGATGTGTTTCCGCCGATGGAACCAAGCAGAACTGCATCCGCTTTCTTCGCCTTTGCGATTGCTTCATCCGTAAGTGGAACACCATATGCATCAATCGAGCATCCGCCCATCAGAAGCTGTTCATACTGAAATGTATGTCCATACTTTTCTCCAACCACATCCAACACCTTCATCGCCTGTGTGACGACCTCCGGTCCGATTCCATCACCCTTAATGACTGCTATGTTACAATTCATATTTTTGCCTCCTAACACAATCTTTTTTAGTTTACAAAAAGATGCTTTCTGTTTTTAAAGTAAACTATATTCGCACATAATAACACAATACTTGTAATAACATTAATATAAAAGCTGGATGAAAGCATTCCACCTACCGACAAATCTGTCACAGCCGAAACTGCAATAATGTAAATGATTGCAAACAGTAAATTCAATGCAAGTAATATAAAATAACTAATCGGTCCTTTTGTTTTATATCCTGCCAGCATAAACCGCACAACAATCGCAAAGACCACAAGTCCCAAAAGACATACCCCATATGTGACATCCACCGCCTGCAATCCATCGTATACACTATATACAAGCTCTGACATATCATATGAACCATCATTATATTGCGCCCCACTAAATAACATAAATGCCGTTATTCCATTTAAAAACGCATTCAAAAACAACTGTACATAGATAACAAATTTAAACCATCCCATTCCAAGCTGTTTCTGCGGTGCAGAATATGAATTCTGCTGATACGGCTGCTGGTAATTGTTCTGCATATTCTGCTGATACGGCTGTTGGTAATTATTCTGCATATCCGTCTGCTGTGCGCTTCCTACATAAGCCCCGCAGACCGGACAGGTCAACTGCCCATCCTGAATCTCGCTTCCACACTGATTACAATTCATACGATATCCCCTTCTCTTTTATTCTTCTTGTATTCTGATTAGGCATTTTTATCATTGATGTTGTTTATCAATCCGCCATGCTTGATAATTTCCTGCATAAACGGCGGAAATGCCTGTCCCTTAAACTCGGTTCCCTTTGTCTTGTTGTAAATCATACCGCTGTCAAAATCAACCTCAACCATATCGCCTGCCTCGATACCCTTTGCCGCCTCCGGGCACTCGATGATCGGAAGTCCGATATTGATTGCATTTCGATAAAATATTCTCGCAAATGTCTCTGCGATAACACAACTGATACCGGATGCCTTAATAGCAATCGGTGCATGTTCTCTCGATGAGCCACAGCCAAAGTTTTTATTGGCAACCATGATATCGCCCGGTTTTACGCGCTTTACAAAATCCTTGTCAATATCCTCCATACAATTTTTTGCAAGCTCTGCCGGATCCGATGAATTCAGGTATCTTGCCGGAATGATGACATCCGTATCTACATTGTCACCATATTTATGTACTGTTCCATACGCTTTCATAATCGTTTCCTCCTTATACTAATTCACACGGACAGCTAATCTTTCCCGTGATAGCCGAAGCTGCTGCAACTGCCGGACTTGCAAGGTAAACCTCAGAATCAACATGTCCCATACGTCCGACAAAGTTTCGGTTTGTTGTCGATACACATTTTTCTCCGGCTGCCATGACACCCATATGTCCGCCGAGACACGGTCCGCATGTCGGTGTCGAAACAATGGCACCTGCCTTAATAAAAATCTCGGTCAAGCCTTCCGAAAGCATCTGTAAATAGACATCCTGTGTACCCGGAATCACGATGACGCGCACACCCTTCGCTGCATGCTTTCCCTTCATAATCTCCGCTGCAATCCGCATATCTGAGATACGTCCGTTTGTACACGAACCGATAACAACCTGGTCAATCTTAATCTCGCCGACCTCATCAATCGTCTTTGTATTTTCCGGCAGATGCGGAAATGCAACCGTCGGCTTTAAAGCGGATAAATCAATCGTGTATTCTTCATCATAGACAGCGTCTGCATCCGCCTCATATTTTGTATATGACTTTGTCGAATGCTCCTTCATATATTCCTCTGTTAATTCATCAACAGGGAATATACCATTTTTAGCGCCTGCCTCAATCGCCATATTCGCGATTGTAAAACGGTCATCCATCGTCAGATTTTTAATACCGTCACCGACAAACTCCATCGATTTATAAAGTGCGCCATCCACGCCAATCATTCCGATAATATGAAGAATAACATCCTTTCCGCTAATCCACGGTGCCTTCTCGCCTACAATATTAAATTTGATGGCTGACGGAACCTTGAACCATGCCTTTCCGGTTACCATACCGGCAGCCATGTCCGTACTTCCGACACCGGTTGAAAATGCACCGAGCGCTCCATAAGTACATGTATGGGAATCCGCACCGATACAAGTCTCGCCTGCAACAATCAGTCCCTGTTCCGGAAGCAGCGCATGCTCAATGCCCATCTCTCCCACATCAAAGAAATTCACAATTTCATTTTCATTTGAAAACTCACGCACACACTTACAGTGTTCAGCACTCTTAATATCCTTGTTTGGTGTAAAGTGATCCATAACAAGTGCGATCTTACTCTTATCGAACACTTCCTTTTTCTTAAACTTCTCCATCTCATGAATGGCAACCGGAGTTGTAACATCATTTCCAAGTACCAAATCCAGATTTGCCTCAATTAACTGCCCGGCTTCCACGCTTTCAAGTCCTGCATGATTTGCAAGAATTTTTTGTGTCATGGTCATTCCCATAATCGTTTCCTCCTTTATTTGGAACATCTTGACTTTCACAATCATACCATATCACATCTTATAAATAAAATATATAATAATAATATTTTCCATAACTTGAAGTTATGGTTTCAGTGTGCTATTCTTATATTGATATATATAAGGTAAAACAAAAATATCTGAGAAACCATATACGCAAAAGGAGAAAGAAATGTTTGATAATCTGAATCACTATAAAGTGTTTTATACGGTTGCAAATACCGGAAATATCAGCAAAGCCGCCGATCTGCTCTATATCAGCCAGCCCGCCATCAGCAAATCCATATCCCGTCTTGAAGAAGGTCTGCATGTCAAGCTTTTTCTTCGTTCCTCCAAGGGTGTTACACTCACGGAGGAGGGACAGATTCTATATAATCATATCGAAAAAGCCTTTACAAGCATTTCACAGGGGGAGGATGAAGTAAAGCATATAAACGAGCTTGGTATCGGTCAGCTGAAAATCGGTGTCAGTACATCTCTTTGCAAGCATATACTGCTTGAACATCTGCGGGATTATATCACAAAAAATCCTCATATAAAGGTTATCATCCACTGTCATTCGACCATCAATACAATGAAGCTTTTAACGGAAGGAAATATTGACATTGGTCTGATCTGCAAAACCGATATTCCGAATGGTTTTCTGTTTCGGGAAGTCGGCAAAATCCATGATATCTTCGTCGCCAATACAACATATCTGTCAAATCTGCATATGCGCGAACAGGACGAAGCTTCATCCGAAAATGTCAACCCCTGGTTATTAGCCGGAAATCTCACGGGGCTTATGAGTGTCGAAACCGATGTACATGAACAGAATAGAACATCTTCTGAGTTTATACCCGATAATTCGAAATACGATACTGCCTCCGGTTTTGCAATTCAGGATATTTTGGAGAAATCCAATCTGATGCTTCTTGAAAAAAACAATATTACACGGACACATATCGATAACTACCTTGAGCAGGAAAAAATCCATCCACAACAAATTCTGGAAATCAACAATATGGATCTTCTGATAGATTTTGCCGCCATCGGTATGGGCGTCGCAAGCGTGGTAAGAGAGTTTGCAACCGATTATCTGGAAAGTGGGCAGATCATCGAGCTTCCGCTTATTCATCCAATCGAGGAACGCACGGTTGGGTTTGTATTTGCGAAAGGGCGCGATCGGTCAGATGCGTTAAACAAATTTTTAGAGCAATGGAAATAACCTGTGCATCGCCAGCCGCAAGTCACAAAGTGACTTGCCGGCTGTGGTGCTTCGCACCATTGCAATAAAAAGAAGAAGGGAATATCTTCTGCTAGCAGAGATATTCCCTTCTTCTTTCCTTGCAGCGATGCTCAGGTTATCACATCATTCCCATGCCGCCGCCCATACCACCTGCTGGCATAGCCGGAGCATCTTCCTTAATATCTGCAACAACAGACTCAGTTGTAAGGAATGTAGATGCAACGGATGTTGCATTCTGAAGAGCTGTTCTTGTCACCTTAACCGGGTCGATAATTCCTGCCTCAATCATATTGACATACTCTTCCTTATATGCATCGAATCCGAAACCTGCCTCAGACTCTTTAATCTTATTGATTATAACTGCTCCCTCAAGACCTGCATTTACTGCAATATGTGCAAGTGGAGCCGCAAGTGCCTTTGATACAATCATAGCACCTGTCTTCTCATCGCCTTCCAGAGAATCAATCAGTGATGAAAGCTTCTTTGTTGCATGGATATAGGCTGATCCGCCACCTGCAATAATACCTTCCTCAACGGCTGCTCTCGTTGCATTCAAAGCATCCTCAAGACGAAGCTTTGCTTCCTTCATCTCTGTCTCTGTGGCAGCACCGACACGGATAACTGCTACACCGCCTGCAAGCTTCGCAAGTCTCTCCTGAAGCTTTTCCTTATCAAACTCGGATGTTGTCTCTGCAAGCTGTGCCTTGATAACATTGACTCTCGCTTCAATATCAGCCTTTGCACCAAGACCATCCACGATAACTGTATTTTCCTTTGCAACCTTCACACTCTTTGCACGTCCAAGCTGCTCTAAGGTTGTCTCCTTCAGATCATATCCAAGCTCCTCTGAAATAACAGTACCGCCTGTCAGGATTGCGATATCCTGCAGCATTTCTTTTCTTCTGTCACCGTAGCCCGGAGCCTTTACACCGACAACCGAGAATGTACCACGCAGCTTATTTACGATTAAGGTTGTAAGTGCCTCACCCTCGATATCCTCAGCGATAATCAAAAGCTTCTGTCCGCCCTGTACAATCTGCTCAAGCAGAGGAAGGATATCCTGAATATTGGAAATCTTCTTATCTGTAATCAAAATATATGGGTTATCAAGCTCTGCTACCATCTTCTCCATATCGGTTGCCATGTAAGCAGAAACATAACCTCTGTCAAACTGCATACCTTCTACAAGGTCGAGCTCCGTCTTCATTGTCTTGGACTCTTCAATTGTAATAACGCCGTCCTTGGAAACCTTCTCCATTGCATCTGCAACAAGCTCTCCAACGCTGTCATCACCGGCTGAAATAGATGCAACTCTTGCAATCTGATCCTTACCGTTGATTGACTGGCTCATCTCAGAAATTGCATCGACTGCTGCATCACAAGCCTTCTTCATACCCTTTCTCAGTACAATCGGATTTGCGCCTGCTGCCAGGTTCTTCATACCTTCATTAATCATTGCCTGTGCCAAAACTGTTGCAGTAGTGGTACCATCACCGGCAACATCATTTGTCTTTGTTGCAACTTCCTTTACAATCTGAGCACCCATATCCTCGAACGGATCCTCAAGAGAAATCTCCTTTGCGATTGTCACACCATCGTTTGTGATAAGTGGTGTACCAAACGACTTTGCAAGTACAACATTTCTTCCCTTCGGTCCAAGTGTTACACTCACGGTATCTGCTAACTGATTTACGCCTGCTTCAAGTGCCTTTCTGGCCTCTGCTCCATACTTAATTTCCTTTGCCATTGTATTACGCCTCCTGGTTTTTTTTGCATCATCTAATGATAGTGGTAATATTTTCTTTGTGCCCATAGTTCCCCTTGTGTTACTTTACAACTGCAAGAATATCAGACTGCTTTACGATAATAAACTCCTCATCTCCAAGCTTAACCTCTGTTCCCGCATACTTAGAATAAATAACCTTATCCTGCGGCTTTACTTCCATCGGAACCTTTACGCCGTCTACAACTGCGCCCGGACCTACTTCTACTACTTCAGCATACTGTGGCTTTTCCTGTGACTGTGTAGGAAGCACAATACCTGATTTTGTGGTTTCTTCGGCAACTGCCTGTCTCAATACAACTCTGTCTCCTAAAGGTGCTAATTTCATAATCTCATCTAACCTCCTGAATTTTGATTTTTAGCACTCACTTTTGTCGAGTGCTAACATGATTATTATTTTACTATGATTTATGAAAAAATCAACCCCTAAATTTGAATTTTTATACAATTCATAATATTTTCACAAACAATCTGTATAAAACATATGTACCACATTCCATTTTTATGACTCAATAATCGTATGATTTGTCTTTATAATTCCGCGCGGCAAGGAATCTTTTGCATTTTTCCATGGTTCGTCCTTATACCGATAATCAAACTTATCGATAAACCAGCCAATGTCTCCGTTTACACGCTCCATACCTGCAAAGTAGACCTGATTTAACGCCTCGCGAAACTCCTCATACGCATCCTTCGCCAATTTCACACTTCCCTCATCATACAAAATTCCATAATGATAGGTACAAAAGCCTTTACATGTACGGAACTTTTCCCGAAAGCTCATATCCTTTTTCCACAGATGAAATATCGTATCAATATAGCGCGCTGCTGTTTCCTGCATACGATTACAGATAAAACAGTTTCCCTCTAATCTCCGAATATACTCTCCGACAGACGATGCCGCCTGCTTCTTAAACAACCCGCCCGATACAACCGGTTTATTCTCAGAAAGTGCTTTCAGGTCACGAATCGTTTTATCCGTATGTGTTTTTAACATCAAAGCAAGTCCGAGACGATTTTTTTCACTGTAAAGCATCCGGATATGATGGGAACAAAAGCCCTGTTCATCCGTCATAGCGCGGTTGTCATCCTCCATGTAGCTTGGTCCCATCGTATATTCGATTGCATTTTGCTCAAGCTGCCGGTTCATTGCACAAATCGGGCATTCACAATCCGAATCAAATGCATCGTTTACCGGAATTGTATATAATTGTTCTGCCATTTTTTATCTCCCTTCCTATATAAAAAAACACAACAAACCCACATAGCGTATGTTGTGTTTTTTTCTTTATACTTATACTATGTAATCACCTGTCTGCACATTTCTTTGATAATGCAGCTTTAAAAAATTGCGGTAATTACGAAGCTTTCCTTCATAGACTAATTCAAGCTTCCTGCATGTGCGGAAATCCCGCGGGCATGTGAGTCCCGGCTTTTTATCAAGCAGTTGAACACCTGCTTTACGCAAAACAGTTGACACAAACTGCGAACAAAAATAATTATATCTTCGTTCCACCGACCAATGACACATCACACCAAGAATACCGAGATAATTGTAGTGATATCTTGATTTCTCCTGTTTGAAGCTGTCTAAAACCATCTGTATCTTCTCATACTGCTGCTTTGTCACCCGCAGGCGACCGACCCGGCAGGTTGTCTCCAGATCACGTCCAAATACCCCGCTTGTTATATCTTCACTGATAAAACCACAGTCAAACGGATTGTTGAGCCGCTTCCTTGCAAAGCTGTATATCTCATTCAATTCAATATCAAGTGCAAGTGACGTGTGCGCATACGGCTCTCTCGTCCACATCCTAATCACATTGGACGGCAAAGTCTGTGTCTTCGATAATACGATATAGATACTGTAATTTTCCTCCTCCGGCTCATATACATGCAGAGGACTTTCCATTATAATTTTATTTGCATCCATACATTTGTCATCTGATATCTCAGATTAAGCTCCATTCCTAGTATTCTTCTTGAGGGAATCCTTCATCATTTCCTTTAACTTTAAAGCCTCATCCTTCACGCGTGCCGATGCGTTGCGTGAAGTAATTACGGTTCCCAAAAGTCTCAACGCTTCCTCATTTTTGCCAAGCCGTCTTGCCAAATCTGCAAGAACATAATTGAGCGTATTTTCATCCATACCCGCTATCGGGTATGTCTCCCTCGAAATCGCTTTCAGGAATCCATCATATGCATATTGCAAACACTCTTTTTCATCTTCATACAGCTTGTGTATCTCGTCTATTTTTTTATCCTTATCCTGACTTTGGGAAAGCTGCTGCCGTTTTCCACGCAGCACCCACGCATATTTCAGACAAGTATAAGCACGTTCACTATTTCTTGCCTTTTTAACAATTGTAGAAGCAAGTGCAAGCTGATATCGGACAATCGCGTCATCATAAGTGTAAATGTCCTTATCCTCAGAACTATCCAGCCCATGAAATTTTGAGCCAATCTCCTCGCCAATTTCCTTCATCTGCCTCGATGTAAGCCTGTCCCAATAACGTCCAATCGCCGAATAGCCGCATTTATCACACGTAATCACCTCATACTTCATCGGATCGATATACAGATAGATTGGTCTTAAATCCGTATCTTTTCCTTCCAGTCTTAGTTTTCCTGCCCTTACACACTTCGCTTTAAAAACAAGATTGCAAATCGGGCATTCATATGTTTTGTCAAACAGTGCCTCTTTTTCCCACATCTCCGGAGTCTTCTCATGTACTGCCTCCTCGTTGTGTTTTGTTACACCTGCATCTTTGTTCTCTTCCTCCAGAATTCTGGATTCATTGAAATCATCAAGGCCCAATTTTCCCATACCGGAAAAAATGCCCATAGTCTTACCCTCCATATTTACATAACTAATCTACTTTCCCGGCTTGTAGGAGCTCTTCAGGGAAACAATGCGGTTAAACACAAGTCGTTCCTCTGTTGTATCCTTTACATCCACACAAAAATATCCATGTCTCAAAAACTGGAACTTATCACCCTTTTGTGCCTTGCCAAGCTCCGCCTCCAATTTACAGTTCTTCAAAACCGTCAGTGAATTCGGATTATAATTTAAAGTGCCGTCTTCGTTCAACTTTCCTTTTTCCTCATCCACAATATTTTCGTACAATCGCACTTCCGCATCCACAGCGCTCTCCGCCGATACCCAGTGAATCGTACCCTTCACCTTACGTCCCTCAAAACCGGAACCGCTTCTTGTCTCCGGGTCGTAAGTACAGTGAATCTCTGTCACGACACCGTTTTCATCCTTCTTATAATCAACACATTTTACGAAATAAGCACCTTTCAAGCGAACCTCATTTCCCGGGAACAACCGGAAATATTTTTTCGGCGGTTCCTCCATGAAATCCTCGCGTTCGATATACAGCTCCTTTGAAAATGCAACCTTGCGTTTTCCTGCATTCTCATCTTCCTGATTATTGTCGATTTCGAAATATTCTACCTGATTATCCGGATAATTGTCGATGATAAGCTTAATCGGGTCTAATACAGCCATCATGCGGTTTGCTTTCAGTCTCAAGTCCTCACGAATACAGTATTCAAGCATCGCATAATCGACAGAGCTCTGTGACTTTGATACGCCGACCAATTCCATAAACATTTTTATGGACTCTCTTGTAAAACCTCGTCTACGAAGTGCGGAAAGAG
>CAZLZH010000059.1:0-14185 GCA_964563955.1 uncultured Bacteroides sp. | reverse complement strand
TGACATTTGCAATCGAAATTGTAGCTCCTCTTAAATCGACTCCATCATTAAAAGCTCTTGAAATAGCATTTACTTCCGCACATTGCCTATTATAAAGATTATTATTTCCTAAATAATCAAGAACTTTCTGAATATTACCATTGTATATCCCCGCTTTGTTGTATCCAACATAATACTTTCCATCAACAGTTCGAATAACCGCAACAGTATTAGGTCTCTTGGGATTAGGTAATTCCCTAAATTTATCTGCCAAACGTGATGCAGGAGTCTTACCATTAACTATTCCATAAGAAGAACCACCACCCTTTACCAACTTCTCGCGGCTACTCTTCCGCACTTCCAGCACGTCATCATAATTAATCCGGTTAAGGGCTGCTTTCTCATCTACCTTGGCGATTCCCTTTAGTTCCACTGATTTCAGTCCTTCGCGGCTTCCGTTCATCTGGAAATCCAGATACTTTTGAGGATCTCCCTCTGATATTTCACCAAATGCAGATACGCTGTTGCGTTTTGGTATCTCCACCTCTGGTACTGCGGTCTCCTTCGGCAAAAGCTCGATATCATAATCAGCCAGTGAGAACATCTTCTCCATCGCATACTCTGCCACAACCGAACTCGTATAGAAGGTTGTAAGATTTCCCGCTATCTCATAGACTGCTTCCGTCCGGCTTCCTTCGGCAAAATCCGTAAGCCCCCGCGCTTCCCGCTCTACATTCCATGTATCTACCAGCACACTTGCATCATACGCCTCCAGAGTCTTATCCAGATTATAGAAGACGGATGCTGCACTTATAATACGCGAAAATGTGAACTATGCCACACCATATCCGCTTCCAAACGGCACAAAGAAGGATGCCACCGCCACAACGGTTTTTAACGCATACTTCATCTGCTGTAATGCTCCTGCATGTTCTTCAATGGGTCTATCATAGCATTTGTCCGGCTGTAATTCAATTCAAGCACATAAAAAACGCACCCTTTTGCAACATTTTGTTGCTAAGAGTGCGTTACACCAGCATATTAAATTCGCTATATTCGTCCGTATACGGGGCTCGGCAAAATTTCGCTAATGTCTATTAATTAATATCATGGATTCTTAATTGCTTCCGGACTACCACGATGGTTAATTATTAGATGCGCATGGAGTTAGGTTGCTGAGAGTCAAAAAGTATAACCATAATAAATTTAATTTCTATCCTCTTATATTTAGATAAATTTATTATCCATCAAAGTTTTCTCTATCAACTGGATTCTTTTCTCCTCACACATATCTTTCCATGCTTCATGTGTCACATTTGGCACATCAATATAAAGAAGCTTTTCTGGTTCAACCATTAAATCTTCGAAATCTTCTGTAGCACAATATATGCATTTTTTGTGACTCATTTCAAAATCAACATCACTTCCTTGTATCTTATCACAAGCTATTCCAAACACATGATTAATTATATTTTGTAACTCACTATCCGAAATCTCTATTTGAAGCGAATTCAAAACGGCTTTTACTTTATCTATAAAATCACTGTAAATACCATCTTCCAATAGATTAATATATGCATACTTCATGCCGTTATCAAACAATACCAATCTTTCACCATATGAAAAATCTGATAAATAGAAGAATTCATTTTTTCTCTTGCAATTGATACATTTTACCACTTCTCTTCTTACTTTTATTTTCACGCTAACCACCTCCTAATCTATGGGCGTAACATTTCTTGGTAATAGAATATTTTCAAAGTCATTGTAAATAACATAATTTATTCCATCTCCTCGATATGATTGAAACTTAATAACATTGTAGCCTTTAGTCCGTGCAATTTCTCCAATATTTTGACACGCCTTTGTAGAAGTTAAATTTTGAACATATCCCCATTCTGAAGCTATTTGTGGATTAGTTAAGTCTAATACTTTCTGCCCACTCAAATTCATATCATAACTAATTGCATATTTTGCAGTATTGCCATGTTCGGCTAACTCAGCAACAATTGTATCAGCATCTGCTCCAACATAAAAGCCTCCACCAAACCTACTTTCTGGATTAAAATATTTAGGATTAATACCATCTAATACACTTTGTGCTTGATTGGCACTTTCTACTGCATGTTGTACTGATGTACTACCTCTCTGGTATGTTGAACTCACCCCAGACTCTGTATATTTATTCCTTATTACCTCTATATCATCTAGTATTTCTTTATCTAACTTTACAAGGTCGTCCAGATAATCTTCATACTCTGCATTTACCAGTCTTTGCTCGTCAAATATTCCTTCATAAAAGTCGCCTACCTCATCCAGATGCTCTTCTATATATTTGTTACCCTTTATGGACTCTCTACTACCATTCCGTAACTCCAGTACGTCATCATAGTTGATTCCGTCAAGAACTATTTTCTCATCAACCACATCATCCACAAGCGCCCCTACAGCTTTCTCCCTGCCCATGCTGACAAGCTCTTTGATTGCTCCTGCTCCACCAATCAGATCCGAGCTGAGACCAAATCTGTCTTTACTTCATGTATCTGAAATACTGTTTTTATCATCATCTGCTTCATTGTATTTATCAGGTCATGATCAATATTGATTCCGGACATAGCTTTCCTCCATTCTTTTCCTTTTTTCTCACAATCGTGCTCTTAAACTGTTATTTTTCATCTGGAGCTCCACGATATTCATTTTTATCGTAAGAATATCTGCATTCAGTTCTCCGATATGATCCTCCAGTTCTTTCCGCTTTGCTTCCCTCTCCTGCTTCATAGTTTCTACTACATGATACGACCCTGCACCTATAAGCTCACTCATCAGTCCATTCAGGATCTCAAATTCTCGGGGTTTTCGCTCCTCATAGTCCGTGAAATCATTTCGTACACGCGCCACTTCCCTTGCCATGGCTTCGATTCCCGTGCTGATATTCACGCTTGTCTTCGTCGGAAGCTCCATGATGTGGCTGACCGACTCTGCCTTTAAATCCATGCTGTCTGCAAAATCCGACAACTCGGTATTGAGGACTTTTAGCTCCTGCCCTATCAGGTATGCTTATATACTCTCCCAAACCAATTTAAATTTAAAACCAGATAGATTATTCTTTTCCACAGTTTGCTTAAATGTATCTGAAACAAAAGCTCTTCTTGTTGGCTCCTCTATAATTTTAAATATATTGTTATTTAATAGCTCCTTACAAGTTCTAAAAGCATACTTTTGAAAGGTCATAATTCGTTTCCCATCACTGTACATTTTATATTTCGATTTAGAATAATCAATAACATTTAAGACAGAAACTACATTAATCCCATAATATTCTCCTTCTTGAAATTGAAGTTCTAATTCCTCAACTGAATTTTGAATAAGTGGTCTTAAAATTTCTAGTGCCTTTTTACTGAAAACAGGAATTGTAAACCCAGGGGCATCACTCAATTCCAATTTTTTTTCTGGTTCCATTCTTTTTACAGGAAGCGGTTTCCAAATATCTCTCTGTGATCTACCATCAAATGATTGTATTTCATCTGCCGTAAACTCTTTTACTGGAATAAGATTATCATACTTATCCACTTCAAATTGTAATTGCCATATTTTCATCTTTTTTCCTCCATCTATTTCGTAAATGATCCATTTTGTAAAGACTCCGATATATAATTTAAAATATCCAATACATCCTGTTTACTTGTCGCACCACTCAACAAACTATTGACTTCCTCAAAGTATACATTTGTGTGTAAACTTGGGTGATATGCTCCCTTTGTCACATCTTTAACCATTGGAAGAAATACTCCATTGACAGGGGCATTTATATCTATTCCATATTTCTGTAAAATCGCCCTTGCTTCTGCCGCTTTAGGTGAATTTCCTGCCACTATATGATGTGCAGCATTAGGGTAATTTGGAACTTCTATTCCTATATCAATCATATTCTGCCGCAATAACCGTGAACTAGGTGTTGACAATATCTCTGTACCGCCATTTATTGCATCTACACTACTCTTCCGCAACTCAAGCACAGCATCATAGTTAATTCTGTCAAGAACTGCCTTCTCATCTACCTTAGCGATTGCTTCTAGTTCCTTTGCTGTCAGTCCCTCGCGACTTCCCCGCATCTGAAATTCCAGATACGTTATCGGATCTCCCTCCGCTATCTCGCCAAATGCAGACACATTGTTACTTCGTAGTATCTCCTCCTCTAGTACCGAAGTATTTCCGTTACCATTCTGGTATATTGAGCCCCCGGTTGGCTTCCCATAACCAGTCTCATCAACCACATCATCTACCAGCGACCCGACAGCCTTCTCCCTGCCGATGCTGACAAGCTCTTTGATTGCTCCTGCTCCACCAATCAGATCCGAGCTGAGACCGCTTGCAAACATTGCCTTGTAATACGTTTCTTCTCCCAGAAAGCTTTTTAACGGATTGACTGCATCCTGCCCATTCAGTTTCTGTAGGGATATCGATATGTTCTGGGAACCCTCTAAAAGCTCGCTTATCGAAAATAGTCCGGCTATGCCAGCTGAAAGGTAGGAAATACCCTTGATTGCCTTGGCAGCCCCTGTCGACAGACCCTTTATACCCCCTAGAATTGTTCCTGCTTCGCCTGCACCATACACGCTAAGCATAAGAAGGACTCCGTTCCGGATTTGAGCCCAGCCCCCTTTGTATTTTTGATGTGTCACATAAGTCTCCGTGACCCCATTGCAGATTGGTGTAACCGCCTCTATAGCCTCTGCATTTGCCTCAAAATACGCATACGAATTTACAAGACTGTCATACAGTTCCGGATGGTTCCGGATATCCAGACACGATGTATTATCTTCCCCTGCTTTAATCGGATTATAATTTAGCCCGTCCCAGTTTGTCAATCCGGATATCCCTGTTCCTGCGCCGATTGTAACACCGGATACGCCGCCTTTGTCGAACGATGCAATATACTGATAAAAAGCATCCGTCAGCTCCTTCAGCATTGGCAGCTCCACCTCACACAGACTGTTTTCCACGCTGATCAGATTTTCCTTGAACGCTGTTTCCCGTTCCACAAACAGATCCAGACTGTCGAACAGTTCATCTGCCGATACCTTTTCCACTTCACAGATTCCGGTCACCCTTCGGGACATTTTCCCGACAATCGCCATTTCATCATCCAGCCAGAAGCCTGTGTTGCGAAATGCATTTGTTATTTCTCCAATGATTTCTTCCGACATCACGGCATACGGATCACTGTCAAGCAATGAGAAAGCTCCCTGATAAATCGTAAGCGTATTATAAAAAACCTGATACAAAGTATCTACCGTCATCTGTATGCTTTCTGCATACCCGGACATGTATGTCCGGACTGCTTCAACTGCCTGTCCGGACTGTCCGGACAGACTTTCACAAAATTCTTTTTCCAATATAGTCACACATGTAACGGATTGATGCAGATCGGAAAGTTCTTTCATAATATGACTGCATAAACCGTAGATGTCATATATATCCGCTGTAATACCCATGTTTTCCCCCTTTCATCAATTAAATATATCGTTTGTTATATGCGATAACAGATCTGCAAGCTTGTCATCCACAACTTTATAATTTTCTAATGCATCACAGGAATTTATAACAACCGACATCATGACACGTTTTATTTCTACCGATATCTGGTGTATACTCTCAAGCTGTTCTTTTAAGAGTTCAAAAGATGGCAGCTCGCAGACCCCTGTCTTTTCAAAATCTGTCTTTACTTCATGTATCTGAAATACTGTTTTTATCATCATCTGCTTCATTGTATTTATCAGGTCATGATCAATATTGATTCCGGACATAGCTTTCCTCCATTCTTTTCCTTTTTTCTCACAATCGTGCTCTTAAACTGTTATTTTTCATCTGGAGCTCCACGATATTCATTTTTATCGTAAGAATATCTGCATTCAGTTCTCCGATATGATCCTCCAGTTCTTTCCGCTTTATTTCCATTTCCTGCTTCATGGTTTCCACGGACGATATACAGCTGCTATATTGATGGTCAATCTCCTCCTTTGTCATTTCCGCAAAGCGAAACTCCACACCCGCCCATTGATTTCTCTCCTGCGTATGCAGCATGTATACATTTTTATAGTATCTCTCTACGGCTTCAAGATTGACCAAGACTGTATCCAGATTTCCGATTGCTGACTGTAACACCTCCAAATGTTCCTGATAACGACCAAGCAACGTATATTTCCCATCAATCTGTTTTTCATATCTCTGGATACTGTATCTGTTTGATCGTATTTTTTCCTGAATCCGCTTTTCCTGACTTGTAATCTCCGGCATGGCTTCCCTCCTTTTATTTACATTTGTTTATTGCTCCCTCTGATACAGGATGATGCTCCCGTCACGGAGTCCGAGCGCGTCCAGTGTCTTCATCCCCCGGATTAACACCCGGGGATTTACCACCACCAGATACGCATTCTTTCGGTCGCAGACATCCATTCCAAGTCCAAGTCCCTCATTCAATCCGCATATCAGGTCATTTGCCGTAATACTTTTTGGCGCCTCGATATCAAGCTCCCTGCCGCTCAGGGTGTACCGGAATACCATCACGATCGTATCCTTCATGTCTTACCTCCTTTTGGAACATCCTCCATCGCCTTAATCTTTGTGAATTTGCTTCCATCCATGTAGTAGGCATCCATGTATCCAAGTTCCTTCTTGTAATTTCTTGCTACGGAATGCGGAATATCGGCTGCCTTCACATTTCCCAGATCCTCAAACAGAAGAAAATGCCTTGCATCCTTAAGCTGCCGGTTTACCTCTGTGGCTCCGAATGCGACCACGGTATTCTCCACGTTAGTATACAAGAAGCAGACATTTGCATCCCGCATCCCGGTCACAAGCTTTCTGTATTTTTCCGCCATCTCTTTCTCCTTTGTCATGTATGCCATAGCCTCCCGCGACTGTATGACCACCAGTATGAGCGACAGTTTCTGCTCCGGCTCCTTGCCATTCAGCCTGCCAGTGTGACGGAGATTTGCCGTCTCGAAAATCTCATCCAACATACGCGGCGCATCCTCCGCCTGTGTACTGTAGGTTCCAAATGCACCATATGCTTCAAACCGGCGTTTCTCATCATCCAGAATGTAAAGACTTAACGGAGCACAGTCGACACGGCTCGTAAGATAAGTAAGCACAGCCTGTGCATACCGATCCTTTCCGGTTGTCTCCTCCCCCAGCAGTCCAAATATCGTATGCCCCGCAAGGTCGATGCCGAAAGGCTTCACATCCTCAAACCGGATGCCTGCCGGTATCTCATATGGAGACACCGGTTCATAGCCGGTTACATCCCGCAGATATGCAAAGGTTACGATATCCGGCATCTCCGGAATCTGTCTGACATGTCCTGCCGGAACCCGTGCATTTACATCCTCCATATATGCCTGTATCATGCGGATACGCTCGTATTCCTTCTCCGCCGGAAATGCCTCATAAAACTGGCACGCATAGTGCTTCTTCTCATGCTCCACCATACCGCGTCCGGCTGTCTGCGGGATGCGCAGACGGCAGCCCTCAAACAGGAACCCATAATCCGTGCTGTCGTTACAGTAAAGGGCAATCCGCTTTGGGAAGTTCGAGACAAGCTTGTATCCGGAGCCGCCGGACTGCTGGTTTGTAACGACGATTGCAATTCCCGCCGCAGCACATTCCCGGCTGATGTTGATAATGGTATCCTCATATTCGCTGTAATGATTCTTAAAGCCTGTCCAGTTATCAAGCAGCACAACAACCTGTGGCATATCAGACGCTCCCGATTCCAGATACGCTCCAAACGAGCTTAGCCCAAGCCTTGCAAGGATTTCCTTTCGCTCCGTAATCATCTGTTGCAGCATTATTAAAAATGATTTCAGCTTTTCGTCCTCTGCCGGAGTCACGATACCTCCTACATGCGCCAGATTGCCATAGCTGCGCAGGATCATAGATGCAAAATCCAGAATGTAAAGCGTTACCTCCTGCGGTGTGTAAAGCGTCGTAAGTCCCCGGATGATACACTCCAACAGATTGGTCTTTCCAGACTGGGCAGATCCCATGATATAGATGTTTCCCTGCGAGAAATCAAGCAGCTCCGGATATTGTGTCTGTCGCGAAGGATTGTCGGTAAGACCCACTGGTATTACAATGTCGGTTCCATATCGCGCAAAACCATCCGTCGTGTATGGTATGCGCTCCGGAAGCGGCGGCATGCAGATATCCGGCAGCTTCCCGATGCCCTCCTGCAAACAATATGTCTGTATGTATGCGGTCAGCTCCTCCAATTGTGTCTCGTCGTGCATATCCTCCGGCGGTTTTTTCTCGTACAGCACCTGCTTCGCACCTGCCATGTCCAGACTGCATATCCGGTAGCTTGCAGACGGCTCCGCAACCGCCGCTTTCGCAGGGGCTCCGCTGTATGCGGACTGGAAAAGCTGGAATATCTCATTGTTTCCGACCTGAAGATATGCACGTCCCGGCTCCTTGATCTCCGCTGCAAGCGGCGATTTTATGACTTCATTGCTGTCGCCCTTATTCTGTACCTTCAGGCAGAGCTTGAATTTTGAGTTGCTCCAGATCTGTTCATTGACGACACCGGATGGCTTCTGCGTTGCAAGAATCAGATGTACGCCGAGGCTTCGCCCGATTCGTGCCGTACTGATCAGCTCCTTCATAAAGTCCGGATATTCGCTTTTTAATTCTGCAAACTCATCCACCACAAGTATCAGATGCGGGAGTGCAATCTGTGCCTTTCCCTCGCGGTATCTGCGTATATAGTCATCAATATGGTTTACCTCCTGCTGTCCAAACAGCTCCTGTCTTTTTATAAGCTCCGCCTTGATAGACTGTAGAGAACGCTCCACCTCTCCCCCATCCATGTTCGTAATGGTGCCAATCAGATGCGGAAGTCCACGGAACTGGTTCGCCATGCCGCCTCCCTTAAAATCTATGATGACGAATCCAACCTCATATGGATGATACAGAGTCGCCATCGACAGAATATACGACTGGATAATCTCCGATTTTCCGGAGCCTGTCGTACCTGCCACAAGTCCGTGAGGTCCATGCGCTTTTTCATGAATATCGAGACAGACAAGCTCATCCCCACTTTTTACACCGAGTGGCGCAGCCATGCTTTCCTCTATGCGTGAACGGCTCCACCGCTCCTTTAAATCCAGCTCATACGGTGTATGGATTCGGAGCAGCTCATACAGGCTGATGTTGTCCGTGAGACTGTTCTCGAGATTGACCTCATCCACATATACACAGGCAAGCTTCATCGCCGCCTGTCGTGCTTCCTCTCCAGATACATAATCATAAGTAAAATACTGCACGTTTCTTCCGTTTCCGGCATCCTGTATATATCCTTCCGGCTCTGTATGATGCAGAAATATCCGCTTTTCACATGCGTGATGTAAAAGCTCCTCATATTCCTCAAAAAACAGGAAATGAAATCCGTACTCCTTTCCCTGTGCAATATAGTCCGACAGCGGATGGCTTACGACCGGTTCCTGCCGGTACACAAAGATGACATAATCCTCTCCCATCTCCTGTCCACGCGGAAGCGCCTCCCGTCTTGAAAGCTCTTCATACAGGTATTCCAGTCCCCTTTTTGTACTTTCCCGGTCATACATCAGATTGCGTACATCGTGCTGTGCATTGTAGAAATTCTTCAGCCATCTCGTCCATGCAAACAACGGCGCATCCGACTCCTCCATAACCAGATACAGCTTCAGGTCTTTATAAAAATGTGTCGCTGCAAACTGCAATATCAGATTTTTTGCCATCTGATACAGACGATTCCTGTTTCCGATAAAGCCCGCCGCACTGATATCCTTTAAAGAAAGCATGACCGGCATGCCAGAAAGATATTGGTACTTGTCTGCAAGTACCTCCGGATAATCCATCAATTCATCCTCTGTCTCCACATATTCCTCTTCCTTATAAGTGACTGGCTGCACGGATTCCTGTATTCCGGTTCCGATCCGCACCTCCAGATAATCCTGCTCGTTTTTATCCTGTTCAAACAGCCGGTTTGCAAAGCCCATGGTATTTTCCATGCTTTCCCGTACATCCGGATGCATATGACAAGCTGCTACCTTCTCCTTTTCACGCGCGCGAATGATCCGGTCTTCCTTGTCTGCTACATATTCCATATATCGTTCGCGCCTTGTCCGCTCCCGTTTCTTCCGTGTCTTTGCTTCATTGATGGTTGTGACCACTGAGACGGTTCCACTTATAAGCATTGTAGCGCCGCAGTAAAATACGAACATTCCGCCGCCACCGACGACTCCCCGCAGCACGACCATCACAAGCATATTTAGTAAAAGCGGCAGCATTGTAAGAAGCATATTTTTTTCTTCCTGATCGTCCTTTGGCTTCGGTGCGAGCACCTCAATTCCGGTATCGTCCACAATATACTTCTGTCTGACACTCCGAATAAATCTCGGATATGAAAGATGATTGTCTGCATGGGACACAACACCAAACGGAAGCTTTGTGATGATTGCTGCCTTTCTGGATGTATACAGCTTCTGTTTCTCCATGGTAAAGCTGTATCCGTAAAATTCAAAAAATTCATTTTCCCGAATCACAGGGAAGTTTTCTTCCGTCACGGCACCATTTATGCGCAGTCCCCGTGTATCCCCGCATGCATCAATCTGATAGGCTCCGCCGGATGCACTTATCCGAATACGATGGTTTCCGATTCTTACATCATCAATTCGAATCATACAGTCCGTGTCCGAGCCAATCTCACATACATCCTGCCCCGTTAAATCAATATACAGGTCGTAATCATCTCCAACCGTCGGGTAAGTAATCTCCGTTGTGAAGCCAAACAGCATCTCCCCGCATATCCTGTCATTTACATACAGGGTATGTCCGGCTGCGAGCACCGCCTCCGTGTCTGACAACATATCCATGCCCGAAAAATAAAGATTGTCACTACATGCCACCCGGTAGTCTCCATCTGCGCCGCAATAAAAGCGGACAAGAAAATCATCCCGAAATTCATTTTTCTCGAAACGGAGCATGCACGCCGGAAAGGTTCCCAGCGTGATGCCATCCCCATCCATGTCATCAAATGACAGTTCTGTGCAGAACGAACGGTTAAATACAACTGCTCTGTAATCGCAGTCCTGAAACCTGCCATCCCGATTCACTGCCTGCGGCTTCGAGTAGGATACCCGAAAGGCTACATCTGCAAGGCACAAGCTGTCTCCTTCCTTCATCTCATACAGCTTATCTGCATCCAGACGATAACCATTTATCATAGTTCCGTTTGCACTATGCAGATCCATAACGCCGTACCGCCCATTTTCAAGCAGGCAAACACGGCAGTGCGTGCGACTGACCGCCTTTGATTCTGTCACCACACCCTGACATTTCTCCTGTGATTTTCCAAGCACATATTCTGCCGACTGTATGGTATAGACAGATGTTTCATTTTTTATAATCAATACTGTATTGTCCATAATCTCCCTCTTCCGTCCGGATAATACCTTGTCATTTTGTAAATTCAAATTCCTCATCCGCAAGCATGATTACATCCCCCGGCATCAACATCTCTTCCTTTTCCACGCGGACACCATTTAAATAGGTTCCGTTGGTCGTTCCAAAATCCTGTATGTAATAATTGCCCGACATATTTTTTATACACGCATGTCTGCGGCTTATGTTCGCATTGTACAAAATCGTATAATCCGTGTTGTCCGCATCCTTTCCCAACACAAATACGTTTTTGTTGATGAAGATTTCCTCTCCGGTTCGTTTCCGGAGTAAAAATGCATGATTTCCACTCTGCATTTTAAATTGTCCGACTGTCTGAATACTCTCCAGACCAAGCACGGAGGTTTCCGCAGGCTGAAAGCTGTTTTCCTGCTGTATGGTTGAAAAGCTCCGGTTAAGCGGCATATTGGCTGACAGTGCATTCTCCTTTTCGCCCGGCGTCACCCTTCCGCTTATCTTTAAAGCTTCCTTAGCACTTATCTGTTTTTCCTGTTCTGCGGAAAGCTTTTTCCGGAATCGTTTCCTGCAGACGAGCAGAATCACCAGCGCGGCAAGCATCATGACAAATAAAAATCCACAAGCGCATGCCAGAATAAGAATCCATGTTTTTGCGCTGATATGCCTTTTCTCCAAACCGTCTATGGCTTCCTGAAGCCTGTCGGCGCATGCATCCATTTCCGCCTGTATCGCATATGTTACCTCTCCGTTTTCGGCCTGTTCCAGATATGCGAGCGCAAGTGTATAGTATTTACGACACTGTTCCACGGTCTCCTCCGTATATGGCTTCATGTCTGTTTCTTCATATACATCCACCGCATCCCGCAGGCCTTCCGTGTCAACCGTGATTTCCGGATTGTAGATGATGCCCAGCTTCTCACATACGGAAGTCACTTCCCCGATCTGAAGGGCATAATTCCGCATGCCGTCTGAAAACAGGCTGATACCGATAACCTCCATATCCTCGTTTAATATAGGGCATCCGCAGGTATCCTCTGTGACTGCATAGTCATGTATGTAATAATGCACATCCCCTATAGTCCTCCAATCCACGAGAAGTGCCTCGGATGAATATCCGCCCATTGTCTCATTTCGTCCGAGCACTTCCACGGTATCTCCGATTCTGTTCTTATACATATCTTCGCACAGCCGAAGCACGGTAACATCCCCGAGTGAATCAGACGGTGAAAAAATCGCAATATCAAGCTGCTCACTCTCGACAGCCACTTCCACAGGAACCCGGATATCCGGCAGCATTACCACCTCATATACCGGCACAAAATCCTTTCGTTCCACACCGTAGCCTGCTGCCCACGCCTGCATCTGTTCTTCCGGAAACATGATATGACTTCTTCCTGCCACAAAATAGATTCCGCTTTCCTGTGTACCGATAAAAAAGCCATTCTCCTGTGCCACGACATTTCGGTGCCCCATTTCATCCTCATAAACGAGCTGCAATATAGCTGTGCTTTCACGCACATCATAGGTTCCCTGTATGTCTGCATCCGTCGCTGTCGCATCCGTGGCAGTCGCATTTTCCGGCTCTGCTGCCTCCGTAACTGTAGTACTCTCCGGCTCCACAGCTTCCGTAGCCGTGGTATCTTCCGACTCTGCTGCGGCTGAATGATTACCGGCTGTCCATACAAGGCATATATATATCATAATCAAATAAACGATTTTCTTTTTTTCTAATCTCATATTCCCATCAATTTACGGGATGCCAAAGCGGCATCCCGCTTTTCCCTTCTGTTATCTTCCTCTTTGCTTTCGCCCTTTACCTTAAGCTGTCTGCAATTGCCCGATCCTGCTCCGAAAAAGCAGTACAAATCTGTCCAAGCTGTACGCAGTATGTATCCACCATCTCTGACAGCTTTGCCACATCCGGCGCAAGCAGTGTTTTAAACTCCTCCACATACGCCGTTGCAGCCTCTGATTCCATGTAACCGTTATCCACCAGACTCTGCACGATGCCGCACATGTCATCGTAGCAGGTATCCAGATTCGTTTTCTCCTGTTTCATCGCCGGTATGGTGACCGATGTCAGACTGTCAACATCAACCCTTAATTTACTCATTGTATCCCTCCTGTTTTCTATTCACAGTGTCCCTGTAATTTGAAACATACGCTAATCATTTACGCTCTATCTTACGGACAACTGTTCTTCGATTCCCTGGTCAAGCGCCTCATACTTTTTACACACGGATTCCAGCTGTTCCGCAATGCTTGTGATGTTCTGGTTAATGCTGGAAAATGTCGTGCTTACAACTTCCTCAAATTCAGCAATATAGCTGTTGGCTGTTCCGCCCTCCAGATACTTGCAGGCAATGATATCATTTACCACATTTCCAAG
Source organism: uncultured Bacteroides sp. (assembly GCA_964563955.1). GTDB lineage: Bacteria > Bacillota > Clostridia > Lachnospirales > Lachnospiraceae > Coprococcus_C. The sequence goes on along the minus strand of CAZLZH010000059.1, from coordinate 360 downwards.
TCTGCTCAGTATGGATGACATGTTGCCTGCTTCTTCCTCCAGCTTTGCAATGACATTTTCCCGTATCTCCACGTAATTTACTTCCATGTCGTTTCTCCTTTCCTCTTAAAATGTGCCCTCGCATTCGTATGAGCGGAAGTTCATCGAAACCATGCCAAATCCTTTCCTCCCTTCATGATGGTTTCCGCTCTTATAATATGTAGCTCGAACGCGATTTCATGTTTTGCTGCACAATATTTGTTTTTATCTGAATGAGAATACAGATATTCCAATTGTTACAAAAATCGGGGAAAAATGACTTTTAAAACGTAAGCGCCTAATTTTAGGGTGGATTCCCTGCGGACGCCAGATTGTCTATAA
>CAZLZH010000058.1:0-14216 GCA_964563955.1 uncultured Bacteroides sp. | reverse complement strand
CAAGTGCGGATGTAGCAACACCACCTGCATTGGCAGCCTTTCCGCCTACGAACAATACGCCATTCTCCTGAAGATACTTTGTAGCCTCCAGAGTTGTAGGCATGTTTGCACCCTCTGTTACGGAAATAACGCCATTTGCTACAAGCATCTTTGCATCCTCAAGATCGAGCTCATTCTGTGTAGCACACGGAAGTGCCAAATCACCCTTTACAGACCATACGCCATGCTCACCGTTCTTCTTCTCATGATATTCAGCAGAAGGTCTTGCAGCAGCATACTCTGTAAGTCTTGCTCTCTTAACCTCTTTTACTTCCTTCAAAAGTGCTACATCGATTCCCTCCGGATCATAAATCCAGCCTGTAGAATCAGAACATGTTACACACTTTGCACCGAGCTGATGCGCCTTCTCAATTGCGTAAATTGCAACATTACCTGCACCGGAAACGAGACATGTCTTACCTGCGATATCCATATTGTGATCCTTTAACAATGCATTTGTCAAATAGAGTAAGCCATAACCGGTTGCCTGTGTACGAGCAAGAGAGCCGCCATATGTAAGACCCTTACCTGTGAGAACGCCCTCAAATGTGCCGCGGATTCTCTTGTACTGACCGAACATAAATCCGATCTCTCTGGCACCTGTTCCGATATCACCTGCCGGTACATCTACATCTGCGCCGATATATTTGCCAAGCTCTGTCATAAAGCTTTGGCAAAATGCCATAATCTCTCTGTCTGACTTACCCTTCGGATCAAAATCAGAACCACCCTTACCACCGCCGATTGGAAGTGTTGTCAGTGAGTTTTTGAAAATCTGCTCAAAGCCTAAAAACTTGATAATTCCAAGATTAACAGATGGGTGAAGTCTCAAACCTCCCTTGTACGGTCCGATTGCATTGTTAAACTGTACACGGAAGCCTCTGTTCACCTGAACCTGTCCGTTATCATCTACCCATGGAACACGGAACATAATCTGTCTGTCCGGCTCTGTAATTCTCTCAAGAATTGCATTCTTTCTGTATACTTCCTCGTTCGCATCGATACATGGTCTAAGAGACTCAAGTACCTCTGTAACTGCCTGCAAAAACTCAGGCTGATCTGCATTCTTCTTCTGTACTACCTCGAGTACCTCGTCAACATATGACATATTAAATTTCCCCCTAGGAACTAAAATTTCGGGTTCATTCATGTGCCCGATAGGGACATTATAATACCCGATATTCAGATTGTAAAGCAAAATATTCCAACAACTTAATAAAACTTTGTATTTTTTTGTTATTCTTGATTTTCATTTGCCTTAGAAGGAGACTCAAAATCTCTGCCGTCCACCTTCCAATACCGGCATCTGTGCTTCACGCAGGTTGAAAATACAATCTGCGTCTTTGTTTTTCCAAATTTCTGTAGCTCTCCAACGAATTGGTCTAAGTCAGATGTTGTCGGGAATCGAACCTCGATCAACATGGAAAAATCACCTGTCACGCAGTTACATTCCACTACATTCAGAACTCCGTCTATATATTCATTAAACTCCTGTCTCTGTGAAGGGTCTACTTCCAGATTAACAAACGCTTTGATATAATGTCCCATAGCCTCCGGATTAAGTCTTGTGGTAAATCCTTCCAACACACCCTCCTGGAGCATACGGTCAATTCTTGCACCTACCGCTGTCGGTGACAAAAACACCTGCTCAGCAATTTCCTTCAGGGATGCTCTGGCATTTGCCTGCAAAATGTCCAATATCAATCCGTCAATTTTATCCAATCTGTAATAAACCAATTCCCGTTTTTCCATTACCCCTTATTCCTCCTATGTTAAGGCGCACTTTTAAAGTTCCTCGCCATTTGTGGCGATTACATGTTTATACCACTCAAAAGAGTCTTTCTTGTAACGTTTCAGCGTTCCGCTGTTTTCATCTTCCTCGCGGTCCACATACACGAAGCCATATCGTTTCTGATAGCCGTTCAGCCAGCTCAGCAAATCCGTATAAGACCATGTGCAGTAAGCAAGCACACGACAGCCATCGTCACATGCCTTCTTAAGCTCCTCAATATGCCGTCTCAGATAGTCGATGCGATATGGATCATGAATTTTTCCGTCCTCAAACTTATCAAATGCTCCGAGTCCGTTTTCCGATATCACAATCGGAAGGTCATAGCGGGATGTAATCTCCCGGCAACACATCCGGATTCCCATCGGGTCAATCGTCCAATCCCAATCTGTCGTCGGCAGAAATTCATTGGACGGATTCTTGTAAAGTCCCGGTACGCCCTGTACCTTCGCAGTTCCCTTTTTGCCGGTTGTATTCATATCATGTGACACGCCGACTCCGTCAAGCGGATTGTATTCCACGACCGTTGTCTGATAGTAGTTGACGCCCATGAAATCCACCATAGCTGCCGCCTGCTTCAAAAGCTCCGCATCACCCTCCTGCATAACCGGCGCAACGCCCTTGCTCTCCAGATAGGAAATCGCAGCACGCGGATACCTGCCATACGCATACATATCCATCCAATAATAATTTTTTAAATCGTCATAATCCGCTTTTGCCATAGCGTTTTCCGGATGACGGTCATACGCATATGACGGCGAATATGCAAACGAAGATCCAACCTTTGCATCCGGATATAATTTCTTCAGCGCAAGCACACTCTTTGCATGCGCCAAAAATGCGTGATGATTCACCTGATAAAACAGCTTTTCTTCATCCAGCTTTCCAGGCGGATGCATACCGCCAAGCCATCCGAGTCCCGTAAATATATTTTGCTCATTCATGATAATCCAATATTTTACGCGGTCTCCAAAATGTTCAAAAAGCGTTGTTGCATAGCGCACAAAATCATCCACAATCTGACGGTTTTCCCAGCCATGATATTTTTCTTCCAGTGCCTGCGGCATATCCCAATGATAAACCGTCACCATCGGGGTAATATTGTTTGCCAGAAGCTCATTAATCAAATTGTCATAAAACGCAAGTCCCTTTTCATTAACCTCTCCGTCTCCATCCGGTATGATTCTCGGCCATGAGATTGAGAATCGATATGTCTTTAAGCCAAGCTCAGCCATGAGCTTTACATCTTCCTTGTACATGTGATAGTGATCAACCGCCTTATCACCTGTTGTCCCCTGAAATGTCTTCCCAGGGATACGCACAAACTGATCCCAATTCGACTTTCCCTTTCCGTCCTCGTTCCATGCACCCTCTACCTGATAAGCCGCTGATGCACTTCCCCAGAGAAAATCCTTCGGAAATCCTTTTGAATATTCAAAGTACATGTCATAATCCTCCTGCCATATTGGTCATTTAGAATTTGAATATGTTCATTCCCTCTTCCAGTTCCTTGGCTGCCTGACGCATAATTGCTGATTTTCCTGTAATATCTTCCATGATTGCCCCAACCTCAGTTGCAGAAGCAGAGGTTTCTTCTGTTCCTGCCGCATTTGCCTCAGCAATCGTTGTCAAATCCCGAACGATACCTACTACATTTTCGCGAACCTCATTTAATTTCGATGTACGTTCGGATATATGATTGATTCCTTCTATAGACTGCTCCACACCGGACTGAACCTGTTCGAACGCACTCTCCGTCTGCTCCACATGATCACTCTGCGTATGCATGATTTCCCGTACGCCATACATCGTCTCAACAGCCTTTTCTGCATCGCGGAGAAGCTCCTGCACAATCTCCTCGATATGTGTTGCAGATTCATTTGTCTGCTCAGCAAGCTTCTGAATTTCGCTCGCAACGACACCGAAGCCCTTGCCCTGCTCACCGGCTCTTGCTGCTTCAATACTTGCATTTAATGCAAGCAGGTTTGTCTCCTCTGCAATCGATGTAATAAGATGCGTTGCCTCACTGATTTTCAATGCCGCTGCATTCGTCGTATCTGTCTGCTCAGCGATAATATCAATATGCTCCTCTGCACGCGCATTGACAGCCTCCAATGCCCGAAGAATTTCGGATGCACGGCTTGTACACTCGCGCATATCATGTGCAAAGCTCAAAAGCTTGTCAACCTCTTCATCTGTTTCCTGTACAAGGTTGCCCATCTCAACAACCTGCTCTTCCGCACGCTGTGTTTCGCCTGCCTGTGAGGTTGCTCCCTCTGCAATATCATTGACAGCCTGTTCTACCTGTTCCATCGTCGTCGCAGTTTCGGAGGCATCGCTGTCTAATATCTGTGCCGCATCCATAACCTGTGTACTCTTATCACGGATGCTGATAACAACATTTTTCAGAGATTCAATCAGATAGTTCATGCTTCTTGCCATACGACCGATTTCATCCTTACGACCTGCCAGCTTGGTCTGAATCTCATTTTCCGTAAAGTCCATCTCTGCTGACCGCATGGTAAGCTCTGCCAGCCTGTTAAACGGCTTCACGATAGAATACGCCGTGATGCTGCCGATTGAAAGAACAAGTACCAGTACAAGCACAAATAAAACCCATACGCGTTTCTCTATCTTACGGATATTTGTAAATACCTCATCGTAATCTGCTGTCACAACAACAATAAAATCCTGTGCGTCATTTACAAAAACACCCGCATATTTCTGTTGTCCTTTGAATAAATACTGAATAACCTCATTCTCGACCTTCTCGCCCTTCGCGATCTTTTCAACTGTCTTTTTGACTGCATCATTCTCCACCGGCTTTCCAATCTTATCCGCCGTCGGATGATATAACATTGTGCCCATCGCGTCGACAACATAGAGATAACTGCTGTCCAGACCTTCGACCTTAACATCGGACATCATATTCGCCAGATTGTCGCCTGCCAAGATCTTATCCACGCCCTCCTTAGCAATCTCGTCATCCAGCATTGAACCATACGCTTTTGCAAGATCCTTCATATAGTTTTTGGTCGTTGTGTCAACCTCGCTTTTAGCGGTTGGAAGTAACACCCATACTGCAACCACTCCCGCAATGATTGCCCATGCTACCATCGCCAGTACCATCTTTGTCCGGATAGATGTCAATACCGTTATTTTTTGGTTTTCCATATCATTCGTCCCTCCTCAACATAAGTAAACTAAATTTATATTATCATATTTTGAAACATGTTTCAATGAAATCACATTTTAGATTTATAAGTATTTTATATTTTTTTGTCCTGTTTTTTGTAAAATGCAAATCCAAACACCGCACCGCAAATGCCGCCAATAATATGTGTAAACTGTGACACATTGTCCTGCTTTGTAAATGCATCGATAAGCTCCGCACCTAAATAGATAACTACAATCAAAACCATCGTCAGTGGTATCCGGTTATCGACCATGCACGATGCAGATGAAAGAATAACAAACATAAACACGATCCCGCTGGCTCCAAGCAGCGCTACATGCGGAAAAAACAAAATGTTCAGCAATCCGGAAACGGCCGCCGTAACAACGATCATCCAAACAAGCCTTCCACTCCCATACTTATCCTCGAGCATCGGTCCAAGCAGCAAAAACATCGTCATATTTCCTGCATAATGTGCCCAATTGGCATGTCCCAGACTATGTCCCACCAGTCGAAGCACAAAGAAAAAGCTGAAATCAGACCGATATACCGAAAACAATAATCGGTTGGATGCTCCTTTCGTAATCTGGTTTAATATAAGTGCAAACAGCGATATAAACGCAAATGTCAGCACGACCGGTGCATTATAGCTTATGACGGGATGTTTTTTCGATTTTTCGGGCGAACCACCGCCCATCTGCCCTTTTATCATCTGATTTGTGTCCATAACCTTCCCCCTTTTTATCCTGTATACCTTTAATCGTAATATGCTACCTTTATCAATTCATCTACCGTCGTGGTTCCATCCTCCACAAGCGCAAGCGCACTTTTCTTCAATGTACTCATGCCCTGATTTTGAATAGCATAATCTTTGATTTCTTCAACGGACGCGCCCTTTGTAATCATCTCCCGCACATGCTTGTCTATCATCAAAATCTCATGTATGGAGATACGGCCTTTATATCCCGTGTTGTTACACTGCCGACACCCCTTTGCATGCCTTACCTGTGGGAAATGAACACCGGCAATTGCCGCCTCATCGTCCGTCATCGGTTCCCATACCGAGCAGAACGGGCAGACCTTTCTCACAAGACGCTGTGCAACGATACCGACCAGAGAGCTTGCAATCATGTAAGGCTCAACCCCCATATCAATCAGACGGACAACCGAGGATGCCGCATCATTCGTGTGGAGTGTAGACAGCACAAGGTGTCCGGTAATGGCAGCCCGCACAGAGATAGAGGCTGTTTCTGCATCACGCGTCTCACCGACCATGATAATATCCGGGTCCTGTCTTAAAAGTGCACGCAGCCCGACTTCGAATGTCAATCCTGCTGTATTGTTTACCTGCATCTGATTGAGCTTCGCTACGTTTTTCTCAACCGGATCCTCAATCGTTGATATATTGACACTCCGCTTTGACAATTCCTCCAAAATCATGTAAAGCGTTGTCGATTTACCGGAGCCTGTCGGTCCGGTCAGATACAGGATTCCGTTCGGTGACTGCAGCATCTTCATGACAAGCGCATAGTTTTGCTCCGTCATACCAAAGGTGCCAAGATGATCAATCTTCGAATTATTTGCAAGCAGTCGAAGTACCGCCTTCTCACCGAACACAGTCGGAATCACAGACACACGGACATTCAGATTCACACCCTCAATATTGATTCGGAAATGTCCGTCCTGCGGAATCCGCCGCTCTGCAATATCCAAATCTCCGAGGATCTTGATTCTGGCAATCAGGGAATTATGTATATTTTTCTGAAGCGTCATAAAGTCACAGATCACGCCGTCCAGACGCATCCGGACACTCGTCATCGTTTCAAACGGCTCGATGTGGATATCGGACGCATTGGAATTATATGCACGAATCAAAATACTGTTGAAAAGGTTGATAATCGGAGTATCGTCATCGCCCTCCTCGATATTAATTTCCACAGTCTCCGAGACCTGCGCCGTATTTGCCGATGCCTTCTGCGCAGCCTGTCTCGCCGACACCTCCGAATAATAATACTGAATCGAATTTTCGAGCGGAGTCTGCTCACACAAAGAAACATGAAGCTCCATTCCCGCAATCTGACGAATATCCTCAATTCCATAGAAATTAAGCGGGTCATTGACAAGCAGATACAACACATTATCTACGACCTTATATGCCATCATACAGTATTTTTCCGCAAGCACCCTCGGAATGATTTCAACGGTCTTCACATCCACAGTAATATCGGATATATTTACCACTTCATAGTTCATGCGCATACCGAGGGCTTCAAGCATCTGCCGCTCAGTAATATAACCAAGCGCAATCAAAGCACCGCCGAGACGCACGCCTTTATTTTCTTTTTGATATGCAACGGCCTGTCCAATCTGTTCATCATTGATATAGCCGAGCTCCTGAAGCACATCACCGATTCTGATATTCTTGTTGTTTTTAATCTCCATCGTTTTTCCTCACAACTTTCGTATCATTTAATATGAATTCGCCATAGACTGATAGGAACCGTAAATCGGCTGGATGACGGAAATAATAACAAATCCGACAACTACCGCCATAATGACAATCATCACAGGTTCCAAGTAGGAAACAAGCTTATTTAAAGCAACCTCGGAATCGTATTCCATCTGGTTTGAAACCGAAACAAGCATCGTATCCAGCGAACCGGTTTCCTCTCCGACCATAATGGATGAGGAAAGCTTTTTCGTGAATCCATCCACACCGGATATGGCTTCACTCAAATTTCCTCCTCCGCGGACATCCGCAATTACCTTGTCAAACTGCCGTTCAATATAGGAATTGCCTATCGTATTTCTCGCAATCTGCAGACAGTTTATAATAGAAATACCTGCGGAATATAAGCTTGATAAGGTTCCCGCAAACCTTGCTGTATAAATTACCCGCTTCAATTTGCCGATGACCGGGAGCTTCAGTTCAAGCTTATCACATCCATAACGGACTGCCGGTATCGCAGCCAGCAGCTTAAATATCATAAATATCACGACCGCGCCGATTATGAGCACATACCATTTGTTCTTCACAAAATTACTGATTGCAAGCAGTACCGTCGTACTCATCGGAAGCTGATCCATCTGTGAAAACAAATCTTTAAACTGCGGAATCACATAGCCCATGATTATCGCAACAACAATCACAATCATAACACACAAAATCTTAGGATAAGTCATCGAGCTTTTCACTTTTTGATTCAAGCGGTATTCCTTATCATAATGAGCTGCCATCTGCAATGCAATCTTGTCAAGATTACCACTCGTTTCAGCACTCTTCATCATATTGATAAACAGAGAAGGAAATGCATCCCCCTGCTCGAGCAATGCGTCCGAAAGCGCATTTCCTGAGCGGACCTGCTTTAAAACAGCTCCGTATATTTCCCGCTCCTTCGGCTTAATCGACTCATCCTCCGAGATAATCCGAAGTGCTTTCACAAGTGAAACGCCTGCGCCTACCAGCTCTCCGATATTTCTTGCAAATTCAGAGATTACATTTGACTTCAGGCGCTTTATATTTTTATCTTTTAATTCCTGCTTTGCACTGATTAGAAATTTATTTTCCTGTTTTAAACGTTCATGCAGATCAATCTCATCATTCGCCTGCATGGTCCCATTTATCATTTTACCGTTCGCGTCCTGTGCCTTATACTTATAATAAACCACACCGGTTCCTCCTCATGCTCCAAAGCCTCTTATCATTCACCATCATATTCCAAAATAGGAATCATATAATCGACCTTCCATGTATCACCCTTTTGTGCATCATACCGATACAGAACCCGATAATGCTCCGTCGTATAAATAAATGCTGTGACCGTCCTGTTCTTTTGGCTATATGACAAAATCGACACATCACATTCATGCTCCAACAGTTCATCCAGCCGTTGCTGCACGCCTGCCGACATCCCATTCAAGGCAGACGCATCAAACACAGAAGCTCCCCTGCCGTAATATTCGACATCCAACATGTCAAATGCAAGTTTCACATTTTTTGCTTCCCGAAACGCGAGTCTTGCCTCTGTCGTAATGCGGAAATAAAGAAACACAGGCGTTGCAAGCAAAAAAACGCACACGATAATAAGAATTGCCGTTTTTATTTTTCTCTTTCTGATTTTCTTACCTTCATCGCCCATATCCATCTCCCGAAAATCAATCATGCATAATTTACGTTTTTTCAATAAATGAACATAGTATTATTTTTTTATTTTAATATATTAGAATATCTATATCAAGTTTTTATTTTTTGTCAATTTATCAATTTGAATCGCAGCATTTTACAATCACAAATCACTGTTTTCTTTTCATTTGTTTTTTGATAAAATAATATATACCATTTGTGTAATTTTTATTATAAGGAGGTATTTTATGGCAAACAGATTTGTATTGAATGAGACAAGCTACCATGGCGCAGGTGCCATTCAGGCTATCTCAGAAGAAATTCTCGGACGTGGGTTCAAAAAAGCATTTGTATGTTCTGATCCGGATCTGATTAAATTTGGGGTGACGAAAAAGGTGACGGACGTACTTGACAATGCAAAGATTTCATATGAAATCTACTCTGACATCAAGCCGAATCCAACGATTGAAAATGTCCAGCATGGTGTTGCTGCATTTAAGGCTTCTGGAGCAGACTGCATCGTTGCAATCGGCGGCGGCTCATCCATGGATACTGCAAAGGCAATCGGTATTATCATCGAAAATCCTGACTTTGCCGATGTCAGAAGTCTTGAGGGGGTTGCTCCGACCAAGAAAAAATGTATTCCGATTATCGCCGTTCCTACAACAGCCGGAACTGCGGCAGAGGTTACTATCAATTATGTAATTACAGATACCGAGAAAAATCGGAAAATGGTTTGTGTGGATGTTCACGATATTCCGGTCGTTGCAATTGTGGATCCGGATATGATGAGCTCTATGCCAAAAGGTCTTACCGCTGCAACCGGTATGGATGCGCTGACACACGCAATCGAGGGTTACATCACAAAGGGCGCATGGGAAATGAGCGATATGTTCCACTTGAAAGCAATCGAAATCATCTCCAAGCATCTGCGCGGTGCAGTAGACAACACACCGGAGGGCAGAGAAGGCATGGCTTTAGGCCAGTACATTGCAGGTATGGGCTTCTCCAATGTCGGACTTGGAATCGTACATTCTATGGCACATCCGCTTGGCGCCTTATACGACACTCCTCATGGTATTGCAAATGCTATTATTCTTCCGACCGTCATGGAATATAATGCACCTGCAACCGGTGAGAAATATCGCGGTATCGCAAAAGCTATGGGTGTTGACGGTGTCGATGATATGTCAATTGAGGACGCAAGAGCCGCTGCAATCAATGCAGTCCGCAAGCTCTCAAAGGATGTCGGTATTGCTGAAAACTTAAAAGAAATTGTGAAGCCTGAGGATATTCCTTTCCTTGCCCAATCTGCTTATGACGACGCATGTCGGCCGGGCAATCCGAGAGATACAAGTGTCGAGGAAATCACAGAGCTTTATAAATCATTAATTTAATGAATCAAACAATTTAGGCAATCTGCCTCCCGCAAGTGAATAATTAGCAAAACAAAGTCCGGGAAGCCACCGATACTATAGCATGCTTCCCGGACTTTATCATATTTCGTAAGCTAATATTCTATTCGTCAACCGGCAAATAGACATCTCCGATTCGTACACCCAAAACGCTGTCTAACTCAATCGGTATATCAAAAACTGCATCCAGTTTCGCTTGAAATTGTTTTTCAAAAAAGACATTCCCTCGAATAATATTCCTCCCCTGTCTCCAGACATATTCCGGCAAGCCGTCCCTTTGGAGAGCATGCACCGCAATCCATAGCAATATGATTATTGGCCTTAAATATATAGCCCGGATTCGGATTGTTTGCGATGTACTGTGTCGGTGTATGTCCGGTAATTACAATGGTATCATCGTAGTACGGGATATCATAGTCTGCCCGGTACCATACAAAATCCTCTAACGTAAGTTCTTCCAACGGGGTTGTCAAATGGCCGTGATTATCTCCCAGACCAGCATGTGCAAGAATATATTTCTGCCCGTTTATGCAGAGCTCCTCATAGGCAATAAATTCCCCCATAAAATGAATAACATCCTCCCGCTCCTCCTTTGAAAGCTGTTGAAACTCATTGATTGTAGAATCCGCACCATTTTCCATCCAATCCAAAAGATACAGCATATCCTGTTCCTTCAGCGAATCAATAAATTTTTCTGTAATCTCATTAGATAACAGTCTCAGGCACTTAATCGCCATCACCTCATGGTTTCCAATCAGGCAGACACAATTCGGCAATTGCATCAAAAACTGCAGCGCCTTGATTGGATGTTTTCCACGGTCCACCACATCCCCAAGGATATACAGCCTGTCCTCTTCGCTAAAATTCATCTTCTGTAAAAGCGTCCGTAGCTGCTCATACTCTCCGTGAATATCACCAATCACATAAGTTTTCATCTGCTTTCCATCCTCCTTTCAAATCCTATATGTAGTAAGACTCCAATCAAACCCCATTTCATACCACAATCCATATTTTTCCAACAATCCATCAAACTCGCTGATAATTCTTTCGGCAATTCTTCCATCATCAAAGAATATTTTTTTATTATACTCTGTACCGGCACAAATTTCATCCTCAAAATACCGCCTGATTCCTTCCTCTCTTTCCGAGGCCGTCCGCGAAAGATAATCTTCATATTCTTCTCTTGACGAAAACTCCTGTGTTTTATAAACAGAGCTTCCGGATTCGTCGTTGCATTCGCCCATACCACAATGCTGATTAAGTTCAAGCCACTCCTCATAGGAATCATACTCCGCCGGATCCCAGCCTGCTCTCCCTTCAAAATATTCTTCCACAAGAATTTCAACCTCATCCTCTGCTTCATGAATTGCAGGAATTATGATGTGTTTTGCCTCCTCAGATAAATCGCCCACGCTTACTTCATATTCATGATGACGCAGGAGCAGACTTAATGACCCCTCCATTGTCATATCCAACATTCTTTCCGAATTGGAATAATCCTTATATATTTCCTTGCCTGTACAATCATTCATCCCAAAATATGCACCCGTATATTGTTCCGGATATTCTTCATCCCGAATCAGCAATTCACCTTTGCCACCATCCGAGTAGCATTTACCTCCGGTAAAAATCTGAACATCCTTCCACATCCCCCACTTTCTTAAAAATGCGACTATATCCATTGCAATTTTTTCCGAATCATGTTCTTTATTAAAAATATGTATCCTTTCCATAAGCAGCACCCTCCTGAAAAAATAAAAGAGTGTGAAACCTCACACTCCTTTCACTAGACTTTCAGATATTTTTTTCATTTATATTATGGAAATTTTCGTATTCAAAATTTTGAATATGGGGAAGTTTCAGCCATATATTTTCATCAAGAATTGCATCTGCTCTTTGATTTTGCCCCTGATTTTCTCATCCATAATTTCCACTCGCGCGCCATACTGCATTGCCCAATGAACAATCATCGACGGAGAAGTTTTTACCTTTACAATATCAAAAACAACTTCATCGCCATTATCATCCTTCTCCTTCACCTCGCCCATCTTGTCATAATGCTCACCAAACCAGTCATGAATAATCGTATAATCGGTATTTTTAATCTTGATTTGGATATCCTCCGGTTCATCGTATGCCATATACAAATGTTCAGCCATATATTTTTCGGGATTCCAGTTCGCATTAAAAACAGGCATCCCTTCAAAGCCGCACATTTCTATCGGGATAATCTCCCCATCTTCATCTCTTACAATCTCAACATCAGACATCAAGTCCACACGATAATGCCATATTCTCTTATCTTCTGCCTTTAAACCAATGCAATAATAATTGTCATGATAAACCACAAGATGATAAGGATTGAGCATATGTATATATTGTGAAGAGGGAACTGTTTTTTTCTCACTTGTATATCTGTTAAATGTAAATCGAATCCGCGCCAGATTATTAATCGCAAACTGGATAATCTTTACATTTTCTGCAAATGCCGATTCGGCATCCATTTCTCTTCCTGAAAATCTGCCATGAACTGCCTTAGGATTAAACCTTAGTTTTTCTCCATCCCAAAAAGGAGTTCTGTAATATTCACTTGCTGTGCTTATTATTTTTTCGACAAGCTGTGTCTTTTCATCCATAGACAATATATCTGAAAAGCATATCTGCTGAATCAGCTTGTCCATCTCCGAATCTGTAAATGTATGTACATATGAAAATGCCGTAATATCCTGCATTTTCCCCGAATTTTCTTTATTTATCTTCTTTTTCAGGCGGTCTTCTTTGTAGCCGTCATATTTCACCCTGTAGGCTTTCTCATGATTTTCATTATATGTAAGAGGATTCAATTCCAAGAGAATACTTTCCAGCGTACTGGTTATTGTATTCGGCGATTCAACCGAAACGCCATTATCATATTTTGCAATACGATACAATTTAAGCATATTCATAAGCTGTTCTTTAGACATACTGTGGTGTTCGTCCGAAAGCTTTTTCAGAATATCCAGAATCTGAATAGTTCTTCTCTCTGCACTGTATTTCCCACGGTCAGGAGCATCTCCATTCAAACTAATCTGCTCCGTGTCAGGTCTTGGCACGAATCCGGCTGACTCAGGATACTCCAAAGATACTCTTTCTATATGTGTATTCTCTCTCTTGTCATGCTTCTTATCGGGGCGTTCCGTCAAACCAAGGGGATTAAAGAGAATATCTAATTCTTTTGAAATATCTCCGTCAATATAATGTGTTGCATAGGTCAAAAACTTTACTTTTTCCGGAACATAATTTTTAACAGCCGAAACAAATCCATTCCAGCCAGCCATATAAAGATCCTCTTCCAAGTCCCTTCTGACTGCATCTGTCATATCGAGTTTTCTTAATCTTTTCCAGCAGCATTCATGAATATAACGGGCAAAATTATCACATAACCGCTCCCATGCCGCATTATCATGGGTTTTAATTTTTGCTATAAGCTCGTTAATTTCTGCATCGGATAAAAATGTATCCACAAACATATCTTCCATCAAGACTCCCTTTATTTCTCCATTCTTTTAAAATCAAAATCCTCGGAAATTAAGCCATCAAGCCATTTCCGAGGATTTTTCCTGCAATAAGATATGCCGGCAACCGGAATCGAACCGGTACGGGAGATTAGTCCCGCAGGATTTTAAGTCCTGTGCG
>CAZLZH010000057.1:0-14287 GCA_964563955.1 uncultured Bacteroides sp. | reverse complement strand
TCATAGCCATACCGAACATCCATTTTTTCGGAAATTCTTCGTCTTTTGCCATTTCCCTCATAGGCATATCACTGTACATAATGACAGGCTTCGTAGACTTGGATAAGACTGTTGCTTTTAAGAAAGACAGCTCACTTTCCATCATCTCCTTCAGACCAAAGTAGCTTTTAGAGGTAGGGAGCTGAAAAGGGACAGAAGGGACTTTTAATTCGTCAAAGTGAATGGCTCTGATGTATTCGTTCAGATTAAACTCATCTAATTTCTCCAAAAAGCCTGCCAGATAATTATTAGAAACTCCCGTCCCGTTCATAATCCATTCGGCAAGGAGTGTTTGATATGTATTGGGATTTGTCAGTTTGTCTGACTTGCACCCAATCAAATCTGCAATGATTTCCTTTTCTGAATCATTCTGATAACGCCGAACAATAAAACCAGCGATGCTCCACGCAAATTCCTCTGGATTGGCAGGCTGACGCAGACCGTTTCTGATACGGGAAACATAGGAGGAATCATAATTTAAAAATCTTGAAAGCTCGGAAACATTGATAGACAGCATAGTAAGCAATGTGTTGAAATTTGTCTGAAGCTGTTTCCTATCAACTATGCTGCTCTTAATGAATGGGGAAAACGCAGCCGATACAGACTCTGCCGTAACACCGGCGATTTTCTTGTTTCGGGCAATACAGACAATCCCCTCTATCAGATTTGTAAGGTTTTCTGTGTTTGCTTCCGGAATGCGTTCACCGGAACGGTAACGGCTTATCGTGGCGGCTGAAAGCCCTGAACTTTCGCATAAGTCTTTCGCTGTACAGCCTAACAGTTCTATATATTCCGCAAGTTTATCCTTGAAATCCATGACTTTTACCTCGTTTTGTTTGTAATTTCTTATCTATTATTATATAGCATACAACCAAGAAAGCAACACTGCGTTTCACAAATTGGCATTGCCTATTCGGAAAGAACAAACAATTACAGGCAGAAATCTTGTATAATGAGAATGCAGAAAATTAAGTTTTTTATGCAACCTGCAAAAGTGAACAGGACAATAATCAATAATTTTAAGGAGGTTTTTCAGATGAAGAAAAGCATAAAAAATCGTCATGCGGGGCGAATCGCAAGCCTTTTTCTCGTGCTCTGCATGGTGCTGTCGATTGCGCCGGTTACGGCGTTTGCAGATTCCCCTTCTAATCCCTCGGAAACACATTCGGTTAATTTCGGAAGCGGAAACTGGACTGTGGGCGGACAAACCGTCACAGCAGACAAAAGCGGAACACAAGAGCTGGTAATGGATGATGTTATCACACTGGCCGGGTTTAACGCAGATACCATGCAGGTAAAACTCGTAGCAGAAGACGGATTTTCCACAACGCTGATAGTAACAGACGGAAAAACAAGCTTATCTAAGAGAAGTAATGAGGGTGGACTTCCGAACAACGTCACTTTGACATTCTCGGTAGTAGAAAAAGGCGAACCCGGACCTGGGCCAGGACCAGAACCCGGACCTGGTGATGAGCCGGCTCACGGCGGCTATGAGGGTGAAGAGAAAACTGCATCTGTTACCGTTACAGGTAAGGCAGATTTCTACATCAACGATTCACGCATGGTCAACGCCAATGACGGTGACAGATTTGACAATATTGAATATCATTACGACGGTAACGGCTATGTTGACTTCTATTTTAATTGCTTTATTAGTGAACGTATTACTGCCCTTACGATTAACGGCGAGGATTATTACAATACCCTTCCCAACCCAAGCACAGAGGAAGGCAAGGCGGCTCTTCTCGATGCCTGCAAGGGACAGCTCAACGAGTTCAAAATCACCGTTCCGTACAGTGAGAGCGGTTACACGATTGTTTCGAATGTAAAGTGGCTGGACGATAGCGATAAGGACTATATGGTCGTGGGCAATTTCCTTTGGACATACGAGGATGAGAATCAGGGTGACGATTACATCGACCACGGCAGAATGGAACTTATTGGGGTCAAGTATAACGGCAGAGACTATTCACCGAGTGACTTAAGCAATCCGGGAACTGCCAAAGACTGGGGTCAGGATGAAAGCGGCGGTGGCGCAGTTTTGCCGGTAGGGGCTGTGGTAACAGTAAAGCTCATTCCCGACTATGGCTATCAGCTTACCTCTTTCGGTATCAACGGCGGTAATTTCGGCACCGGTGACGAACAGTCCGTATTTACCTTTGAAATTAAACCGGGCAATGCCCATTTAGGTGCTCGTTTCACCGCAGTGGAGGACAAGGTTGCCAGTTCTTCCGATAAGGTAAAAGACGGAACGATAGAACTTGGTGGAGAAGAAATAGATTCGGGTTCTGTAGTTCTGTCGGTAGATGATGTTGCATTGTCAAATGAGCAAATAGCTAATTTTGAAGAAACAGCAAGCGGTTATGAAATTTCATCTTATTTAGACATTAATTTAGACCAGGTTGTATATAAAGGTACAGCGGATGATGTTTGGACAAAGGAATTAAAAGAGTTAAATAATGAAGCAACAATTACGCTTCAACTAGAAAATGGTGTAAATGGAAACGAAGTTGTTATAGTTCACGAACAACACGATGGAACATATGAAATAATACCAACTATATATAATACAAATACTATCACATTTAAAACATCAAGTTTTTCAAACTATGCAATAGCGAGTAGAGTGGCTTCGGGGCAGACAACGCCTGTCGAGTTAATTGAAATCAACAATGCAACTGTCAGCTTCAAGGCAGGCGACAAACCTGTCTTTACCGGAACGGTACCCGAAAACGATCAGTATGTATTCCGTTGCGAGTGGTGGAGCTTAGATGAGAATACCGGCATTGTTTCCACAGAGCCGGAGTGGGGCGGCGATATTTATAATAACAAGATCACCGCTTTTGAAGCCGGAAAGACCTATCACTACGGTGTATATGTGACTGCCTATACTGCCGACATCTCCCCCGATGCCAAGCTGAAGATCAACGGCCAGGAAGTGGAGTACACTCGCATAGGCGATGAGAGTGACACCCAGAGCTTTTGGGTCGAAACCGACCTTTCCATGACGCCTACGGCGGCAGATGCGTCGAATTACAAAATCATTGAGGGAGCAAACGGCACATGGACGCAGAACAGCGACGGAACGCTGACATTCCGTGCAAACGGCGATTTCAGCAAATTCACAGGCGTGAAGGTTGACGGGACGCTGATTGATGCGAAGAATTATACGGCTGTTTCAGGCTCTACTGTTATTACATTAAAAGCTGATTACCTCAAGACACTTTCTGGTGGCACTCATAAAATAACCGTTGTTTATACGGATGGTGAATGCAGTGCAAATTTTGAGGTTAAACAGGTAGCTTCGGGCGGCAAGGATGCCACAAGTCCGCAAACAGGCGATAACAGCAATCTTGCACTTTGGTTTGCCATATTGTTTGTCAGCGGCGCAGGCGTATTGGGAATAACGGTTTACAGCAAACGGAAAAAGCACATGGAATAATTACCATATTTTCAGCGGGATTGAATGAATTAAATCAATGTTTGGATCAAAGAGTAGATGTTATGATGAATATGTAAGGAGAGATGCCTGCTAGTGCGAGGTAAAGGTGAACGGGACAGATCATCTTCCCTATTGGGGGACAATAAGAATACCATAAAAGATTCTCTGTTATAAGCGAAGAAGCATTATTGTGATAGCGATAATAATATTTATAGTTTTAATAATAGGGACATTATTTTTTGTAAAGGAAGAATGGAAGGAGGCGATGAGCACCTTCGGTCCGCTGAATATTATGAAAACAGATGACTTTGCGGGTATCAGTGAAAACAGAACAAGCTCATCGTTCTCGCTGTCGGAAAAAAGCGACTATTATGTATCAGGAAATGTTACGGTAAAAAAGGGGAATGCTTCGTGCATCATAACCTGTGATGGAACTAAAATCTATGAGAAGCAGTTTACTACGGGCAATTATCAGATAAAAACAGATACATTTCATGATAAGACCGGTGAGATTCAGATAGAGATATTGGCTTCGGATGATGTAGAGGGAGATTATAATATTATTGTACATACAAGGGAACGTGCATGGAATCATATCCTGAGAAGGCTGAGGGATTAGTTGTTGAATATTAAACAATATAACGTTTACTATTATTGACTAATTTCTATTTTATGTTTATAATAATAAACATAAAATAGAAACAAGGGTGGATATGAATGAAAAAAGCGGCATATAATATAGTACCTGCAACAGAAGAAATATTAAAGATGATGGGGGAACAGATTAAGCTGGCCAGACTTCGACGAAATCTGCCTGTTGAATTAGTGGCAGAACGTGCCGGAATCAGCCGTGCGTCATTGTGGAAGGTTGAGTCCGGCAATCCGGCTGTAGCTATAGGAATATATGCAGCAGTTTTACACGCGTTGGGAGGCATGGATAAGGACTTAGGTCTTGTAGCGAAGGATGATGAAATGGGAAGACAGATGCAGGATCTTAATCTGATGACAAGAAAAAGAGCAACAAGGAGGAAGGATAAATGACCGCAGAAGAAAAAGTAATTTATGTATATGATGATTTTTCTTGTGATGAACCTTTTTTGCTTGGCATGTTGTATGTAGGGATCGTAAAAGGAGGGGAAACATACTCTTTTGAATATGATTTGGAATGGCTGAAAAAGCATAAATTATCGGTTAATCTTGATCCCGGACTGCAACCTTTTACAGGACGTCAATTCGCAATAGACAAAAATATCTTTGGTTTATTTTCAGATGCTTCACCTGACAGATGGGGACGTGTACTCATGAATAAGAGGGAACGGCTTTTGGCAGATAAGGAAGGGCGAAAACCAAGAAAATTATACGATAGTGATTATCTTCTTGGTGTATATGATGAAACCAGGATGGGAGGGATTCGTTTTAAACTTGATCAAGCTGGTCCATTCCTTTCGGATGATAAAGAAACGGCAGCTCCTCCATGGACATCACTTAGAACCTTAGAGGAAGCATCCAGAAATTATGAAAATGATGAAATTGGATTTACAGAGAAATGGATTAATCAGTTAATAAAACCGGGGTCCTCTTTAGGCGGAGCGAGACCAAAGGCAACCGTTGTTGACACGAAGGGACAACTTTGGATTGCAAAATTTCCTTCGAAAAATGACGAGAATGATACAGGAGCATGGGAAAAAGTGGTTCATGAGCTTGCGAGGATGTGTGGATTAAATGTGCCGGAATCTAAACTGGAAAAATTCTCTAAATTTGGGAGTACGTTTTTGGTGAAACGTTTTGACAGAAACAGTGAAAAAAGAATTCATTTTGCATCAGCAATGACATTACTTGGAAAAACGGATGGAGCTTCGGCAGCCGAGGGGACAAGTTATCTGGATATTGCTTCATTTATAAAATCGTGTGGAGCCAATCCAAAATCAGATTTAGTGGAATTATGGAAAAGAATTGTGTTTAATATGGCAGTAACCAATACGGACGATCATCTTAGGAATCATGCATTTATTCTTTCTGATAATGGATGGATACTGTCACCTTTGTATGATGTAAATCCGGTTCCCTATGGAGATGAGTTATCTCTTCTCGTGGACAATGAGGACAACCGCATTTCAATTGATTTGGCAATACGTACAGCGCCCCGTTTTGGAATCCCTGAAACGGAAGCAAAAAAATTTGCGGAGCAAATAGTAAGTGTTGTAAGGGAAAATTGGGAGCAACTGGCAAAAGAGTGCGGACTTTCTCGCGGTCAAATAGAAGATATGCGGCCAGCATTTAGTGCATGTTTCTGAATAAAAGATATTGTATTTGAAATTAATTTCTTATCTTTTTAATTGTGGATCATAATTTGCTTTCTGGCTGATGTGTAAAAATAGACCAGGTAATTTATTTGACGGTCTATTTTTTTATGCATCGCAAATACATAAATAATGACATAATAAAAAATTTGTGATAAAATTTTTGAAGGTTGTGTCAAGTTTTTTTATAAAAAACTTGACATGCAGCGTCCGCTCATTTGCCAGAGGCAAATTTGCATGAGCGGATTTCCGAGAAATAGGGGGCATTTTTATGAACAAACAACAGAATGAACATAATATATTTGAAGATATCCTGACTTTGTTAGAGCATCCTGAAAATAATGAACCGGATATGGGTGGTCAGCCTGCCAAACAGCAACCGGACGAATCCTGTTCCGCAAGGATGAAAACCGCTAAGGGAATGATTGATTTTATGGATGAAATGCCGGGCGGATTTTTAATCTATTATGCGGAGCGTGACGAAAAAATAATTTATGCAAATAAGGCGCTGCTTCGAATCTTTCAGTGCAGTTCTTTTCAGGAATTTCAGGAATTAACCGGTAATTCATTTCGGGGAATCGTGCATCCGGAAGAACTTGATCGAGTCGAGACAAGTATATGGGAGCAGGTAGCTGCAAGCAAATATGATTTTGATTATGTTGAATACCGGATTATTCGTAAGGATGGAACCATCGGCTGGGTTGAAGATTATGGACATTTTGTTAAAAGTGACTCTGCCGGAGGAATCTTTTATGTATTTATCGGTGATGCCACGGAAAAGCATAATCGACAGCAAATGGAGCGGAATGCTCTCTTAAATGCCCAAAAGCTGGAATCGGAAAAATTAAAAAGCATAATTGAAAATTACGATAAAGAGAAAAAGCTGATTAATCAGGAATATTTGCGGCGGCTGGAGGTCATTGAAGGTCTCAGCGTGAATTATGATACGATTTTATATGCGAACTTAGATACGGACAAGGTCCTTCCTTACCGGCTCAGCGAAAGGGTTGCGCAACAGTTTGATTATGAACATAAGCCTTGTGAATTTTTGCAGTTTGTACATGGTTATGTAAATACATGGGTGCATCCTGACGATCGTCAGCATATATTAAATGACGTTTCGCCTGATTGCATTCGTGAAAAGCTGGCGGATAGGAAAACATACTATGTGAATTACAGGGTTTTGGCAGAAAATGCGGTTCAATTTATACAGCTTCGGATTATAGATGTCGGAGATGGAAATCATATTTCTCAGATTGTCATAGGATGCCGCCGGATTGATGACGAGATTCTTCGTGAAACGGAGCAAAAGCAGCTCCTTGAGGATGCGCTGAATCGTGCAAATGCTGCAATTGTTGCCAAAAACACGTTTTTGTCCAACATGTCTCATGATATGCGCACGCCTTTGAACGCTATTTTCGGGTTTGCAGCTCTTGCGAAATCTAATATTGACAATCAGCAGCTTACCGAAAGCTATCTTGATCGGATTGAGGAGTCCGGTCAGCAGCTATTGGAACTGATTGATAAGGTTTTGGAGCTTGCATGGACGGAATCGGGGGATGTTCCTTTTGTAGAAACAAAATGTAATCTGGTTGATATTGCTAAGGAAATATATGCTTCACTCCGTCCAAAAACAATGGACAAAAATATTTCCTTTTCACTGGAATGTACGGACTTAAAGCATCCGTATGTGTACAGTGACCCGGATAAACTGCGTCAGCTTATCCGATATCTTACAAACAATGCAATTAAATATAACAAAAATGATGGAGAAATTAATCTTACGATTAAAGAGTCGGATGAGATATCAGAAGAATATTCCGTCTATCAAATTGTGATTCAGGATAGCGGTATCGGAATTAGTGAGGATTTTCTGGAACATATTTTTGATCCCTTTGAGCGTGAAAATAATACGACCCAGAGTCAGGTGTTCGGAGTTGGTCTTGGACTTACGATTGCAAAAAATATTGCGAACAGGATGGGCGGAGATATTGAAGTCAGCAGTACGCTTGGCGAGGGGAGTACATTTACCGTTACGCTTCGCTTGCGCACGCAAACCGATTCAAGTGTAAATGAGAGCCAGCCAGATAATTTATATGTCAATCTGCCGGGAAAGAGAATTTTACTTGTGGAGGATAACGAAATCAATCGGGAAATCGAGCAGGAGATTCTTCAGGAAATCGGGTTTGTAATCGAAACTGCCGTAAATGGCAGTATTGCAGTTGATAAGCTGAAGCATTCAGAACCGGGATACTATTCTCTTGTATTAATGGATATTCAAATGCCGGTTATGAACGGATATGAGGCGGCAAAGGCAATCAGAAAGTTAGAAGACCCTGTCTTGTCAAAAATCCCGATCCTTGCATTGTCCGCGAATGCTTTCGAAAGCGATAAGCAGATGTCTTATGAAAGCGGGATGAATGAGCATTTAACGAAACCAATCGATGTCCCGCTGCTGCTAGATACGATATC
The DNA here is from genome assembly GCA_964563955.1 of uncultured Bacteroides sp. Lineage (GTDB taxonomy): Bacteria > Bacillota > Clostridia > Lachnospirales > Lachnospiraceae > Coprococcus_C. The sequence continues at coordinate 6,034 of CAZLZH010000057.1, read as the reverse complement.
ACGATATATTGCAGGCGCATGATGTGCTGTTAGTTTCAAATGAATGTAAAGCAATGGTTAATTAGGTGGTAATGATTTAAATGTAGTTAGCCATATGGAAGAACCGTGCGTTAGAGCGTATAGAAAGTAGTCTATGCGCTCTATTTTTTATGTAAAGCGGCAGAAAAGCTGAGGATAATATGTGAGCAGAAAAGACAAAACGGGCTTGTAGTTTGCTGTCACTTATAAAGAAAAAATAGGAATATTTTGGAATTAACAAACATATATTTATATTAAGGGGAAGCGCCTTACATTATTTTGAAAAAAGGAATAAAAAGCCTTAAGTGTTGTGTAGGGAAGGGGGAATGATGAAATGAAACATTAAGGCATAGCCGGATTTCATATCATAAATAAGATGACAACATCGCAGGTAAGGTGTTCAGGAAAGAGTGTGATTTTTGACACTCTTTTATTTTTCAGGCGGTAAATTGCAAATATGTTGATTGACTTTGATGCCATATATTAGTATGATAATAAAATAAAAATTAATCAAATATAGAGGATAATTGTGATGTATCGGGGGGTTCTCTGGTAGTATAAGTGACGAAAGAGGTGCAGTTGATGAAAAATTTAAAAAGTAAACTGATATTGATAACCTGTATGATTTGCGTAATATGTCTTGGAATAACCGCATCGGTAAGCTACTTTACCGCCTCCGGGAAGTTGAAGGAGAAGGAAGGCGAAAGTGCACAGCTGCTGGCAGAGAAGAGTGCCGGTCAGATTGATGCATGGATGAAGGAGCAGGCGGCGTTTCTGGATACCATTGCGGCATCTATAGAGGCGGATGGAAGTACGGACCATGAGGAGTTGTGCGACTATCTTACATATATTCTGGAAAATTGCAATGAGGATGATGTCTTATATGATATTTATTATACCAGTCTGGAAAACCAAATGGCTTCCGGTAGCGGGTATGTGCCGGAACCGGATATTGATTTTACACAAAGAAGCTGGTTTGCCGGGGCACTTGATAAGGAGGGTTTTCATTATGAAGCTCCTTATAGGGATGTGGACTCCGGTAGAATTGTAATCACCATTTCCCGCAAGATTACAATAAATGGAGAAGTAAAGGGAATTCTGGCGGAGGATATTTTCGTGGATACGGTGGTAGAGACGGTAAATCAATGTCAGGTGCCTGACAACAGTTATGCTATGCTGCTGGACCAGAATCAGGGAGTGGTGGTTCATCCGAATGACGATTACGGCTATGTGAACGACGAGCCGGTTCCGATTCAGAATCTTTCAGGGAATCCTTATGGAGAGCTTGTTCCACTGCTTCAGGGCAATGCCGTGGATGAGGTTTTCGTCAAGGATTATGACGGTGTAACGAGGGCGATGTATGCCGCTCCTGTGGAGGAATGTGGATGGATGCTTTTGGTTGCCGTGGACAAGGCTGTATTGAACAAGGCGGCAAACACTATGTTTAAAGGTTTTGCCGTGGCAATCGTGGTTTCCCTTCTGATAGGGATTGTGATTATCAGTCTGGCAGCCGGACAGATTGTAAAGCCAATCAGACGGCTGGCAGATACGGTGGAGTCCAGAGACTTTACTCAGGAGATTCACATTTCCAGCAAGGATGAAATCGGCAGACTTGCGAGTGGCTTCAATGAAATGTTCCAAAGCTTAAAACGGCTGTTGGAGACATTTGGAGATGCGGCGGACAGCATCAAGGGTGCGACCGCAGTTTTGGGTGAAATAACCAGAGAAGTTGTGGAAGACGCCGGCGAAGTAAAAGGAAAAATGGACGGCATTTCCGGTACGGTAGGAATGCAGAATCAAAGTGTAGCAGAAGGCAGGAACAAGCTGGAGCGTTTCCAGGAACAAATCGACAGCTTTCGCCATCAGTTTGTGGATATGAGTGACATTGTCGGCAGTGTCAGTAGTAATCTCACAGAAAATGTGGCAATTATGAAGGAGCTGGAAAGTTCAACCGCAGTATCTCTGGAAAATATGGAGAAGCTTCAGAGCGGTGTACAGTTGCTGAAAGAGAAATCCGGACGTATTACGGATATTATTGCCACTATCACGCAGATTTCTGCTCAGACCAATCTGTTGGCTTTAAATGCCTCGATTGAGGCAGCCAGAGCCGGAGAGGCAGGGCGAGGCTTTTCCGTGGTGGCGGATGAGATACGCAGTCTGTCAGAGCAGACCGATCAGGCTTCCGGGGATATCCGCGTGTTGATTATGGAAATACAGTCGCAGATTGGTGAGACGGTAAAGGATATTGAAGATGTCGTCGGCCTATTTGAAAAGAATTCCACGGTTTCTCAGCAGGTGGGAAGTTTCTTTGACGGAATTAATATGTCTGTAGAGTCCTTGAACGGAAATAATCAGGAGCTGCAGAGCGGACTTTGCGCATTTGTGGAGGCAAAGGACGATATTACCACAGCCTTCCAGACTATTGAAGAGAACACAGGTTCTTGCCTTGACTATTCGGCTCAGGCTCTGGATATCACGGTAAAGCAGGCAGAAGCGGTTTCTCAGTTGAAGGAATTTGCACAGAAGCTGGAGACAATGTCGGGAGAATTAAATAACAAGCTGGAAGGATTTCAAGCGTAGTGATATTTTTGGCTTGAAAATGGCTTGCAAATACATAGAGCTCAAACTCATAGATGGTGTTCTGACAAATATAGCTGTCAGGATGCCATTTTTGTTTTTAAAATAGATTTAATAATTGGATATATCACATGAAGGAGATGCATTTATGAGTGAGAGTAAACCAATGAGTTTGGTAAAGAATTATAATCTAAGGTATCATGGAGCGATTTAGGAAAGCCTATAGCCATGGACAGTCGAGAGGAGCCTCTGTAGATGAGCCGAATTAAAATAAAAGATAATTCGAGAATACCGAAGGAGTCATTGTCTTGTATACCACATCTGACAGGCAAGATTGTAGATAAAACTTTGGTGCAGCTGGAGAATGAAGGGATATTTGTATTCCCGGAAATTCTCAGAGACGCAGATGATATCACAAAAAACCAGATAATCTTGCAGAGCGTGAACAACTATTATCTGTCTAGCAATGTCATGGGCTTTATGGGGCTTGGCGATGAGAAACTCATCGTTGAATCAAGATTTAGTGGTAATGGACAGGACTTTCTGTTTCAATATCTGCTTGAGCGGGTATTTGATGTTCCTAACATTGTGGATTTGGAAACCGATGCAAATAATGATGACCGTATCTTCAATTTGCTTGTTTTTATCTTTCCACATTACTTAAAGAGTGCCATGCGTAAGGGAGTCTTTAAGACTTATGTGAGAAAGACATACAATGACAGCAATGTAAAGGGAACAATTGATATAGCAAGACACATCGTTAAGAATACACCTTTTGTGGGAAATGTTGCATATTCGCAGAGGGAGTATTCCTTCGATAATGATTTGATGGAGTTAATTCGTCATACGGTGGAGTTTATCAAATATAAGCCATATGGTCATAAACTACTTGCGCAGGTTAAGGATGAGGTCAAGGATGTTGTAGCAACCACTCCTAACTACGAAATGTGCAATCGACAAAAAGTCATTGATGCAAATAAAACAAATACTATTAGACACGCATTTTATCGAGAGTATCGTGAATTGCAGAATCTATGTCTACTGATTTTACAGCATCAGAAACATCAAATTGGAATGGGAAGCAAGAAGGTCTATGGCTTGCTTTTTGACGGTGCTTGGCTCTGGGAAGAGTATATGAATTCGATTGTGGATGAGATATTCTATCATCCGATGAATAAGGCAACAAAGGGGTCACAACGTTTGTTTGACCAAAATCGTGGACTGATTTATCCAGACTTCATAAGTAGAAATTCAGAGGCACGAGTGATTGCTGATGCAAAATATAAGCTAATTGACAATATTGGAAATAAGGACTATCTGCAAGTATTGGCATATATGTTTAGATTTGATGCCAAGAAGGGATTTTATTTTTATCCTGAAACGGGAGAAGAGGAGGACACTGTCATGTGGCTGAACCGAGGCTCTACTTACGAGAAAAATGTAGAGGCACGAAATGATATCTGTCTCATTAAGCATGGCTTTCAAATTCCAACAGGGATAGATGAATATAGTACTTTCACAGAGCAGATGAAATGTAATGAAAGCAAATTCCTTGATGGAATTTTAACGTCCGTGGGATAGAAAATGCATCTTGAATGAGGGGTGTGAATTGCACCGTTTTGCCGTATTTTGCAAAATTGGCACTTAAATGTAGCTTTTATAAATAGAAAAAACAAGTCGACAAAATGCCCCCAAACATGGCATTATAGGGCATTTTGAGATAGAAGATTTTTATGGTTAAAATACTTTTCGTGTGTCATGGCAGAAGATTATCAGAATGGTCAAATCGTTGAAAATATAGGAATTACAGAATGTATAAAGCAAATTATATGACAGATTTATGACACATAAAGAGCAAGTTATGACATTGGAAAAATAAGAGTCCATGTACTTATTGTAAGGATAAGTATGTGGGCTCTTTTGAAAAACAACTTGTACCAGTTGGATTTATTATTTGATGAGAATATTAAGACATTCTTTGCTGCAACTTTAAAAGTAATGAAGGTGAAACATTTTAAAAATTGCAAAATATGCTTGTAATATGAAGCATAATGCAATAAAATTAAAATATAAATTAAAAAAAAGAATAAAATGCTAAAAAAACAATCATATTGTGCGAAAAAATGTGGTGATACAGAATGAAACATTATGAAAAGTTACTTGAAATGGGATGCTTTAGCAGGGAGGAATTGATAAAACTTGTGGGAACGCCTGCTGCAGCTAAAATGGTTATATATGAGTACCAGAAAAAAGGATATATTGAAAGAGTGAAAAGAGATTTTTATGTGGTTATTAGTATGGAAACAAAACAACCCGTACTTTCTCGATATCAGATAGGTGCAAATCTTTTTCCAGATGCATGCATCTCACATCATAGCGCTTTTGAAGTCTTCGGATATGGAAGCCAGGTATTTTATGAATGTTATGTAGCGACGAATAGTCGTTTTGCAGATTTTGAATATGACGGAGTGATTTATCATCGGGTAGAGCGAAAGCCGCATATTGAAATAATACAGGAAGGAAAGGTAAGGGTAACTTCTATAGAACAAACAGTAGTAGACAGTATTCGTGATTTTGAAAAAATAGTGGGATTGGAAGAAGTAATACGTTGTCTTATGCTTATACCAAGTTTAAAGGAAGAGAAAGTCCTTGAGTGTCTTAAGCGAAATGAAAACGGATTTTTATATCAAAAATGCGGTTATATATTTGAAGAATTGAAAAATGAATTTGGATTTTCTGATATGTTTTTCAAGGAATGCCAAAAGCGTTGTTCCATGGCAAAACGATATCTGATGAAGGAAACGCAGGGGACTGTTTTTAATGAGAAATGGAAGTTGTATACACTATCATCATTACGGGAACTGACAGATAAAGGAGTAACGGACTATAATGCAATTGGATAGAATGACGTTGGGCAGAATGGCAAAGGATATGGGGTTTGTACGAGACACTCTTGAAAAAGTATATCGTCTGGCTGATGTGTTGAAATTTATGGAGGAAGATGAACTGCTGTCAAAAAGTATTGCTTTGAAAGGCGGTACCGCTATTAATCTTACCATTTTTGATTTGCCAAGGCTTTCTGTAGACATTGATTTGGATTATTGTAAAAGCATTGAAAGGGAAGAAATGCTTGCAGACAGGGAGGTGATTACAGATAGAATCAATAAATATATGATGGCGAACGGATACGCTTTAAGTCAAAAGTCTAAATCCTATCATGCATTAGATTCGTTTGTGTATGAATATATAAATTCCGGTGGAGTAAGGGATAATCTGAAAATTGAGATTAATTATATGCTTCGCTGTCATGTGTTGTCAGTGGCAAGAAGAGAAGTTAAGTTGCCTTGGAATCAGGACAGACTTACAGTGCTATCTGTTGCACCACTAGAAATATTTGCATCAAAAATTGTGGCGTTGCTGACAAGAACTGCACCAAGAG
>CAZLZH010000056.1:0-14440 GCA_964563955.1 uncultured Bacteroides sp. | reverse complement strand
GAACAGCTCCCGCACACGCAGTTCCAAACGGAATATATTCTCGTAAATAATTTGAATTTGGCATTGGAGGATGAGGATATTGCTGCAAGCGAAATCTCCACAAAGATTTTTCAGGCATTGAATCTCACTCCGGGCTATGTGCAGAAAGCACACATAAAATATCAGGGTGCGGAACTGGATCATGCGGTGACACTTCTTGCGTATGATATGCTTTTTGGTGATGATTATATTTATGACGGTCAGTCCCCTGTGCAGGAGGACGGAGAGATCAGGATGGGACTTGAGGAAATCAGTATCCAGAAGGTCAATAATGAAGTGGATCATATCGTTGTCAAAGGAAGGAATTTCAACGAATATTCCAAGGTGTTTATCGGGGACGACGAGATGGATACAATCTATGTCGATCGCAATACGCTGATGGTTCCGGATAAGCTGGCAGAGACGGGAGGTGAAGTGACTGTAAGACAGATGGATGAATCCGGACATGAATTAAGCTCTACAGATATCTTTGTTTTTTAAAAATTTAGTAAATATTAGAAAATAAGTATTTGAATACTTGGAGATTGTATAGTATAATACAATTTATATACGTTTATATGAGATTCTTATATAAGGAGAGAAAGGTAATATGGCACCAGCAGTTGATGTAAAACACATAAATCCCTTTTTGCAGTCGAGTATTTCGATTGTCGAAAGTGTGGCGCAGGTAAAAATGACAGTCGGAAAACCTGAGAAGACAGATTTCCATTTGGAAGAAAAATATTACGCGATTCAGGTTGGTGTTGTCGGCGAGATGAAGGGTCAGGTTATTTTGGCCATTCGGGATGAGAATGCGAAGGACATTGCTTCGAGGATGATGTTCGGCATGCCGATCAATGAATTGGATGAGATGGCATCCTCGGCATTGAATGAGCTCGGAAACATGATTATGGGAAATACCGCAACGATTTTTTCTACGTTAGGTATTTTGATTGATATCACACCGCCACTTTCGGTTTATGGAAGTAATTTGCAGTTGAAGACCGATATTGACGGCATTAAGGTACCACTTATGTATGGTGGGCAGGAGTATATCGGATTGTACATATGTGTGTATGAGGACAAGTAAAGCTTGGGTCATTTTGACTCATGGCATATATATTAGACAAAAGAAAGGAAAGGAAAAGAAAGATGGGTAAGATCATTGGCAAGGGTATTACATTTGATGATGTACTGTTAGTGCCTCAGTTCTCAAGTGTGATTCCAAATGACGTTATTTTATCAACACAGCTTACAAAGAAAATCAAGCTGAACATTCCGCTTATGAGTGCCGGTATGGATACTGTCACAGAGCATAGAATGGCGATTGCTATGGCGAGACAGGGCGGCATCGGAGTAATTCACAAAAATATGTCTATTCAGCAGCAGGCAGAGGAAGTTGATAAAGTAAAACGTTCAGAGAACGGTGTTATCTCAGATCCATTTTCTCTTTCACCGGAGCATACACTTGATGATGCGGACAAACTTATGGCAAAGTTCCGGATTTCTGGTGTACCGATTACAGAGAATGGAAAGCTTGTAGGTATTATTACAAACCGAGATTTGAAATTTGAAACGGACTATACAAAAAAGATTAAGGAGTCCATGACATCGGAGAATCTCATTACAGCAAAAGAAGGCATCACATTGGAACAGGCAAAGGAGATCCTTGGCAAAGCCCGCAAGGAGAAGCTTCCAATTGTGGATGATAACATGATGCTCAAGGGTCTTATCACGATTAAGGATATTGAGAAGCAGATTAAGTATCCGAATGCGGCAAAGGATTCACAGGGAAGACTGCTCTGTGCAGCAGCTGTCGGTGTAACGCCGGATATCTGCGACAGAGTCGATGAGTTGGTGGCTGCAAAGGTTGACGCAATCGTGATTGATACCGCACACGGACATTCAGAGAATGTATTAAAGACATTTGCTATGATTAAGGAAAAATATCCGAATCTGGATGTTATCGCCGGAAATGTGGCAACAAAGAAGGGAACACAGGCTATGATTGATGCCGGTGTTGATGCTGTGAAGATTGGTATCGGCCCGGGTTCTATCTGTACAACCCGTATCGTAGCAGGTATCGGTGTACCACAGATTACAGCTATTATGCAGGCATATGAAGCAGCGCATGAGGCAGGTATTCCTGTCATTGCAGACGGGGGTATCAAGTATTCCGGTGATATTACGAAAGCACTTGCTGCCGGTGCCAATGTATGTATGATGGGAAGCCTGTTTGCAGGTACGGACGAAAGCCCTGGAGATTTTGAGCTTTATCAGGGAAGAAAATATAAGGTTTACAGAGGCATGGGAAGTATTGCAGCGATGGAGAACGGCAGTAAGGATCGTTATTTCCAGGCAAATGCAAAGAAGCTTGTGCCGGAAGGTGTTGAGGGACGTGTCGCTTATAAGGGAACTGTAGAGGATACAGTATTCCAGTTGATCGGCGGTCTTCGTGCAGGTATGGGATATTGCGGTTCAAAGACGATTGAGGAATTGCATGAAAAGGCTGAGTTTATTGAGATTTCAGCAGCATCCTTAAAGGAGAGTCATCCGCATGACATCCAGATTACAAAAGAAGCACCAAATTATAGTGTAGAATAAATTATGAGAATCGTAGATGATTTTTTAAATCATCTGCGATTTTTATATAACTCCAAACATTACCGAAGGCAATCAGGATGTGCGGGGTTCTTTTTATGTACAAAACTTAGTACAATTTTTATGCCATTTTTTGTTTACAAACAGTCAGGAAAATGATATATTTCGTGTTGGATGGTATTCGGAGACGAAACTATACCGGAAAAAATGAATAACGGCAGCGCACACTCGTTCAAGTTAAGAGTATGAAAACGAGGTGATGGTATGAAGATTGGATTTATTGGAGCTGGAAAGATGGGTTTCACACTCGGAAAGCATTTGACAGAGTATGAAATGCAGCATAGGGATTCCGGATTCTGCGTCATGGGGTATTACAGCCGGAGCTTAGAATCCGCGAAGGAAGCAGCGAGATTTACTGATACGAATTACTATGAGAGCATGGACAGTTTGATTGATGTGTGTGATGTTATATTTTTGACAGTGCCGGACGGTCAGATTCAGACGGTCTCGGACACGATTGCCAAGGGAAATGCTTCTTTGGCAGGTAAGGCATTGGTTCATACGAGCGGAGCTCTTTCGTCTCGTGTATTTTCTGGTATGGGTGACCGGGTAAGCGGTTATTCGATACATCCGATATATGCAGTAAATTCCAAGACAGAATCCTATTTACATTTTAAAGATTGCTTTATCACGATTGAGGGCGAAGGCTCATATACGGAGCAGCTTTTTGATTTGTTTCAGAAGCTTGGTCATACGGTCAGACGGATTTCGGCAGAGCATAAGGAGAAGTACCATGCGTCCGCTGTGTTTGTAAGTAATCTTGTCATTGGATTATATGCGATGGGAACAGATTTGCTGACGCAGTGTGGATTTACGGTTTCTGAGGCAGAACAGGCATTGCTTCCGCTGTTTGCAAATAATGCGGAAAATATGCAGCGTGTCGGTATGCGGGAGGCACTGACCGGTCCGGTCAGCCGGTGTGATATCAAAACGGTGGAGAAGCATTTGCATGCACTTTCCGGTGATGCACAGACGGTTTATCGATGTTTGTCCAAGCGCTTGATACCATACGCATGTCGGGACAAGGAAATGGATGACGAATATAAAAAATTATCAGAAATATTGCAAGGAGACAGAGAAAGATGAAAAAGACAGTTACAACATTTGCAAAAGCAAAGGCAGAGGGTGAGAAGCTCACGATGCTTACAGCATACGATTATTCAACAGCAAAGCTGCTGGATGAGGCGGGCATTGATTCTATTTTAGTAGGGGATTCCCTCGGAAATGTGGTTCTTGGATATGAGGATACGATTTCCGTCACGATGGAGGACATGATTCATCACGGGGCAGCGGTTGCAAGAGGCGCAAAGAATGCGCTTGTGATTATTGATATGCCGTTTATGTCCTATCAGACATCCGTCTATGATGCGGTTGTCAATGCCGGCAGATTGATGAAGGAAGGTCGTGCCAATGCGGTAAAGCTTGAGGGCGGTGTTGAGGTTGCTCCGCATATTAAGGCAATTACGGATGCAGGGATTCCGGTTTGTGCACATATTGGACTGACACCGCAGTCTATCAATGCATTTGGCGGTTTCAAGGTGCAGGGCAAGAGCGAGGCGGCTGCGCAGAAGCTGATTGAGGATGCAATTGCCGTTCAGGAGGCGGGTGCATTTGCGGTTGTGCTTGAGTGTGTACCGGAAAAGCTTGCAACGCTTGTCACAAAGAAGCTCTCGATTCCGACAATCGGAATCGGTGCCGGAAACGGATGCGACGGCCAGGTACTTGTATATGCAGACATGCTTGGCATGTTCAGCGATTTTACACCGAAGTTTGTAAAGCGTTTTGCAGAGGTCGGTGCGCAGATGAAGGCAGGATTCAAGGCATATATTGACGAGGTAAAGGCGGGCACATATCCGACAGAACAGCACACATATGCTATCGCGGATGATGTGATTGAGAAGCTTTATTAAATTATTACGTGTTCGTTATTAGTCTCATAGAAAGGATGAAAACATATGGAAATCGTTACAACAGTAAAGGCGGTAAGAGAGAAGGTCAAGGCATGGAGAAAGGAAGGAAAGCAGGTCGGACTTGTTCCGACGATGGGGTATCTCCATGAGGGACATAGGAGTTTGATTGATAAGGCTGTATTAGAAAATGATGAGGTCGTTGTCAGTGTATTTGTCAATCCGATGCAGTTCGGACCAACCGAGGATCTTGCAAGCTATCCGAGAGATTTAGAGGCAGATGCAAAGCTTTGTGAAGCAGCGGGTGCAAGTTTGATTTTTCATCCGGAACCGGAAGAAATGTATACGGATGGATTTTGCTCATTTGTCGATATGAATGGTCTTACGAATGCGCTTTGCGGACTTTCACGGCCGGTTCATTTCCGGGGCGTATGTACGGTTGTCAATAAGCTATTCAATATTGTGCAGCCGGATAAAGCATATTTCGGAGAGAAGGATGCACAGCAGCTTGCGGTCATCAAGCGTATGGTTACGGATTTGAACATGGATATTGAGATTGTCGGCTGTCCGATTATCCGTGAGGAGGACGGACTTGCAAAGAGCTCGAGAAACACATATCTCTCACCGGAATCAAGAAAGCAGGCAGTCATTTTGTCAAAGGCAATCTTCCTCGGAAAGAAGATGGTGGAGGATGGAGAACGTGATGTAGCGAAGATAAAGCAGGCAATGCGCGATTTAATCAACACCATGCCGCTTGCAACGATTGATTATGTGGAAATCGTAGATGGGGCAACGATGCAGAGTGTGGATGTCATCAAGGGAGATATTCTCTGTGCGATAGCTGTGAATATAGCGGGCGAAGCCAGATTGATTGATAATTTTCATTATAGTGTTTAAATTCCGGAAAGGAGAAACAAATGACAGTAAGTATGCTCAAAAGTAAGATACATCGTGCAACCGTAAAGCAGGCAGAACTTCAGTATGTCGGGAGCATTACGATTGATGAGACATTGATGGAGGCAGCAGGCATCTTTGAGTATGAAAAGGTACAAATCGTGGACATTGAAAATGGCAATCGGTTTGAGACTTATGTGATAGCAGGTGAACGTGAAAGCGGGATGATCTGTTTAAACGGAGCTGCGGCAAGACAGGTCTGTGTCGGAGACAGGATTATTATTATGTGTTATGCGGATATGACACCAGACGAGGTGAAGGAGCACAAGCCGAAGGTAGTATTTGTAGATGAGAACAATCATATTTCAAGACTGACGAATTATGAGAAACATGGTCGTTTGGAGGATATGTAAGACATTAGGCATTTAATAATAAGGAGAAGATTATGCTGACAGGAAAGAAAATCGTACTCGGTGTGAGCGGCGGCATCGCAGCCTATAAGATGGCAAATGTGGCAAGTATGCTGTCAAAACTGCATGCAGATATTCATGTTGTTATGACGGAAAATGCGACACATTTTATTACGCCGGAGACATTTGAGATTTTAACCGGAAATCATTGTTATACGGATACATTTGACCGGTGTATGGAATTGCATGTGCCGCATATTGCGCTCGGTACGCAGGCAGATTGTATCCTGATTGCTCCGGCGAGTGCGGATGTGGTCGGTAAGATTGCAAATGGAATCGCCGACGATATGCTTACGACATGTGTGCTTCCTGCAACGTGTCCGGTTTTGATTGCGCCGTCGATGAACGTGCATATGTATGAGAACCGGATTGTGCAGAACAATATGAAAAAACTCGCAGAGTATGGATATGAAATTATTGAGGCAGATGAAGGCTATCTGGCTTGCAGAGAGATTGGCAAAGGAAAGCTGCCACCGGAGGATGTGCTTGTTGAATATATTTTAAGAGCGTGTGCGAAGGAAAAGGATCTTGCGGGAAAGAAGGTTTTGGTGACTGCAGGTGCAACACAGGAAAGCATAGACCCTGTTCGGTATATTACGAACCACTCAACCGGCAAGATGGGATATGCACTGGCACGTATGGCAATGCTTCGCGGGGCAGATGTGACACTTGTGACAGGTGAGACAAGCTTGAAGGAACCTCTTTTTATGGATGTTGTGCATGTGAAATCTGCAAAGGATATGTACGATGCTGTTATTTCCCGCAGTGAAGATATGGATATCATTGTCAAGGCGGCAGCGGTAGCGGATTACCGGCCGGTTTCCGTGGCAGCCGAGAAGATAAAAAAACAGGATGGTTCCATGGCGATGGAACTGGAGCGCACAGACGATATCCTGGCATATCTCGGTGCGCATAAGCATGATGGGCAGTTTATATGCGGTTTTTGCATGGAAAAGGAAAATATGCTTGAAAATTCGAAGGCAAAGCTTGCAAAAAAGAATATTGATATGATTGCTGCAAACAATCTGAGGGTAGAAGGTGCAGGCTTTGGCGTTGATACAAATGTTATGACGATTATCACAAAAGAAACTGCGACAGAGCTTCCTCTAATGAGTAAAGAAGCTGTCGCAGACTATATATTTGATGCAATTATGAAATCGCAAAAGTAATTTTAATCGTTTGGTATATCATGAAATCTTCCGGCAAGTTCCTCTGTTTTGACGATATTGATAAACGCGTGTGGGTCTATCGAGCGAATCAGAGGAACTAATTGCCGTTTTGCTTCCGTGTTGATGACGGAATAAATCAAAGTTTTCTTCTTTTCTTCATAACACCCGATGCCCTCAAACAGGGTTGCATCGTGGTTGGTTGTCTCCTGAATGGCGCGGTATATCTGTTCTGCCTGATCTGAGATAATGAAAAGTGTTTCCTTTTTATAGCGTTTATAGAGCATCTGGATGACCTGTGTACTGCAAAATTGATAGATAATGGAATAAAGTGCAATCGACCATCCAAACAGAACGCCTGCGATGCCGAGCATGATAACATTGCCAAGCAGGATGTAATTCCATGCGTCGATTCCCTTTTGCTGTGCAAGATAGATGCTGATAAAATCGGTTCCGCCGGTTGTAGTGCCGACATTTAAGCATAAACAGATTGCAAAACCGCTTACGAGTCCGCCGAAGATACTGATTAGTAAAATATCCTGTGTGAATACATAGCTTGGCAGAATATCGACAAAGATACTGGATAGGACAATGGTCAGAATCGAGTAAATGGTAAATTTTTTTCCGATATATTTAAAACTGATATAAATCGGAAAAAGATTTAAAAGTATATTAAAGAGCGAGTAAGGGATTTTGACATGTGCAAATTTGTATATGATTTCCTGTAATAATAGCGACACACCGGAAAAACCGCCCGGAATCAGTCCTGCTGTTTTTGCAAAACAGCACAGATTCCATGCGTATAAAATGGATGCGAATACAACTACAAATACCCGAAAAAACTGATAAAATTTGGCATGTCCGGATTCGATTGACTGAAACATAAAAATCTCCTTTTTACATAGTATGCTCCTGATTGTTTGCGAAATTCATGAATTGACAAAGTACGTTGTACAGAATATACAATTCTATGCAGAGCCGCTCGCGCTCAGATAACCCACGTAGCGTTTATAAAACTCACACATTCTGAATTCGATAAGTGCCGACGTGTTTATATGCAGATATCATAACATAAAACAAAAGGGTTTAAAATATCAGATGTTATGATTTTTGTTGCAGAACATTTAGGCAGATGATATTCTTATACTATATGTTATAAAATCGGGAACAATGTTTTTGGAGTGTGTTGCAGAGAAAAAGGAGTCGAAAATAATGGAAATATTAGATCAGATAAAAACCATTCTTGAGTATATTGTAGAATGCGGAATCTTGATTTTTGAATTTATTGGCGTCGGAATCATCATATGGACAAGCCTTGTGAGCTTTACAAAATTTATTCGTCGAAGAAAAGATACAAGGATTTATCTTGCAAAGGGGCTTGCCATGGGGCTTGAGTTCAAGCTTGGAAGTGAGATATTAAGAACGGTGGTTGTGCGTGAATGGAAGGAGATTGCCATTGTTGCCGGAATCATCGCACTGCGTGCGGCCTTGACATTTCTGATTCACTGGGAAATCAAGCAGGAGGAAAAAACCGAGCATGAAAAAGAATGATATATATGGAATGACAATCGAGGATATCGGTAATGACGGTGAGGGCATCGGGCACATATGCGAGGAAGGCTTTGAAAAAGGTATCGCCGTTTTTGTGAAGGATACGATTGTAGAAGATGTGATTAAGGTTCGAATTGTAAAAGTAAAAAAGCAGTATGCATATGGAAGATTAGAGGAGATTCTGAAGCCGTCACCATACCGTGTGGAAGCTGTGTGTTCGAAGGCAAGACAGTGTGGCGGCTGTGCGCTGATGCATATGGATTACCAAAAGCAGCTGGAATATAAGTGGAACAAGGTGAAAAATTGTCTGGAGCGCATCGGGGGAATCGAAAATGCCGGAG
This sequence comes from uncultured Bacteroides sp., assembly GCA_964563955.1. GTDB lineage: Bacteria > Bacillota > Clostridia > Lachnospirales > Lachnospiraceae > Coprococcus_C. The sequence goes on along the minus strand of CAZLZH010000056.1, from coordinate 5,432 downwards.
CATTTATGGAGCAAATCTGCGGGATGGATGAACCGTATCATTATCGGAATAAGATGCAGTTTCCGGTGGGACTTTCGCGGGATGGAAAGGTGGAAATTGGATTTTATGCAGGACGAACCCATTCGATCGTCAGTCTTGATTCGTGTGCCATCGGGCATCGTGTCAACGATTTCCTGATTCCGGCTATGCGTACATGGCTGCAAAAACTGCAGGATCAATCCGGGAAATTCATCTATGATGAGACAAGCCATACAGGTCTTGTGCGTCATATTCTGATTCGTGTTGGATTTACGACCGGTGAGCTGATGGTCTGTGTCGTGATAAACGGCAGCAGGAAGCAGTTTGGCGGAAGCATTGTGGAACAAGCGTGGACACAATGTATTCAAGAGGCTGTGGATTCTTATAATGAATTTTATAAGACAGACGGAAAGAATAAAATCTTATTAAAAAGTCTGACATTAAATTATAATACCGAAAAGACAAATCGTATATTAGGAGATAGCTGCGACACTGTTTTTGGAACAGGGTACATCACAGATTATATCGGAGATATCCGGTTTAAGATTTCGCCGTTATCCTTTTATCAGGTAAACCCTTTGCAGACAAAGGTCTTGTACGATAAGGCTGTCTCTTATGCCAAACTGACCGGTGATGAGATTGTGTGGGATATGTACTGCGGGATCGGAACAATCTCACTTTGCGTGGCAAAGCATGCGAAAAAGGTGTACGGAGTTGAGATCGTACCGCAGGCAATCGATGATGCAAGAGAGAATGCGTCCTTGAATGGTGTAGAAAATGTAACATTTTTTTGTGGTAAAGCAGAGGAAATCGTTCCGGCATTTTATAACGGAACACTTGAATATGCCGCATTCGGAACGTTGCCACAGGAGGCGGATATGCAGGACGGACGGCATCCGGATGTCGTGGTGGTTGATCCGCCACGCAAAGGGTGTGACAGTGCATTGCTTGACACGATTGAGCAGATGCAGCCAAAACGTATGGTTTATGTGAGCTGTGATCCGGCAACCCTTGCGCGTGATATCGCGGTTCTTGTACAGAAGGGATTTAGACTAGAGAAGGTTGGAGTTGTAGACCAATTCGGACATTCAAGCCATGTGGAAGTCGTCACATTACTACATCGGGTAAATTCGTAGAAGTCCTTGAGTTTACGCACTTTGCAAGCATTTTTCGATTCAATAAGACGGATGGAATCGGCAAAAAAAAGGAACTTTTTCACGGTGTAAAAGTATCTGTAGTGATGGAACTCGTATGAGTATACATATTCATCTGCTGTTCATAAATTAGAAGTTCAGCCAGATGGATTACATCAAAATTCATTAACAATCGAATAGAAAAAGAGTCGTAAGACCGCTTGTTTTCAACATCTTTTGATGGAAGAAGCAGGCGGTCTTCTTTTGAAAAATTGCTCAGCTTCTTCAATATCTTTCAAATGACAGAAAGGTGATAAAGATGGAAGAAAACAGAAATATTAGTTCATTACGGACAGACAAGCATGGTGTAATAATAGGAAAGGTCAAAATTGCTGAATTACACGACTTTATGGGGCATCCCTTTAAAGTGGAGCACGACATGGAATTATTTAAATTAAGTAAAAGCGTTGAAGAAAATGGTGTGCTTGTTCCATTGATAACAAGGAAAAATCCAAATGGTTGCGGATATGAGATTATATCCGGTCACAGAAGAAAAGCTGCATGTGAGTGGGCGGGCATAACAGAGATTCCTATTGTGGTTATGGAACTGACGGATGCAGAGGCGGTAATAACGATGGTAGACAGTAATCTGCAAAGAGAAAAAATCAAGCCAAGTGAGAAGGCATTTGCATACAAAATGAAACTTGAGGCAATGAAAAGTCAGGGAAAGAGAAATGATTTGTTCATGTCCCAAGTTGGGACGAAGTTAAAAAAGGATGAATTGGAAGAGGGTTCACTGATACTTCGGGCAGATGAACGACTGGCAAAGGAAGTGGGCGAGAGCAGAAACCAGATTGCAAGATATATCAGGTTGACCAACCTGATTCCCAAGATGCTCGATATGGTGGACGAGGGAAAGATTGCATTTACTATTGCGGTAGAGCTTTCCTATATGTCAGAGGAGCAGCAGTATGAACTCTTTGAAGTAATGAATATGGAGCAATGTACACCATCACTTTCTCAGGCAAATCGAATGAAGCGAATGAGCCAGTCGGGGGAATTGGATATGGATGAAATGTTTCTTATATTGGAACAGGAAAAGCCAAACCAAAGAGAACAGATTAAGATTCGTGCAGATAAGCTGGATGCGTATTTTCCCGAAGGGTATACACCAAAACAAAAGACGGATTTGATAGAAAAACTATTAAAGGAATGGCATGAAAATCAAATAACACAATCAAATGAAAAGACAAGGAGGACAGGACGATGAGCAGGGAATTATCAGATTTTGAAAAGATGGATGGCACGTACACAGAGGTGGATGGCATTTTTTATCCAAATATTATTCTTGAAGAAGAGGAGGCATTAAACGTTGGAAAGTATGGCTTACTATGGCTTGGCTATATGGAAGAAAACCATAATGACAGGTATCGCCATCTGATGAGAATGGGATGTTTACAGAGAAAAGCATATGAAGTGAATGAGGAAGCTTATGAGATGCTGGAGCAAATTATGAATAAGTATCTGGCAAAGCATAAGCCGGTAAATTCCAATTCAACAATGGAGATGTGGAAAATCAGGGGGCAGGCAAAGAGCATTGCCGAGGAGGAAATTTATGAGACAATCGTTTTCAGATGTTACTAAAAACAATGCAAATGTCGGTTTGAGAGTCGGGGAAAGGGAGGATTTTATGACAGAGAAAATCAGAGAATATAATGCACCAAACGGAAGTATGATTATCGGGATTGATAATGGGTATGGCAACATGAAGAGTGCCAGACGCTGTTTCCCAACAGCAGTCACAAAATATGATAGTGAGCCTGTTCTTAGCAGGGACTATATCGAATATGAGGGCAGCTATTATGTGATTGGAGAGGGGCACAAAGGGTTTGTAGCAGATAAGCAGTCGGATGATGATAATTATGTATTAACCCTTGTTGCTATTGTAAAGGAACTTAAGGCAAGAGGAATGAACCAGAGGATAAACAGTGCGAGAATTCATTTGGCAGTCGGGTTGCCACTCAAATGGGTACAGAGTCAGCGAAATAGCTTTAAGGAATATCTGCTCAGAAATAAAAGCGTAGATGTGAGATATAAAAATCGTCTTTATCAGTTAGAAATTACCGGATGTACGGTAATGCCACAGTGTTATTCCGCAGTGGCAGAAAACCTGAAATGTTTTAAGGGCATTACACTTCTTGCAGATATTGGCAATGGCACAATGAATCTGATGTATCTGAATAATGGCAGACCGATGGAAAGTAAGTCGTGGACAGAAAAGCTTGGAGTATTTCAGTGTTTTCAGAGAATCCACAATGAAGTACAGAACAATACAGGGGATAGTCTGATGGATGATGTTGTGGAAAATATTCTTAGAAGTGGCGAAATTGATTTGCCGGATACACATGCGAAATATGTAAGAGTAGCCATTGAAAGCTATGTCGAGGATATTTTTCAGAAAATGCGTGACCACGAATACAATGAGAATCTCATGAAAGTATATTTTATGGGTGGTGGTGCAGGTATTGTGGAGAGATATGGAAAGTATAATCCAGATACAACAACATTTGACCATGATATCAGAGCCAATGCAAAAGGATATGAATATTATTGCTATATGATTCTGAAAAGTCAGAATAGAAGGTAGGTGAGTAGATATGGCACATGCATGGAATCATAATATCAGGTTTTCCATGACTGATGAAAATGCGGTGAAGGCTTGGGTTTGTATTCATTCGGATGAAGTTAAGGAAAGTTTTAAGTCACAAAATGCATTTGTAATAGCTGCAATCAATGACTATTATGAAAGACATCTGATTAAGAAAGATGATCCGTATCTTGAGACAAGAGAAAAGGAAGATGAGTTTTGCGATAGAATTGTGGAGAAAGTAGAGGGGAAGGTGTTTGCTAATCTTCCGGCTCTGCTTGGGGCATATTTGTTACAGCAGCAGACACAGATGGCGGTGAATGGTCAGATGTCTGTGCCAATGGTAAATGTGACGATGAATAAGTCAGTTTCAGCCCTTCAAAATAGTGTTGATGCAGAAGCTCGGGATAATATAGACAAGCCCAAACTTGATGAGCCGGAGGAAAATGATTTGTTAGATTTGTCGATGGGATTTTGATATAGACTAATAATAGCTAAGAATGAAGGAAATGTAACTGAATCGTGACTGTTATGAAGTCGAAAATATGCATGTTATCTGTATTGTATAGCAAAAGTTTTAAAATCAGCTACATGGCAGCAAAATAATGTAGCCGGCGCAGAAACAAATACAGATTATTATGGGAATCAGCTACAAAGTCTGGTTCTAAATATAGCTAATAGTACAATTTCAAAGCGTAAGACAGAAAAAGCAGTCAACGATGAGTTGGTTGCTTTTTCTCGTCTTATGCGGGAGCAAGCTGGGGCTTGGGGATGTCAAATCCCCAACAAGTTCTGCCCTGTACACACAGGGCGGAACTTGCTCTACTAATTGCGACTTTAATGGAGCAGTTGCCGACTTTGGTCGGCTTGCAGCGTGAATGAGAAAACTTCTAAAAGAAAGCTGCATATTTCTAACGGAGAAAGGGTGTAGCCGTTTCTTATGGAATGTGTAGCTGTTGTGCACCACTGGCGAATAGCCTGATTAGTGGTGCAGGAACATTTCTTTGTTTACGATATTCACGAAACGGAGTGGAGTGTATCACGAGCAAAGCGAGTTATCCGTGAGCGACCATAGGGGAGTGAGCGTAGACCGGAGGGAGGAGCGTAAGCGACGGCGAAAGACATTGCTGTATCCGGCATAAAAAGTAAATAGCAGATTTTTAACGAGCAGAGATGTGAGCCAGATAAAAGGCTTGTGTGCCTGCTTTTTATGAAAAACAGGGAAGGAATGATGAATTTATGAAGAAGGAGACAGATAAAAAGAAAGTTTCAATGACACGAATGGAGCTTCGTATATCAGCAGAGGAAAAAGCACAAATAGAACAAAAAGCAAGAAAGGCAGGGATTACCACATCAGAATTTATCAGGAGAAGTGCACTTGGAAGACGACTTCCCAGCTATGGAAACACCACACTTTTACAAGAGTATTCCATGCAGCTTGGAAAGATTGGTTCTAATTTGAATCAGATTGCAAAGTATGTCAATCAGGGATTTCTTTTGGATAGTTTCATAGGAGAAATCAAAGAGACCTGTAGGGAGCTTGTGGATTTAAAATTCCGCATCTTACCGGCACTTGAGGATGTAGCCTGTGGCAAGAAATATAAAAAGAAGCTTGGAAATACAGCGAGTAGAAA
>CAZLZH010000055.1:12092-14820 GCA_964563955.1 uncultured Bacteroides sp. | reverse complement strand
CTCGCGACAGCTATTAGAATATATCATAGTAGATATTCCTTGTCAACAACTTTTTTGCAATTTTTTTAAGTTTTTTTACAGGCTCAAAGCCTCTGCAAGAGAAGACACTCCGACCACCTTGATGTTCAGCTTTTCCATGGCTTTATCATAGTTGGATTTTGGAATGATACATGTCTGAAATCCCATCTTGTCGGCTTCCTTTACTCGCTGTAACACATTCGTCACGCCACGTATCTCCCCTGCAAGTCCAATCTCTCCGATTATTACGGTATCACTCGGCACAATTTTATTATTCATACTGGAAGCAACCGCAAATGCAACGCCCAAATCAACAGCCGGATCATTGATACGCATACCGCCCGCAATATTGACATAAGCATCGAAGCCCCATAGGTTCATGCCAAGCCTTTTTTCCATAACTGCCATAATCAGATTCACGCGATTGTAATCAATACCGACCGCTGTTCTTCTCGGCATATTGAAATTTGTCTGACAGACAAGCGCCTGCAGCTCTACTAATATCGGTCTGGTTCCCTCCATAGAAGACACTACAACCGAACCGGACACATTTTGCGGGCGTCCGTTCAACATGACCTGCGACGGATTATCGACTTCCTCTAACCCCTTCTCCGTCATTGTAAAAACGCCGATTTCATTTGTTGAACCGAATCTGTTTTTTACCCCTCGCAAAATCCGAAATCCGTTGTTCCGGTCACCCTCGAAATAAAGCACAGAATCAACCATATGCTCCAATGTTCTGGGTCCCGCAACATTGCCCTCCTTCGTCACATGACCGACTATAAAAATCGCGATATTTTTCTGTTTTGCAAGCTGCATCAGACGGGCTGTCACATCCCGTACCTGTGTAACCGTTCCGGGTGCGGAACCAACCTCCTCGACGACCATAGTCTGTATGGAGTCAATAATGGCAACCTCTGCCTTACCTTTTGTAATCACCTCGGAAATGTTATCCATATCATTGTCACACAGAAGCAGCATATCCTTCTCGAACACACCGATTCTTTCTGCACGCATCTTAATCTGCGACAAAGATTCCTCCCCCGATACATACAACACTTCCGTATTATCATGCACAAGGTTTCTGCACATCTGAAGCAGAATCGTAGACTTACCAATTCCCGGATCGCCACCGACTAAGACAAGTGACCCTCGCACAATTCCTCCGCCCAAAACCCGGTCTAACTCCCTCATTCCCGTTTGGATACGGCTTTCATTTGCAGTCGTCACCTGCAGAATTCCCATTGGACTTATGGCATCTCTATGTATCGTTTTACCGGTCTTTGTGCCGACCTTAATCGTCTCCTCAACAAATGTATTCCATGCCCGGCAGCCCGGACACTGTCCCTGCCATTTTGCCGATTCATACCCACACTCTTTACAATAAAAAACCTGTTTTTCTTTTGCCACCTTGTCTGCCTCCGTATATTACGCCAACCATGAATAAAAAAGCTGCCGTACCGGACATACGTCCGATGCGACAGCTCCCGTTCCCTCAGATTACATCTTTTCAACCAAAATATCGACCATTTTGGCAGGCTCAAGCTCAACACTTAAATTCAACTTTCCACCAAGATTTGTCTTCATCTTTCCGACATACACCTTATCAATATGAATCTTATATTCCTTTTCCGCCTCAAGCTCCAATGTAATCTGAGAGTCTTCCGTACCCTCCACTACAAAATTCACAGCCTTGTCAGTTGCGCGAAAATCATGTACGACCGTTCCCGGCACCGACTCGTAAACAAACATACCATTTCTCTCAAGTTTTGTAATCTCGCGGAATGTCTTAATCTTATAGCTGTCTCCGCGATATACAAACTCGTCCTTTTTCGTTTTTGTTGCCAGTGCATAATTGCCAAAGCTGAGAGCACCGGTTTCTTCCTCGCGAATCAATTCATCGATTACTGCCATTTTGCGTTCCTCCGTATTTTATTTTATCTTCAAATATGCTGTACTACCTGTCGTCATCCGTAAGACGAAAATAAACAATTTTACTACTTTTCTATCACAATTTCATTATACAACAATTTAACCGAAGATTCTACTAATATTTAAAAACGAAACTATTATTTTTTTGTGAAAACGACTTTGTCATCCAAGACAGACATACTCACCTTATCCGACGCTGAAATACGCCCGGACAAAATCTCTTCCGCAAGCGAATCTTCAATCTGATTTTGAATTGCCCTCTTTAATGGTCTGGCTCCGTATTTTTTGTCATAGCCCTTTTCAAAGATAAACTTCTTTACTTTGTCTCCGTATGTCAATGTGATATTCAGCTGCTTTGCAAGCCGGTTTTTAAGCTCACGCAGCATAAGAGAAGCAATACCCATGACATCTTCCTTTGAGAGTGAGCGAAATACAATAATGTCATCAATACGGTTCAAAAATTCCGGCTTGAACATCCGCTTCACTTCATCCATGACATTATTCTTCATATCTTTATGCTCAGCGTCCGCATCATCAACACCAGAGAACCCAAGCTTCTTCGGATCAATAATCCTCTGTGCGCCGGCATTACTTGTCATAATGATAATCGTATTCTTAAAATCAACCGTTCTTCCCTGTGAATCTGTAATTCGGCCGTCATCCAATACCTGAAGCAGCACATTGAACACATCCGGATGCGCCTTTTCAATCTCGTCAAACAGGATTACGGAATACGGATTTTTGCGAACCTGCTCCGAAAGCTGACCGCCCTCCTCAA
>CAZLZH010000055.1:0-12082 GCA_964563955.1 uncultured Bacteroides sp. | reverse complement strand
CCGACATAGCCCGGCGGCGAACCAATCATCTTGGATACGCTGTGCTTTTCCATATATTCTGACATGTCCACGCGAATAATCGCACTTTCATTTCCGAACATGGCTTCTGCGAGAGCTTTGGAAAGCTCTGTCTTTCCGACACCTGTCGGTCCGAGGAATAAGAACGAACCAATCGGACGTTTTGGATCCTTCAGGCCAACTCTGCCTCTCCGGATTGCTTTTGCTACCATATCAACCGCTTCATTTTGTCCGACGACACGCTTGTGAAGAATTTCCTCCAGCTTAAGCAGTCTCTGCGATTCGGTCTGCGTAATCTTGCTGACCGGTATCTTCGTCCACACAGATACAACGTCTGCGACATCGTCCTCTGTGACAACCAAAGCCTCCTGTTCCTTTTCCCGAATCACTTTTTTTGCCTTTTCTATCTTTTTTTCTACCTTATTCAGTTCTTTTTTTAAGGCTTGAGCCGTCTCCATATCACCATCAGCAAGTGCATCCTCAAGCTCCTGCTGCAGGCTCTTGTATTGTTCCTCCGTTTTGAGTGTCGTTTTATTACCGGAGAATATACCCAGTTTTTTTCTTGAAGCTGCCTCATCAATCAAATCAATTGCCTTGTCCGGAAGAAACCGATCATTGATATAGCGAATTGCATAGTCCGTTGCCGCTGTAATTGCCGCATCACATATTTCCACACCATGATGCTGCTCATATTTTTCACGCAGACCTTCCAATATCGCGATTGTCTCTTCACGAGTCGGTTCTTCAACATAAACAGGCTGAAATCTTCGTTCAAGTGCTGCATCCTTTTCAATATATTTCCGATATTCCGTCCTGGTTGTTGCACCAATCATCTGCACCTCTCCACGAGAAAGCGCCGGCTTTAAAATATTCGATGCATCAATAGCACCCTCAGCACCGCCCGCACCGATAATTGTGTGAAGCTCATCGACAAATAAAATAATATTTCCGTCTGCACGCACCTCGGCAATGACACGCTTGATACGTTCCTCAAACTCGCCGCGGTACTTAGACCCCGCTACCATGCCCGACAAATCAAGGCTTAAAATCCGCTTATCTGCCAAAATCTCCGGTACATTTCCGGACGCAATCAGCTGTGCAAGTCCTTCCACAACAGCAGTCTTGCCAACACCCGGTTCTCCGACCAGACATGGATTATTTTTCATGCGCCTGCACAAAATCTGCATCACACGCTCTATCTCAGCATTTCTTCCAACTACCGGATCCATATTGCCGGCAAGCGCCGCCTTTGTCAAATCCCGGCTGTACTGTTCCAATGTCTGATTTGCCGATTTCTTTTTATTTTTTGGAGTTTTCATCGCAGCCAGTTCTTTTTTCGCCTGCGTCATATCCATTCCGAGTGCTGTCAATGTATCTACAAATATCTTTTGCAGATTGACTGACATCGAATTCAAAAGCTTTATCGCAAGTGAATCCTCCGACTTTAAAACAGCAAGCAGCAGATGCTCTGTACCGATTTTTTTATCATGCAGTCTGCCCGCTTCTTTTTCCGCGAACTCCAACAATGCAATCAGCTTATCGGAATACTCCACTTTTTTCCTGATTCCGGCCTTACCAAATATCTGACTGCGTCTTAAATACTTATCTACCGTTTCAGCATCTGCCCCATTTTCTGCTAATATCTTCCAGGCAGTTGTCGCCGGACAGGACAGCATAGCATATAGGAGATGCTCGGTTCCTATATAATCATGCCTCAATGTCCGGGCAGCATTTTCCATAACCTCAAGCACATCCTGTGCCTGTTCCGTAAATTCAAGTCTCATGTTTCTTTGTTACCTCCGTTCTGAATGTCGCCAAATTCCCTGTACATATCCGTTATAATCTGGTGCATTTCAGAAAGACTGATGTCCTTACATATCGCCTCAGCTACCAGCATCTGCATATCGACATTCATCTTCTCCAGATGCTCCTCCCGCGATTCCACTGTGACACACACAACTGCGCCCTTTCTGCGATCAAGCTTCAGGTAACCGTCATTGCGAAGCAAGGCGTACGCCTTATTAACTGTGTGCATATTTACACCGATTTCATCTGCCAGCTGCCGCACAGAAGGCAGAGATTCACCATTCTTGATTTTATCTTGTGCAATTGCAAGTACAATCTGATTCCGCAACTGCATATAAATCGCTTCGTTACTGTTAAAATCAAGTTCAATGAACATATACGATCCTTCTTCCTGATTACTGCTCGTCGATTGCCTTACCGATATCATGCCGCATATATTTATTCTCAAAGTCAATCCATTCCGTTGCCTTATATGCGTTAGCACGGGCATCCACCAACGTCTTTCCCTTTGCTGTAACTCCTAATACACGACCGCCGTTTGTGACGATTCCCTTCTCCGTCTGTTTTGTTCCCGCATGGAATACATAGTATCCGTCTTTCCCGCGGAAATCATCCAAGCCGTTTATCACATATCCCTTGTCATAATGCTCCGGATAGCCATTAGACGCAAGGACAACGCAGACTGCTGCCTGCTCGTCAAATTCAAGCTCAATCTCGTCCAGTTTTCCGTCTATACATGCCTCCATCACATCGATGATATCATTTTTCATACGCGGAAGGACAACCTGTGCTTCCGGATCGCCAAATCTGGCATTGTACTCCAAAACGCGCGGTCCATTTTCCGTAAGCATCAATCCACAGAATAAGATTCCCGTAAAATCTCTGCCCTCTGCTTTCATGGCATCCATCGTCTTTTGATAAATGTGCTCCCGGCAGAAACGGTCTACCTCCTCCGTATAGAACGGACTTGGTGAAAACGTTCCCATACCTCCGGTATTTAATCCCTTGTCACCATCCTTTGCACGCTTATGATCCTGTGCAGAAGCCATCGGCTTGATATGCGTTCCGTCGCAGAAACAGAGAACCGACACTTCACGACCCGTCATAAATTCTTCGATGACAATTTTATCTCCGGCAGAGCCAAACTGCTTATCCAGCATCAGCGTTTTAACGCCCTGCTTTGCCTCTTCCAGATTGTTGCAGATTAATACTCCCTTGCCGAGTGCAAGGCCATCCGCCTTCAAAACAATTGGCATGTTCGCCGTCTCCAAATATGCAAGTGCAGCATCCGCATTATCAAATGTCTCGTATGCAGCAGACGGAATCCCGTATTTTTTCATCAAATCCTTCGAAAACACCTTAGAACCTTCAATAATTGCAGCCTTTGCAGCCGGACCGAATACGCGAAGTCCTGCTTTCATAAACGCATCTGCCACACCGGCAACAAGTGGGTCATCCGGACCTATAATCGTGAGATCAATTTCCTTTTCCTTTGCAAATGCAACCAGGCGTTCCGCATCCATTACAGATATATCTACACAAGTTGCAAGCTCTGCAATTCCGGCATTTCCCGGAGCTGCATAAAGCTCGGTTACCTTATCACTCTGACTGCACTTCCACGCGATTGCATGCTCTCTGCCACCGCCACCAACTACAAGAACCTTCATTTTATTTCCTCCTAAGGTAATATTATTAATTCCATATACACGAGTATCGCCCCCTCGCTTCGCCCCACATGGCTCTTCGCTCGGCGGCATGTCGTCGAAACCATCCTCAATCACTCACTTCGTTCGTGATGGTTCCTCCTCGCTATCATGTCGATTGCAGCAGGCAGAAGCTTCCACTCTGCCTCCTCCATCACACGTCTTTGTAATATCTCCGGGGTATCGCCCGGTTTTACCTCCACTGCCTTTTGCAGCAGAATCGGTCCGGTATCCGTTCCCTTATCCACATAGTGGACCGTAGCACCTGTCAGCTTGACACCTCTTGCAAGTGCTGCCTCATGTACCTTCAATCCATAGTAGCCCTTTCCGCAAAATGACGGAATCAGGGATGGATGAATATTGATAATTCGGTTTTCATACCGCTCAATCATCTCCTCCGGAATCACAACCAAAAATCCGGCAAGCACTATCAAATCCGGCTGATAGGAATCTACCGTTTCAAGCAGATTCCGGTTAAATGCTTCTCTTGTTTCAAAATCCTTCGGTGAAACAACCCTTGCATCAATACCTGCAAGCTTTGCCCGTTCTAAAGCACGCACACCGTAATTATTACTAATTACACCGACAAGCTCTGTGTTAGAAATCGTACCGTCGGCAACGCCATCAATGATTGCCTGAAGATTCGTGCCTCCGCCGGACACTAAGCAAACGACTCTCAGCATAACTCCACTCCTTTATCTCCTGCCTTTGTCTCACCAATCACATACGCAGTATCTCCGGTCTTTGCAAGTGCTTCCAATGTCTTATCCACATCTGACGGAGCAACAGCGAGTACCATGCCGATACCCATATTGTATGTATTGTACATCATCTTCTCTTCGATATCTCCGGTCTTTGCAAGCAGCTTAAAAATCGGCGGAATGTCATAACTGTCCTTCTTCACAACAGCCACGATCCCGTCCGGAAGCATACGCGGAATATTCTCATAAAATCCTCCACCGGTAATATGGCTGCATCCTTTTATTACAACACCGGCTTCCTTCACACTGCGGAGTGCTTTCACGTAAATCCGGGTCGGTGCAAGAAGTGCTTCACCGAGAGTTGTTCCAAGTTCGTCATAATAGGTAGAAAGCGATTCCTTTGTCATGTCAAACACTTTTCTGACAAGCGAAAATCCATTGCTGTGAACACCGGTAGATGCGATTCCAATCAAAGCATCACCCGGCTTTATATTCTGACCGGTAATCATATCCTTGCGGTCTACAACGCCGACTGCAAATCCTGCAAGGTCATATTCATCCTCCTGCATAAGTCCCGGATGCTCCGCTGTTTCACCGCCAATCAGCGCCGCATCTGATTGTACACAGCCTTCCGCCACCCCGCTCACGATTGTCGCAATCTTTTCCGGATAATTTTTACCGCAAGCAATATAATCTAAGAAAAAGAGCGGCTCACCACCGGCACATGCGATATCGTTGACGCACATCGCAACCGCATCGATACCGATTGTATCATGCTTATCCATCACCATCGCAAGCTTTACCTTTGTTCCGCAGCCATCCGTTCCCGACAGCAGAACCGGCTCTTCCATATTTTTTATACTGTTTAAAGAAAATGCACCGGAAAATCCTCCGATATTCGTCAATACCTCCGGGCGCATCGTCCTTTTTATATGCTCCTTCATCAGCTCTACAGACTTGTATCCCGCTTCAATATCCACGCCAGCCTTTTTGTAATCCATAATCTTATTATCCTCCTTGTTTGAACAACCGTTTTATGGTCTGTAACATACGCCATAATTATAGTCGATATAGAACAGTTTGTAAACCTTGAATATTTGATATTTTCGTGTCGTTTTTTGTTGAATTTTTCATGATTTTATGCTAATTTTATCTTTAGGGTTATTTGTTTTGAGTGGATGTTCCAGCAAAAGGGGGGAAATATATGAAAAACAGCAAAAAGCGACTGAATATTGGGTTTTTTACATGTCACCTTGACAATGACTACGCCTACGAAGTATGTAAAGGTGTAGACTATGCCGCCAAGGAGCTTGACGTTAATTTAATCGTATTTCCGGGCATGTATATGAATGCTTCTTACAACGACCCGAAAAATGCCCGTTTTGATTATCAATACAACTCTATTTTTTACTATGCCTCCAAGCATACTTTGGATGCATTAATCGTTTCTATCGGTTCCATCGGCAGCTTCATTTCCCAAAATGATATGATTGCATTTTTGAATAATTTCGACATCCCGATTCTCACCATTGAGGTCGAAGTGCCGGGATACCCGTATTTATATACGGAGGGGCGCACAGGTATGCGTCAGGCAATTGAGCATCTCATCACGGAGCATGGCAAAACGAAAATCGGATTTGTCAGCGGGCGCCGTGAAAATGCGGATGCCAAAGAACGTTTGGAAACCTATTGTCAGGTATTGATGGAGCATGATATTCCTGTGGAGGAGGAACGCATCGTATACGGAAACTTCTCTGAATACACGGAGGATATCGTCAATAATCTGCTCGATGCGAATCCGGATCTTGAAGCGATTGTATTTGCCAACGACACTATGGCAATCGGCGGTTATAACGCTATCAAGGCGCGCGGCTTGGAAATCGGAAAGGACATTCTGGTTACCGGATATGACGATGCACCGGCAGCTCTCGTTCTCGACCCGCCGCTTACAACCGTACATAATAACATCATCGACATGGGCTATCACGCTGTATATGAGGTATTGAATCTCCTAGAGCAGGGCAGAACAAATACAAGTATCTTAAACTCACGGCTGATTGTCCGTTCTTCCTGCGGATGTGGTGATTTCAAATTAGAAAATACGTCAGAAAAGCTTGTTTCCATCTTTTCGGAAAATGATATAAGCACAGCTATGACATTTACTTTGGAATATCTGTTTTCCGATTATACCGGAAACTTTTACTACAATGAACTGATTGAGCGTTTTTCCCCGATTTTAAAGTCGATATTAACGCCTTTTCTTGCACGTACAATGGCGTTTGACGAGGAATATATTTCCGATATGCTGCTTGACTTGATTGAAAGCAGCTTTTCCAAGCTCTACTTCAACGCAGACAAGCTTACCTATACCATTAAGGAATTATGCCGCCTGCTTTGTTCCATATCGCAAAACGAGCACGAGAAATGTGCTGTTATGACTTTGTTTAACAGCCTATACTGTAATGTTTTGTCCAAAACCTCCAGCACACTCTACAATACGGTGCACGAGCACAAGCAGACCGTGTGGTCCTCTATGTACATTACACGTGATACACTCACTTACAGCGATGATGAAGAATCCTGCTTCCGTCTTATCATGGATAAGCTGTACGGTTCACATTTTGACAGCTCCTTTATGTATATCTATGAAGAGCCTGTCATGTTCCTGCCGGATGGCTCCTGGAAGATTCCGAAAACACTTTACCTTCAGGCATGCAATAACAAAGGAAAAACAGTCTACCTGAATGGTGACGACCGATTGATCTCATCAGAAAAAGTATTTTTCAATCAGTACACGCCTTATGACAGAAGAAGGACACTTGTCATAACACCGCTGTTTACAAACAACATTCAGTATGGTCTGTTTGTTGGTGAGATTTCCATCGAATATTTCCAAAATATTTATCCAAACAGTCTACAGCTCGCCATATCTCTGAATTTTATTGCATTGATGAAGCAACAGCTGCTGACACAAAGTAAGCTGGCAAGCTCCGCCGCTGAACTGAACGAAAAGAACAAATTGCTGAGCACGCTTTCTATCACAGATGGTCTGACCGGCATCAACAACCGCCGCGGATTTATGGATAGTGTACAGGCAAAGGTCAATTCCCAGTTTAATGAGGGAAAACCTGCCATGCTGCTTTTTGCAGATATGGACAATCTAAAACAGGTCAACGACCGATTTGGTCACAAAAACGGTGATTATGCCATTCGATGTATCGCACAGATTCTTCAGGAAAGCTTTGAGTCAGAAGATGTCATCGGAAGAATCGGCGGAGATGAATTCGTTGCCTTCTGTTTCCTTGATGATCCGCATACTCCGGACAAGATGTGCAACAAAATCAAGAAACTTTCTGCACAGCTAAACGAAACAAACGGAAAGCCATATTATGTTGATATCAGTTTGGGTGTCAGCACCTTCACCTGCGAACCGACTCTTAATATTGAGGATGTCCTTCATACGGCAGATGAATCACTCTATGAAAATAAGAAAAATAAAAGAAAAGATGTACTGAAGCCGGTTTAAAAACCGGCTTCATATATTTCCCTCGTTACATCAGCTTTATTCATCGAATAAACATGTATTCCCTCTACACCATGTTCCTTTAAATCCAATATCTGATTGACTGCATATTCAATTCCTGCTTTTTTCATATTCTCAGCACATTCCCCATATTTTGCAATGATTGTACTGAGTTCATTCGGAACTGAAGAACCTGACAGCGTCACACTTGTACCAAGCTGTCTTGCTGCCGTAACCGGCATAATCCCCGCATGTACCGGCACATGAATATCCGCCTTGTCAAGCTTTTCCATAAAACTATAAAATGCTCGGTTATCAAAAAACATCTGTGTAATCAAACAGTTAAGACCCATATCTACTTTTTCCTTCAGATGCCGGATATCTTCCTCCTGATTTTTGGATTCCGGGTGCACCTCCGGATAACAGGCTCCTGCAACAAAGAAATCGCCCTGCTTTTTTATCTCCGGAATCAAATCCGTCGCATATCGGTAAAAGCGGTTGTCAAATTCCTCCTGCGACATTGTTTTGGGCTTATCCCCGCGAAGTGCCAGAACATTGTCCACACCTTTTTTCTTCAGTTCAGACAGAAGCGCATGAAGCGAAAGTTCATCCATGCCGACCGCTGTCAAATGAGCTAGTGCCTCAACCTCACATATATTTTGAATATAAGCTGCAATCGTCGCTGTCTTTTTACTGTTACTGCCTCCGGCACCATATGTAACACTGATAAAATCCGGTTTCAGTGTTTTTATTTCATCCAAGGTCTTATAAATCTGATAAATATCATCGTCCCGTTTCGGCGGAAAAACCTCACACGAAAATGCAATTTTACCTTTTTCTTTTTCTTTAATCATATTTTTTCTCTCTACTTTTTATTTTCACTCGTGCATCAGTCCTCCGGATTCGCCATCTGCATCAAATGTGCAAACAACTCCGGAGCCTCTTTTTTCAGACTTACGGGTCTGAAATCCTTATTCAAAAAGCAATGTGCCGATTCCGCTGTGTGCTTTACCGTTTTCATTTCCGTATCGTAAATCGTATAACGAATATAAAATTTGTAGGAGCTTACCTTGTAGATATCCGGAACAATTCGAACCATCTCGCCGAATCGAATACTCTCCACGAATTTGCTCGAAAGCTCCAGCACAGGAATCATGTAGCCCATGGATTCCAGTTTATCGTATGGAAGACCATAATAGCGCATCATATCAATGCGGCACTCCTCCAAAAGTCTTGCATAGTTGGAATGATGTACAATTCCCATCTTGTCCGTCTCATAATAATGTATTTCCCGCTCATAATATTGATATCTTTTCATTTCTTTTCCTCAAACTCCATCTTATAACTTGCCTTTTCTTCCGATTCAGGTTTCGCTTTTGCGGCTTCCTGCTTTACTTTGTTTCGTTCCTCGTAAAGCTCATTCGAAAGCAGCTGTCCGAGCTCTAAAATCTGCATATAACGCTCCTCTTTACTCAGCTCTTTCAGATTGCCCATCAGCTCCGCTTTATTCTCTGCAACAATCCGTGTTTTTTCCTCCATAAGCTGAATCATCTGTGCATATTGCTTTGTCAGCATTTCACAAGAATCTGCCAATAAATCATTAACCTCTGTCAACATCTCATCTGTATAAATAAGGGACGCTGCATAAATATCTCCGGCTGTCCGAAGTGCCTCCCGGTCCTCCGGCTCCAGATTTCCCGGATGAAACGACGTGCTTCCTGCCCGCCGCTTTGTCACACGGATTCTGCTAGCGCTCTGCTCTGCCTCTGCAATGATATCCTCCGCTTCCTTTTTGGCTTCTGTCAGAATTTTACCCTTCCGGTCATTGACATCCCGGTATATCTTCAGTTCACCCTGCACAATATTTTCAAGCTCCTTCAGCAACCGTATGGTATCCTCCTTATTGACCAATACCTTTCCGGTTGCAAGCGGAACACTTTGTCCATTTTCCACACTGTCTATCAACTGTTCAATTATTTGTTCTGTTCTTCCGTTTTCCATATCTTTTCTTCTCTTCTATTTCTTACAAAACTTCCTATAATATACAAGGTTTTTCTTTGAATTTCAACCCCTGTGCATCGGAAATGATACATAACTTAAAAACCAACCGTTATCTTCCCGCATCTGAAAACTTCCATCCATCCGCTTTACCAGATATCGGACACTGTTTAATCCGATTCCATGCTGTTCCCTTTGTTCCTTTGTAGTGCTAAGCTCCGGATTGCTCTGTAAAACGGAATTGTTGATTGTATTTCGCACAATTATATAATACATGCCCTTCAATTCATACATATCAAGCTCGATGCGTCTGTCCCCCTGATTTTGAACAGCTTCCATCGCATTATCCAACAGATTGGCAAGAATAACTGCGACATCCATCTCGGAATCATTCGGAACCTGCCCGCTCACCTTCATCTCAAGGCGGATATCTCCCGATTTTGCACGCATTAATTTTTCATTTAAGACGGCATTAATCGTACTGTTGGATGCATATTGTACCATGTCGAGCGTTAGACGCTCACCTACAAGATCAATAATCTGCCGTTTTGCTTCCTCATATTCCTCATTTTCCAGAAGTCCAAGCACCACAGACAGATAATGCTTCACATCGTGATTCATAATCCGAGCCTGTTCATATACTTCATTTATATTCGTATAGGTACTTTTCTCCTGTTGCAGCTGCGCCTGTAAAATCTCATTTTCCGACTCATAGAAATAGCTTTTTACATATAAGTGAACACAGATTGCAATCAAAACTCCGCAAATCAGAAGTACAAGCAATGCGGTTAAAATTTTCGTCTGTAATGCACCGGTAATCTCCCGGTCCATCAAGACAGATACCATAAGTGCTGCAATCCCAAAGGATAGCAAGACATACAGCCCAACAATCATCTTTTTAATAAAAACCACGCACATACCTCCTGATATAATCTGCATGTATCTGTTTGACACGTTCTACATTTTTTCGACTAATCGGAAGCTCTGCCCCATTATCCAATATAACGCCCTTCGATGAAATCGAATAAATATTGCGTATATTAACCAAATATCCGATGTGGATTCGGACAAACCCCATCATAACGAGTTGATTATCCATTTCAGACATTTTGCTTCGCACAACAAATACTTTCTCATCCTGCGTATGTACTTTCACATAATGGCCTGCGCTTTCCAGATAAACAATTTCCTGCACCGCAATTTTTACCACATCCGAGCCGGATTCAAATTCGCACAAAAACGATTCGTCCTTCATCTTCGATATAACAGACAAAAGTGCCTCCTCGATTTCATCACGGAGACACTCCTTCCGTAAAAAGCGAAATGGTCGAAAATGTATTGCATCAAACACAAGATCATTTCGGTTCGTTACAAATATCAGGTTTACCTTGTGCGGATGTGCTTCAATCATCTCCGCAACTTCAAGTCCGTTGATTCCCGGCATATCAATATCCAGAAATAAAATGTTATTCTCAAGCACGGCATCTAAATGTCTTACCAAATCATTTCCGGTATCATACATAACAATCTCATAATCGAATTGATTCATATCGAGAAGTGACCGATAAACACGCTCCACTTCCCGTTTAATCATGCTTCCATCCTCCTGATTATCATCACAAATTGCAATGGTTATCCTCATATCGCCGCCGGAACCTTCCTTCCGATTAGTCCATGTACGTAACAAGCTCGGCCGTTTCTTTCCGTGGCGTTGCATCCGGCTCAAACTTCGGAACGCCAATCGGAATCAGAGCAGCCACAGTCTGACCTTCCGGAAGATCAATTACTTCTGCTACCTTTGCATCATCAAACACGCCTAAAATACAACTTCCAATGCCCTTATCAAAGGCCGCAAGGCAGAATGTCTGTGCTGCGATTCCCGCATCAAACATTTCCCATCCGGTTCCCTTGCTTGTCGAAAAGCTTCCGTCCTTCTCATAGCCGCATCGTCCGTTTACCTGCGTTAAAATAACTAAGTTTTTGCATTTTGACAACGTCTTTGCATTATGCTCAAAGCCAAGCAGACAATCCTCGCATATTTTCCGGATTATATCCTCATTCTGCACAAGTATATACCGGAGTGTCTGCGTGTTTTTCCATGTCGGCGCCATCTTTGCCACATCAATAATTTCCTCAAACAATGTGTGGCTGACTAATTCATCCGTATACCGCCGTACGCTTCTTCTTAACTTTAATCCCTCTGTCAACTGCATGTTTTCTACCTCCGCATTTTCTTATTATTTTTTCTATGTCACTTGCATTTTACCTGCAAGTTATGGTACTCTAGTCCGTGCGTAAGTCAGATAAGTGATTGCGGCTGCCAGTTCGGCAGG
>CAZLZH010000054.1:0-15265 GCA_964563955.1 uncultured Bacteroides sp. | reverse complement strand
ATATGAGGGTGGGATATGGATTATTTATTGGATTCGCTTTATATGGAATGTCAGATATTTTATTAATTATGGATAACACGTTTGAACAAGCGGGAAGCAGTCATGCATTATTATCGCTGTTATTTTTATATGATAATGCATATATAGGAAATCTTTCTTGTGGATGTGCAGAGGGGAATCTTTCGGCTGCTTTTTGTATTATATGGTATTTTATTTTAATTGCTTTTTTCTTGATAATAATTATTGACAGTTGTAAGAAAGCAGAGGTGGCTTGAGATGGCATATATTGAGGTACAGCATATATCGAAAATCCTAAAAAAGCAAAAGGTGTTGGATGATATTTGTTTGGAAATGGACAAAGGGAAAATCTATGGATTTGTAGGGAGAAACGGTTCCGGAAAAAGTGTTTTGATGAAGATAATTTGTGGCTTGCTTTATGCGGATGAAGGTGTAATTCGGGTAAATGGCAGGCAAATAGGAAAAGATATTGATTTTCCGGAGAATACGGGTGCTTTGATTGAACAGTGCAGCTTTATTCCATACATGAATGGCTATAAAAATCTAAAAGTGCTTGCACAGATAAATAAGAAGATAGATACGCAAATGATTAAGGATATGATGAAAATTATGGGGCTGAATCCGGATAGTAAAAAGTGGGTGTATGGGTATTCTTTAGGAATGAAGCAGCGCTTAGCTTTAACGCAGGCATTTATGGAAGATCCGGAGTTGTTGATATTGGATGAGCCTATGAATAGCTTGGACAAGGAAGCTGTAACGTTGGTGCGTAAATTACTTATAGACAAAAAGAAGGAAGGAAAGGCAATCGTTATATCCTCACATTATAAAGAGGATATTGATAGTCTTTGTGATAAAGTGTTTCTGATAGAAGAGGGAAAGATAAACTATGATAAGTAATACATTGCCGGTCAATCTTGTCGGTTTTTCGATGGAGCTGGCAGCATATACGAAAAGAGATATTGCAGTATGGTTTTTATTAATCATTGTATGCTATGGATGTATGATTTCTGTAGCAGGAAGGTATGATAGTTTATCAAAGTCTTCGGAATTAATCAGATACGTAAAAATTAGGAAATATAAGATGCTCTTTGTTAGAGATATAAGTGTGTTAATTGTATTGGTAATGACAATAAATCTTATTGTAAGCACAATACAATTACAAAGCATTTCCTTTGAAATGGTATTAGCAACTATTATTTTGGTATTGAATTTTTTGCTAAAATCTTGTTTTTTATTTTGGATAATGGGAATGACAAGTCCATCTATTGCGATTTGTATTTGCTTTTTTCTGGAAACAAGCATATTTTGGACTGGAGGGGAAAGCTTAACCAATGTCTATAATTGGGGGATGTTATGCAGAGATCAGATATATGCAAAATCAGGATTTCACATTATATACATCTGCATGATTGAAATGATAGTATCTGTTTTATTTGTTATATTAAAAAAGGTAAAGAGATAAATTATTTTAAGACGGCAAGAAAACAGGAATTGTAGTGCAGCATTTTGCGTTGATAATACAGGAGGTAATGGAGCTTCTGGATATTGAAGATAAAGCGAAGCATTATCCTTATGAACTGTCCGGAGGTCAAAAACAGCGCGTGGCAATTGCAAGGGCAATCGTTGCGGAGCCGGATATTATTATTGCAGACGAACTGACGGGTGCGTTGGATACTGAAAATTCGAATAACATTATGGATATATTGGAAGCATTGAATCAGCAGGGGAATACGATTATTCTGGTGACGCATGATCCTGAGATTGCGCAGCGGTGTAAGCGAATTATCTATATAAAGGATGGTGTGCTGGAGAATACGGATATGGAATAATGGATTGCACATTGTTATGATAGAGTGTTTATACGGTAAAAAAGAGAAAAATGTCCCCGCAGGGACATTTTTCATCTTAAATTAAAGCATGCGAATCAACTCAGGCAGAGCCTTCTCGAATTTAACGCCATACCAATGACTAGGATCATCCTGTGTTTTTTCAATACATAAAACCGTGTAATCAGCGGCAATCTTTGCGGCGTCATAGATGGTTTTTCCGTTCATTAAAGCACCGGTGAAGGCGGAGGCATATACATCCCCTGTTCCATGACAGCCTTTTGCGATACGTTTGTGTTCATAATATTGGAGGTTTCCGTTTTCGTAAACTACGACGCCTGTTGTTTCAGGTTTGTAGCTGACACCTGTAAGCACAATCGTTTTACATTCCAGTCTGCTTAATTCGGAAAGAAGTTCTTTTATATAATTTTCATCATACACTTCTTTATACTCTACGCCGGAAAGAAAACATGCTTCTGTAATATTTGGGAGTAATATATCAGCAGAAGGACAAAGCGTTTTCATGGCATCGACATAAACATGATCGAAGATAGGATAGAGATTACCGTTATCGGCAAAAGCAGGGTCAACAATTTTTACGCTGGAATCCTTTCCCATTGTATTCAATATATTTTTGACATATCCAACCTGCTTTGTGCTGCCGAGGTATCCTGTATAGATACAATCAAATTTGATTCCTTCTTTTTGCCAGTGTTCTTGTATGGCAGGCATATCATCGGTGAGATCCCGGAATGTAAATCCGGTAAATCCTGCCGTATGTGTCGATAAAACCGCGGATGGCAAGATGCAGGTTTCCATCCCGCAGGCAGATAAAATCGGAAGTGCAACTGTCAGTGAACACTGTCCTACACAGGAAATGTCTTGTATTGTTAGTATTCTCTTATACTCCATTTTTTTCTCCTTTTTTAATATAATCTACAGTTTCCATCGCGAGAATCAGAAAAAAAGATTTTTTTTCAAGTAAATCTCGCCACGACCATAGATTATAACATCCTTCGTTATACAATTAAAGAGAAAATTTAATTTTATTCAGATTTTTCAACCTCGGAAGTAGTACAATTTGCTTAAGGAAACAGGCAAATTGCCCTATTCGTTGTTATAATAGACAAAAAGAAAATTTAACATTGTATCATTGAATAATTTTTGATAAACTGTTTTATGAATGATTATAATTTAGAAAATCTGTCAGAGGGTTTATAGGTTAACTTAAGGAGGAAGAAATTCTATGAAGAAGATGGCTGATTTTGACAAGGAAGGCTTCAAGAGAGAGGTCATTAATAATGTAAAGAACCTTTTTCGTAAGACTATCGATGAAGCGACACCGGAGCAGGTGTTTCAGGCTGTAAGTTACGCAGTAAAGGACGATATCATCGATCGTTGGATTGCAACACAGAAGGCATATGAAGAAAAAAATGCAAAGACGGTTTATTATCTGTCTATGGAGTTCCTGATGGGACGTGCACTTGGTAATAACCTGATTAATCTGACTTGCTATGAGCAGGTAGCAGAGGCATTGAAGGAGCTTGGCTTTGACTTGAACTTCATCGAGGATCAGGAGCCGGATGCAGCGCTTGGTAACGGCGGACTTGGACGATTGGCAGCATGTTTCCTTGATTCTCTTGCAACCTTGAATTATCCGGCATACGGATGTGGTATCCGTTATCGTTATGGTATGTTCAAGCAGGCAATCAAAAATGGATATCAGGTTGAGAAGCCGGATAACTGGCTGAAAAATGGCAACCCATTTGAGATTAAGCGTCAGGAGTATGAGGTTGAGGTTAAATTCGGCGGTTATGTGTATACAGAGTGTCGTGAAGGCAAGAACTATTTTGTTCATGCAGATTATCAGGCAGTGCGTGCGATTCCGTATGATCTTCCGATTATCGGATATGATAACAATGTTGTAAATACGCTTCGTATCTGGGATGCAGAGCCGGTACAGGAGTTTAACCTGACATCCTTTGATAAGGGTGAATATCAGAATGCCGTTGAGCAGGCAAATCTTGCCCGTAATATTGTTGAGGTATTGTACCCGAACGATAACCATTACTCAGGTAAGGAGCTTCGCTTAAAGCAGCAGTATTTCTTCGTATCTGCTTCTGTACAGCGTGCAATTCTGAAGTTTAAGGAAAAAAACGAGGATATTCATGATCTTCCGAATAAGGTGACCTTCCAGTTGAATGATACACATCCGACGGTTACGGTTGCCGAGCTTATGAGAATTCTCGTAGACGAGGAGAATCTTGAGTGGGATGACGCATGGGATATTACTTGCAGAACCTGTGCATATACAAACCATACAATTATGGCTGAGGCTCTTGAGAAGTGGCCGATTGACCTGTTCCAGAGACTGCTTCCTCGTGTTTATCAGATCGTGGATGAGATTAACCGCAGATTCGTACAGAAGATTGAGGATATGTATCCGGGCAATCAGGAAAAGGTTCGCAACATGGCAATTCTCTATGATGGTCAGGTGAAGATGGCACATCTTGCAATTGCAGGTTCCTACTCCGTAAATGGTGTTGCACAGCTTCATACAGAAATCTTAAAGAAGCGTGAGCTCAAGGATTTCTATGAGATGCGTCCGGAGCAGTTCAATAATAAGACAAATGGTATTACACAGAGAAGATTTCTTCTTCATGCAAATCCATTGCTTGCAGACTGGATTACAAAGAAGGTCGGCGATGGCTGGATTACAGATCTTCCGGTACTTGAGGGCCTGAAGAAATACGCAACCGACAAGAAAGCACAGAAGGAGTTCATGGATATTAAATACAAGAACAAGGTGCGTCTTGCAAAATATATCAAGGATCACAATGATATTGATGTTGATCCAAACTCTATCTTTGATGTTCAGGTTAAGCGTCTGCATGAGTATAAGAGACAGCAGTTGAATATACTTCATGTTATGCATCTGTATAATGAGCTCAAGGCAAATCCGGATATGGATTTTGAGCCGACAACATTTATCTTCGGTGCAAAGGCAGCAGCCGGCTATAAGACTGCAAAGCTTACAATCAAGCTGATTAATGCTGTTGCGGATGTAGTTAACAATGACAAGTCCATCAAGGGCAAAATTAAGGTTGTATTCATCGAGAATTACCGTGTATCAAATGCAGAGATTATTTTCGCAGCCGCTGATGTATCTGAGCAGATTTCAACTGCATCCCGTGAGGCATCCGGAACCGGTAACATGAAGTTCATGCTCAATGGTGCGGTTACGCTTGGTACTATGGATGGTGCAAACGTAGAAATCGTGGAGGAAGTCGGCGAGGAGAATGCATTTATCTTTGGTCTTTCCGCAGATGAGGTTATGAAGTATGAGCGTGACGGCGGATATTATCCGATGGACGTATATAATTCAAACCCGGCAGTAAAGAAGGTACTCGACCAGCTTGTAGACGGAACTTATTCAAACGGCGATACAGAGCTGTTCCGTGACCTGTATGATTCTCTTGTAAGAAGAGATGTCTACTTCACATTGAAGGATTTTGATTCTTATGCTGAAGCACAGAAGCGTGTCAATAAGGCATACAGAGATAAGTCTAAGTGGGCACAGATGGTTATGCTGAATACAGCATGTTCCGGCAAGTTCTCTTCTGATAGAACAATCGAGGAGTATGCACAGGAAATCTGGAAGCTTGAGAAAGTGGAAGTTAACCTGTAAGATAGAAGATATTATAAGAACGCTGTGGATACCGCAGCGTTCTTATATAATAAAGCAGTAAATAAAAATTTTGCAGATTTATAAAAATCTGACGCAGAGTGACAAGTCTGTAAGAGGCTGCACGAAGGGGTACACCACCGCGGGTGTAGGTTTTCTTCGTGTAGCCTTTTTAATTTAGGAGGTTAAAACATGAACAACGACACTTTTGTACTTGGTGGGCATGAATTTCATTCCCGCTTTATTCTCGGATCAGGAAAATATAATTCGCATTTGATTCAGGCTGCCGTGGAGCATGCCGATGCAGAAATTGTAACATTGGCGCTTCGCCGGGCAAACACAAGGCAGGAGGAGAATATCCTTGATTTTATTCCGAAGCATGTAACGCTGCTTCCGAACACTTCCGGAGCGAGAAATGCAGAGGAGGCATGTCGAATCGCACGCCTTGCGCGAAAAATGGCAGGCACGGATTTTGTTAAAATTGAAATTATGCGAGATTCAAAATACCTGCTTCCGGATAATCAGGAGACAGTTAAAGCAACCGAAATATTAGCAAAGGAGGGGTTTGTTGTGATGCCGTACATGTATCCTGATTTAAACACGGCAAGAGATCTTGCAAATGCCGGTGCCGCTTGTATTATGCCGCTTGCGTCTCCAATCGGATCCAATAAGGGACTTGTGACAAAGGAATTTATTCAGATTTTAATAGATGAGATAGAGCTTCCGATTATTGTGGATGCCGGCATCGGGCGTCCTTCTCAGGCATGTGAAGCGATGGAGATGGGGGCAGCAGCCATTATGGCGAATACTGCGATTGCGACTGCGGGAGATATTCCGATGATGGCAAGCGCGTTTAAGGATGCTATAATTGCAGGTCGGAAGGCATATCTTGCCAAACCCGGTCGTGTACTTGATAAGGGAGCAGCGGCATCTGATCCATTGACGGGATTTTTGCGCTGATAAATAGAGGTGGAATATGGAACAAGAGTTTAAGATTGAAAATGATAATTTATCGCCGGAGGCAAAAAAATATAAAGAGGCGTTAGAGAATGATCCGACCTGTCGGGCAGATCATATGGAATATATGGAGGGCATGGAAGTGCTCGATTCCGATATCAAGGACAAGGTGCGTGCGCAGATGGAAGGTTATGATTATTCTGCGTATACGGACACGGATGTCGTAACTGCCCTGACACATGCGAGAAACGGACGGTGTGAGGTAGAAGATTTTAAGGCGTTTTTATCGCCTGCTGCACTCCCACATCTGGAAGAGATGGCAGAGCTTGCCAGAAAAGAGCGTCGGACGCATTTTGGGGACTGTGTGAATTTATTTACACCGCTTTATATTGCAAATTATTGTGAGAACTATTGCGTATATTGTGGGTTTAATTGTTACAATAACATTCACAGAAAAAAGCTCACTATGGAAGAAATGGCTGCGGAAATGCAGGTTATTGCTGAATCAGGAATTGAGGAAATTCTTATGTTGACAGGTGAGAGCCGTGGGATGAGCGATGTTCGCTATATCGGAGAAGCCTGCAAGCTTGCACAAAAATATTTTCGTAATATTGGGTTGGAGATATATCCGGTTAATACGGAGGAATATCGATACCTTCATACATGCGGTGCTGATTATATTACGGTATTTCAGGAGACTTACAATCCGGATAAGTATGAGACCTTACATTTGCTTGGGCATAAGCGTGTATGGCCGTATCGGTTTGACGCACAGGAACGTGCATTGCGCGGCGGCATGCGAGGGGTTGGTTTCTCTGCGTTGCTTGGACTGGACGATTACCACACGGATGCGCTGGCAACCGGACTTCATGTATACTATTTACAGCGAAAATATCCGCATGCGGAAATGTCGATTTCCTGTCCGCGGTTGCGGCCGATTATCAATAACGATAAGATTAATCCACGGGATGTGCACGAAGATGTTTTGTGTCAGATTTTGTGTGCATATCGATTGTTTTTGCCGTTTGCTGCAATCACGGTTTCCTCCAGAGAGGACGCAAGATTCCGTAACGGCATTATTCGGATTGCTGCAACGAAGATTTCCGCAGGTGTCAGTACGGGCATTGGAGATCATAAGGAAAAATATGAGCAGTATGAAGGTACATCCGCAGAATCAAAAAAACTAAAACCGGATGAACCACAATCGAATAAACCACGACCAGATGCAACAAAACCGGATGAGATACCGGCTGGTGATTCGGATTCGGGAGACGAGCAGTTTGAGATTGCAGACAATCGAAGCTTCGATGAGATTTATGCTGCAATTCGTGCACAGGGCATGCAGCCGGTATTGAATGAGTACCTTTATACGGAGTAGACAGAATACATGTATGATAATAACCGGACAATCAAAAAAATAGCCGTTACAAACCGCTATCTTCTTCATGCGTATCTTGTAAAAAAAAGGCTGTCAACGACAGATACGAATCCCTGTGACTGTCTGCTGTCCTTGTTGGAGATACTCGTAAAAAAGAGTGACTATGATGCGGTTTTATTACGTGAAAAGGATATGACGGAAGCAGCTTATGCAAAGCTTGCTGCGTCTGCTTCGACAATCTGTAAAGCAGGCGGAAAGGAATTGATAGTGCATAATTTTCCGGCGGTTGCAAAAAGCCTTGGCACTTCGATTCATTTGCCGTTTTCCGTATTTTCCGCTATGCAGGATGATGCAGGGATGCCGGAACCATGTGTTGATGTCAGAAGTCCGTTTTCCACTTCACGGTCGGAGGAAGTCACTGCGGTTGGCACCTCGGTTCACAGTATGGAGGATGCCATATATGCGGAAGGGCATGGTGCGTCCTATGTGATTGCGGGTCATATTTTTGAGACAGATTGTAAAAAAGGATTGCAGGGGCGGGGAACGGCCTGGCTTGCATCAATTTGTCAGACAATTTCCATACCGGTATATGCAATCGGAGGAATTACGGAGGATAATGAGGACTCCGTTTTGGCGAGCGGAGCAGCCGGATACTGTATGATGTCACGAATATTGGACTATGCAGAGGAAAGCTGATTTAAAATATTTCGGATAAAAATATGTGCAGGGCATATAATGAAATGAGACCGTATAGGTTAGGCAAGTGGCATGAAAACAATAATTTGGGGTATTGGGGCGTTGCTTGGTGCAATTTTTATTCCCTGTTTCGTAACCTTTTGTGTAAATGGAAGGAGTCCGGCATCGGAGGAGCTGCTTACGAATATAAAAACCGGACGAGATGTTTTGATTCAGACAAGTGATGGAAATGAACTGATAGATGTGGAGCAATATGTAGCAGGAATCTTGCCGGGACTTGTGGATGCGAGCGCGGATGACAGTTATTTGCAGGCGCAGGCAGTAGCAGTCCGTACAAGAGTATATTTTGCAATGGGTGAAGCAACGGTTATCCGTGCTGATGAGATGGATTATCAGTACTATACGGAAGCCGATTACATAGCAAAGTGGGGAAAAAATAAATTTAAATCCATAAAAGAGCGATACGAGCAGGCAGTCATTTCCACATGTGGAAAAATTATTGAATAAAGGAAAAATAAAGTGTCCATACTAGCTGTAGTAAAAAAAGGAGGCAGAGTATGGACCGATTAAAACAATTTTTACGCAAAAAAGGATTTTACATCGCGCTTGGAACCGGAATACTTGCATTTGCAGGGCTTATGGTAGTTTACAATTATAATCAGTATAAGGACGAGTTTGGCGTGGGAAAATCATCTGTAGATCTGAATGCGCCGATTGAGGAGCAGGATGATACGAGGCAGCCGATCGAGGCGAAGGTGGAACCGCCTGTGACAGAGGCAAGCTCCGCAGATGTTGTGGCAGGAAGCACGGATGCTACGGAAGCGACTACAGAGCAGACAGCGGATAATGAAAGCGATGTAGCAGCTACAGAGCAGACAGCAGATAAGCAGGAGGAAGGTTCTGTGGCAAGCGACGAAGAAAATGCGGAGGACAAACAGGAAGAGGCGCTGGAAGCTGACAGCGATGGGGTGATTGTCAATACAGAGGGGCAAATCGTAGCGAACTCCTATAATGAGGGCGGCGAGCTTGTATGGCCTGTGGAAGGTACGGTAATCCTGCCGTACAGCATGGATACGACTGTATATTTTAAAACCTTAAAATCCTATCGTTGTAATCCGGGTGTATTAATCAGTGCAGAAGAGGGCAGTAATGTTCTTTCCGCCTTTGAAGGCGTTGTGGAATCCGTAAGTGAGGATAAAGAACACGGAACGGTTGTGACAGTGAACATGGGAAATGGATATAAGGCAATGTACGGACAGCTTATGAATGTGACTGTATCCGAGGGCGATGCCATTTCCACAGCCTGCAATATCGGGGAGGTTGCGCCGGTAACGAGCTATTATGCGGAAGAAGGAACACATGTCTATTTTGAATTGGATAAAAATGATGTGCCGGTCAATCCGTTAATTTATATGCAGTAAAATGCAAGAAGTAAAATATCCGCCAAATACAAATCGTATGGGTTTATGTATATGACCCGTTTGGAATTTGTATACGGCGGATATTTTCATGTCTGTCTATCATATGGAATGCGTTCTTTTACAAGGTGCGGCTACATGAGGAGCATACACCTGTAAAAAGCACAGATACTTCTTCGACATCAAAATCAGATGCATTTCTTGCGTCCTCAAGAAGTCTTTGATTTGGCTCGATAAGGATATCACATACACAACCACATTTCTTACATAACAAATGTGCATGCTCGGTCGTACATGCATCGTAATGGTCCGTTTTGCCATCTATATGAAGGCGAAGAATCATTCCGGCTTCTGCCAGCCGGTTCAGATTCCGGTATACGGTACCTAAGCTGATATTTGGCAGATCTTCCCGGATATGCTGATATACAATATCTGCGGTCGGATGATCTGTGCGGGTTTTGAGAAAATTTATGATTGCTTCCCGTTGATGACTGTATTTGCTTAATGTCGCCATATTTGCCTCCCAAAATAGTAATAATTCTCATTTCAGTATAAAGAAAAAAAAGTATGTTGTCAATAATAGAGCAATTAAATGTGCAAAAGCAATTTTTGGAAATTTTTACATTATTTTATAAGTTTTAATTGACATAAAATCTATGTCAATGCTATAGTTATCTTGCATACAAATGTGCATGATTATGTGCATTTTATGCAAATAAAAGGTTGAGAGTGTAGATAATGAGCTTTGGTAAAATTACCGGTGAATTAAATACGGAAGAATCAAAAGGTATTATTGATTCTATCCTGAATATTGGCTGCATGGCATCCATAGTGATTGATCGGTCTTCTTTTGAGATTATTTATGAAAATGAGAAGGCCTCAGAGTTATTCGGAGAGAGAACCAATATGCTGTGTTACGAGGTTTTTTGTACGAATGACACGCCGTGCATGGATTGCGCGATGGCAGCACTCAAAAAGGGCGTTACTCTGACGCGGGAGCGCTATGAGGAATTGCTCGAAAGCACGGCGACATGGCAGTATACGAATATTAAATGGTTCGATGGCAGAGATGCCGTACTTGCGACACTGACAGCCATAGGAGAGGAAGAAGAGACGGCGATGAAGAGGAAGCTGGAGCAGGTATCCAGAATCATGGGGCATACGCCGGATGAGATTGACCATCTCACAGGGATTCCGAACCGAATGCAATTTTATGATTTTGCGCAGGCAGGAATACAGGACTTGCGGCAGAGTTATGCAATCGTAGCATTTGATATTGAAGGCTTAAAGAGTATCAATGATATTTACGGCATTACGCAGGGTGATGAGGCATTAAAGCATCTGGCAAATGTGTTGCGGGAGATGTACGGCGCAAAGAAAAACTATGCGCGTCTGCATTCTGATGTCTTTGCATTTTATATGTCATATCATAATAAGGGTGAAATCATTAAGGAGATTGAAAAAATCCGCAAACTGATTCATGCGAATCATTTTCCTTTTGATATATCTACCAAATTTGGCATATATCTTGTCACCGATCGCAGTGTTCCGGTCAATCTGATGTGTGACCGTGCTATGATGGCAGAACGCACCGTAAAGGGCAATATCATGCGATTCTGTGCCTTTTATGATGAGCATTACCGGGAGGAAATGCTTCGTGCGGGACAGATTGAGAAGGATATGGAGCGCGCATTAAATGAACGGGAATATCAGATGTATCTGCAGCCGAAATATCGTCTTTCTGATAACAGCATGTGTGGTGCAGAGGTGCTTTGCAGATGGAACCATCCGAACAAGGGATTGATTCCGCCAAATGATTTCATTCCGCTTTTCGAGAAGAATGGATTCATATTAAAGCTGGATGAGTATATGTGGGAAGAGGCATGCAAGACAATCCGGAAATGGATTGATGAGGATAAAAAACCGGTTCCGATATCGGTCAATATCTCTCGTTATCATATCCAGCATAACGATTTGGAACGTGTGTTGATGCATTTGATTGACAAATATGAGCTGACGCCGGAGATGCTGAATCTGGAGATTACGGAGTCTTTGTTCCTTGATAATCCGGAGGAACTGAATCGGGCGCTGGAACGGTTACAGAATCTTGGATTTAAGCTGGAGGTGGACGATTTTGGTTCGGGATTTTCTTCGCTGAATCTGATTCGAAACATCTCTGTGGATACGATTAAGATTGATAAGGAATTTTTGGACAACGAAATTGCATCAGAAAAAGGAAAAATCGTTGTAAATCATACGATTGGCATGGCAAAGGACCTTCA
Source organism: uncultured Bacteroides sp. (assembly GCA_964563955.1). Taxonomy (GTDB): domain Bacteria; phylum Bacillota; class Clostridia; order Lachnospirales; family Lachnospiraceae; genus Coprococcus_C. Next base: position 3,005 of record CAZLZH010000054.1, on the reverse strand, counting down.
TTTGCAGGTAATTGCGGAGGGAGTTGAGACGAAAGCACATGTGGATTTCCTGAAGGAGTCAAATTGTGATATTGCACAAGGCTTCTTTTTCGCAAAACCGATGCCACTTTCAGAATTTGAAAAGATCGCTTTTTCATAAATTAAAAATAACAAATTTAATGCCAGAAATTACAGTACAATTCTTGACATATCTATATAGGCTGTTGTATATTTTGAGATATGGAAATGCTGTAAAGGCAAAGCTACAAATAATTAAAAAGGAGACCAATACTATGTTAGAAAAGTTAAAGGAAATTATTGCAGACCAGTTAAGCGTTGACGAGAGTGAAATCGAGCTTTCAACTTCTTTCAAGGATGATCTTGGTGCAGATTCATTGGATTTGTACGAGCTTGTTATGGCACTTGAGGAAGAGTATGGCTGTGAAATCCCGGCAGATGATGTTGCAAATATGGCAACTGTTGAGGATGTAGTAAATTACCTGAAGAATAACGGTATCGAGGAGTAATTTACAAATTTCCGTTCCTACATAATATGGGGCAATATAAAAGAACCTGCCGGTTTATCGGCAGGTTCTTTTATTGTCCGTAGGATTTAGCCAAGCACAACCTCGACAGTATGTGTCTTGCCGTCATTTGCAACCGGAATGATATTTCCATCAATTGCTTTGCCGTCCACGGTCATGCTCTTAACGCCCTTGCATACATGATTCGGGTTTGAAACCTTAATCTCGTAGGTATCGCCACGGAACTGACGTGTTGCGGAAAGTCCATCCCATGCAGCCGGAATCGAAGGATCAATCTTCAGACCGTCAAAGTCAGGCTGTACACCTAAGATATACTGGGAGATCGCGACCATGTTCCAAGCAGCAGTACCTGTAAGCCAGGAGTTCTTGCCCTGACCAAAATGGTTGCCCGGCTTTCCGATATCGGAACCGGCATCCTTACCACCGATCATCTGACCATATACATACGGCTCTGTCTTGTGAATATCGGATGTCTCCTCTGTAAAAGCAGGAGCAATCTTGCTGTAGTACTCGAAAGCCTTGTCTCCACGACCGGCATAAGCCTCAGCACAGATAATCCATGCATTGTTGTGTGTGAAGATACCGGCATTCTCCTTGTATCCACCCGGGTAAGTCGAAATCTCACCATACTGAATGTAATACTTTGTAAATGCAGGATTGTTCAGTACAAGACCGAAATCTGTATTCAAATATTTGTCAATCGAGTCAAGTGTCTTAATATCAGCACCCTGATCCTTACCAATCTCAGACATAACTGCGAAGCCCTGCGGCTCAATGAAGATCTTACCTTCTTCACACTCATTGGAGCCCATCTTTTCGCCGTTTGCGTCATAGGCACGCAGGAACCAGTTGCCGTCCCAAGCAGAATCCATGACGTTCTTCTTCATCTTATCAATTTCTGCCTGTGCAGCAGCAGCCTCGTCGTTCTTTCCGATATGCTTCAGAATCGAAACATAGTTAGGACCTGTATAGGTAAACAAAGTTGCAACCATGACAGACTCAGCAACCTTTGAGTAGCCGCCTTCTGCTGCAAATTTCGGATTTGTGTATGTCTGGAAGCTCTCGCCCGGTGTGTCAGAGTAGCAGGAAAGGTTGATACAATCGTTCCAGTCTGCACGCATTGCAAGCGGAAGTCCATGAGGTCCGAGGTTATTTATAATCTTGTAGAAGGAAACCTTCAAGTGATCAAGCATCGGCTTTGCCTTTGACTCGTCATTGTCATAAGGAACCATCTCATCAAGAATGCCCCAATCGCCTGTCTCCTTGATGTATGCGGAAACAGAGAGAATCATCCACAATGGATCATCGGAGAAGTCACCACCGATGTCGGAATTACCCTTCTTGGTAAGCGGCTGATACTGATGATAGCATCCGCCGTCCTCAAGCTGTGTAGATGCAATATCAATAATTCTTTCTCTTGCACGATCCGGAATCTGATGTACAAAACCAAGAACATCCTGGTTGGAATCACGGAAGCCCATACCACGTCCGATACCGGATTCGAAATAGGAGGCAGAACGTGAAAGGTTAAATGTAACCATACACTGATACTGATTCCAGATATTTACCATGCGGTTTACCTTGTCATCCGGTGTATCTACATTCAAAATACCGAGGAGCTTGTTCCATGTCTCGCGAAGCTCTGCAAGACCGGCAGCAACCTTCTCCGGTGTGTTGTATTTTTCCATCATGGCAAGTGCTTTTTCTTTATTAATTGTCTTGCCGTCTGCCTCAAACTTCTTGTCAACCGGCATCTCGACATAACCGAGGATGAAGATAAGAGTCTTTGACTCGCCCGGAGCAAGTGTGATGTTCTTATAATGGGAAGCAATCGGTGACCAGCCATCAGCAAAGGAATTGTTTGCCTTGCCGGCTTCAACTGCCTGTGGATTATGGAATCCATTGTAAAGACCGATGAAGGAATCACGATCTGTATCATAACCATCAATTGTGTCGTTTACGGTATAAAATGCGAAATGATCACGTCTGTCTCTATATTCTGTCTTGTGGTAAACCGTAGAGCCGACAACTTCTACACGACCGGTACTGAAGTTTCTCTGGAAGTTTGTGCAGTCATCCTGTGCATCCCACAGACACCATTCAGCAAATGAGAAGAATGAGAATGTCTTAGCTGTATTGCTCTCGTTTGTAAGAACAACCTGCTGAACCTCTCCATCATAATTCTGCGGTACAAAGAATGTTACCTCAGCCTTCAGGTCATTTTTCTTACCTGTGATAACTGTGTAACCCATTCCATGACGGCACTCATAAGCATCAAGCTCTGTCTTAACCGGTGACCAGCCCGGATTCCAGATTGTACCATTATCATTGATATAGAAATAACGACCACCCATATCAATCGGCACATTGTTATAACGATAACGAGTAATTCTTCTAAGACGGGCATCTTTGTAGAAGGAATATCCTCCAGCCGTATTAGAAATCAAGGAGAAAAATCCCTGGGTGCCTAAGTAGTTGATC
>CAZLZH010000053.1:0-15436 GCA_964563955.1 uncultured Bacteroides sp. | reverse complement strand
GGAGTAGGATGGGAAATTGTAATGATGCATATATCTCTTTGTCGTTACATTTGTGTCAAGTCCGTCAATCTTCTGTGCCTCAGAAAGCGGTGCAAGTGTAACAACGTTGCAAATCTGTGTCTGTCCTCTTGTGAACATAGCAGAACCGTGTACGCGCGGAATAATATCCACCTCTGCAGAGAGCGGACGAATCTGTGTGATTTCTCTTCCGTCCGGACGCTTATGATCCTTTAAAATCATCTTACGAACTGTCTTCTTCTGATACTGGTAAACAGCCTCATCGAGGACAGCAAGCCATTCTTCATTATCTGCAAATGCCTCTTCGAGCTTATCCTTGATCTGACGGATATTCTCCTCACGCACCTGCTTCTCGTCTGTAAATACTGCCTCCTCCATCTTTTCAGGCGGAACGAGCTCTTTGATTGCTGCGAACAATTCCTCCGGAACCGCACAGCTTGTATATTCATGCTTTGGCTTTCCACACTCAGCAACAATCTGATCAATGAATGCGATGACCTTCTGATTTAACTCATGTGCCGCATAGATAGCCTCAATCATCTTCGCTTCCGGTACTTCGTTAGCACCTGCCTCGATCATGATAACCTTATCTCTTGTTGATGCAACCGTAAGCTTTAAGTCAGACTCCAGATTCTGTGTAGAATTCGGGTTGAAAATCAGCTCTCCGTTAATCATGCCGACCTGCGTTGTTGCACAAGGACCATCAAACGGGATATCTGATATAGCGGTTGCAATGGCTGAGCCAAGCATCGCTGTAAGCTCCGGTGAACACTCCGGGTCTACAGACATAACCATGTTATTTAATGTTACGTCATTTCTGTAATCCTTCGGGAAAAGCGGACGCATCGGACGGTCGATAACACGGGATGTCAAAATTGCATTCTCACTCGCCTTACCCTCACGCTTATTAAAGCCTCCCGGAATTTTTCCGACTGAATACATCTTCTCCTCATATTCTACGGAAAGCGGGAAGAAATCGATACCCTCACGCGGTTTCTCAGATGCAGTTGCCGTAGAAAGAACAACTGTATCTCCATAGTGCATTAAGGCTGCACCATTTGCCTGCTTTGCAACTCTGCCTACATCCACACGAAGTGTTCTTCCGGCAAGTTCCATCTCAAACTTCTTGTACATAATGTTTTCTCCTTGATAATATTTTGAATTAAGACTCCGAAACGACTGAAAAATGCACTTTTAAAAATGCACTTTTCAGTTGTCTCGGGTATGTCTTAATACAATCTTATTGATTATATCATTTTATCGGAATTGCTTCAAGATAGGAAAACGAAAATTTTGGATTTTACGCCCAATCCTCTATAAAAAACGCTCCGAATATTCCGGAGCGTTTTTTATACAAAGCTTATCATACTTAACTACACAGCCTATGCTTATTTTATAGTAATTGCTGTACCTGTCAAACTGTTATAGTCACTTTCCGATGCATCCCAGCTTGAGCTTGTACCATCATTGACATAGTAGATCGGGTCGCCATCCTCCTGATACTTAACTCCATATACTGTGTAAGCTGCATGGTTTGTAGATACAGCGCCAAGAGATGGATCTCCCTGTACCTTAATCTCTACAGCCTGTGCATTCGGAACATCCGCTACCTTAAGTATCTCTGCTGCATCAACATCTGCCGGTGCTTTTCCCTTTGCATAAGTACTGGAAAGCTCTGCCTGTGCTGCTGTCAACACACTCTTGCCGTTCAATACAATCTGCTGTCCCTTTGCTTTATCAATATAACCAAGCAATGCAGGTACAAGGATTGCTGCAAGAATTGCGAGAATTACAATAACAACAATCAACTCAACTAATGTAAAACCCTTGTTCTCCTTCATCTTCTTTGTCATTTTCATAATAAATTCCTCCTCGTATGTTTAAAAATTTATCTTTGTAAATTATAGCAAAATATACGCATACAGGCAAGTGATATTCTGCATTTTTTACTATTTTCAGCCTTCCAATTTTTACAAATACTGGTCTAAATCTGCCGAATCATTTGAGTATTTGTAAGCCTGCTGTCTCGTGATTGTTCCGCTTTGTACAAGTCTCGACAGATCACCGTTCAAGGTGTGCATTCCAAACGACGAGCCTGCCTGCATCAAAGAGCCGAGCTGATGGCACTTATTCTCGCGTATCTGATTGCCGACCGCATCGGTTCCGACCAAAATCTCGGTTACCACAACTCTGCCGGTTCCTTTTGTGTTTGGAATCAGGCATTGGGTAATTACACCATTTAAAACGCTTGCAAGCTGTGTCCGAACCTGATTCTGCACGCCCGCCGGACACGCATCAATAATACGGTCAATCGTCTGCGCCGCCCCGGTCGTATGTAAGGTTGACATAACAAGATGCCCTGTTTCCGCTGCCGTTAATGCCGCCGAGATTGTCTCGTAATCACGCATCTCACCAACCAGTATAATATCCGGATCCTCGCGCAGGGCACTGCGGAGTGCAGATGCAAAATTCGTGACATCACGTCCGACCTCTCTTTGATGAATCAACGCCAGCTTCCGCTCATACATGTACTCAATCGGGTCCTCGATTGTAATAATATGCTCCGGTCTTGATGCGTTAATGTAGTCAATCATAGAGGCAAGCGTCGTGGATTTTCCGGAACCGGTAGGTCCTGTTACCAATATCAATCCTCGCGGTTTGTCGGAAAGCTCCCGCAGAACACTCGGAAGTCCAAGCATCTCCATAGACGGAATCGAGGAATTCAGCAGACGAATCGTTGCCGCCATCTTTCCATTCTGCTTGAATACATTCACACGCTGCCGATTGCCGTCCGGTGTACGAATTGCAAAATCCGCATCGATTCCGGACTCCAGATTCTCCCGCTGGGTATCAGTCAAAAGCTCTGCAAGCATCGCAATCACGTCTCCGTCCGATACCGTGTTCGGCTGGACTTGCAGCCTGCCGTTTATACGGTACATAAGCGGCATCCCGACCGTAATGTGAATATCGGAGCAGCCCATTGCCCGCGCCTCCATAATCATGTTGTCAATCATCATGCTTCTATCAACCTCCTTTATTCCTGATACATATAAATTTCCAGTGTCAACGTCAATACGCGGTTTACCCGGATTTCATACTCGCCATCCTCGGAAATCTCGCCCATGCTTTTTTCCTCTGACCACGCATAATTGCATACCCGAAGCTTTCGGTCGGTGTTCGACAAATCCTCGATTAACTTCTGCAAATCCGCTTCATCACCGCCAAGCCGCATCGAGACATTCGCTTCAAATATACCGGTCATAACTGCATCCTCAAACACGGGTTCTGTCGTCTGCGGAGTTGCTGCCGCTTCCACCTCATCGAGCTGGCTTTCCTCACTTTCACTCGTCGTTGTCGAGACTGTCTGTTCCGCTTCCTGCTGTTCAAGGAGTGCCGCCCGCTCTGAATACGGATACGGCTCCAAGTCTGTCTCCTCATCCGGCATACTGATTGTCAGGTCGTATGCGGCAAGGTCATAACCGAGTACGAGATCCGTAAAATATTCGTCTATCTCTGCGCTTGTCATCATCGGGAAAAACTGTTCCCGCGCCGACTGTATATCCGCCTCCCATGATTCATTGTCCGCCTCCATCATCGGAACCTGTGAGAGCTTTAATTCATTTGCCGACTGCAAATCCTCCTGCTCCGTCATCTCTTTATTCATATCATTGATATCCCGGATAATCGGATAAATCCCCCAATAACCGATGCACACGACGATCACAAATATCGAAAGCATTACAAGGAGTTTTTTATCACGTTCTGTCATGTTTAATTGCATACATCGTTCCTCCTTATTTACTTTCTCGTCCTGCGGATTCCGCAAGCGTAAATGTAACATGAATATCCCAAAGTCCTGTTTCCTCTACATAGGAATATCCTGTATAATCCACATTGCTGAATATATCAACGGCACTAAGCTGCTTTATAAACTTATTTATATTATCGACAGTCCCGGACTTTGCCGTAACCGTTATCACGCCCTGGTCGGAATCAAAGGAATCAAATGTTATCGTGGCATAATTTCCGGCACAATCATCAATGATATTCATGATATCGTCGTCGCAGACCGGATATGTGAACAGATTCAGATTGACACCGTCGATTGCATTGTACTGCGCCGCCAAAAACGCATTTCTCGCAAGCAGTTCATCATATCTGGCTACCTCCATCAGCGTTGCCGGGGACTCATTATAATCCTTTATGCTCTTCAATTCCCGATTTTTCATAACCCGGATAGTTGCACAAACCGCAAAGCCGATTAACATGACTGCAAGGCTCACAAAGACCGGAATAATTTCCTTTCCGAAACCGCCTTCCCTTTTCTCCTTCTTCCTGCCTGTGCGAATACTGTCGAGGAAGTTCTGTTTGCTGCCGGAGCCGGCAAGCACAAGTCCGCTTGTCGCATGGAAAAACGATTGTATATCCACATTGGAAGCATGAATATTACCGGATGCAAACATCTCCACACGCGCATAAATATCAAGCTGCGATATGGCGTTTTGGTAAATCGGCAGGTCGTTCGGATTCAGTCCGGCGAGCACGATTGTCTCAATCGGATGGTCAATCTGATTTGCCTGCATAAACTGGCGAATCTGGCTGACCGAGCGGGCGATATCCTGTGCATAGTCCTCCGTTCCCTGCTCATGGAAGCACCGCATACTGTTAAAGTAATAAAACGCACCATCTACCCACAAAATCGTTGTGATTGTCATCTTATCCGCAATTTCCAAAATAAATGTACGGTTTAGCTGTCCGACTGTCATAGACGTAAGTCCAATCAGACTACTTTCACCGGAATAAACAGCCTTCAGCTTCACGCCGATTTCCCGAAAAATATCAATATAATCACTCACAAAATCAGGCGTTACAATTTCGGCATAGAGCTTCTTCTTTTTGCTGTCCTGCATAATCGGTATATAACCGCAGATATATTCTTCTTCACGCTTGATATCCGAAAATTCGCGGTCGATGTACTCCAATGTTTTTTTCTCATTCAAAACCGGCATCTCAATCGTTTTTCCGATGAACTTTGAACTGTTAATCACAAGCACAATATCTTTTAACGGAAGCTGGTTATTCGTCCAAAAAGTCTGCATAAAGCTGACAAACGATTCCGTATCCGTAATCATACCGTTTATGATACTGCCATCCGGTGCCTGCGCACTGTAGCACTTGGAAACAGTTATTTTTCGACTTCCCTGTGTACCGGTCACGACCTGTATCTGCTGGTTGGCAAGATAAACGACTGTACTCATACCCACATTCTCCTTTATATTTAGTAAAATGTCATCATGCTTTTTATATAATCAACATACATGCTGACCACCGAATCGCCGAAATTATTAATCATGGATATCAAAATTCCGACTGCCAAAAACGGTCCGAACGCAAACTGGTCCTTGCGTCCCTTTTTTTTGCTTGCAAGAAGATAGATTGCAAAGGCACCGCCGACAACCACACCGATGAAAAATGCGGCAAGGTTTCCCTTCCATCCAAGCAGCATACCGGCTGCAAACATCATCTTGACATCTCCGCCGCCAAAACCATTGAACAGCATCAAAATGAACATCGGCACGCTGATTGCAAACAATCCAATAATACGCTCCTTCAATGTTGGTCCCGGCAGCGCCCAGATTCCGATAATTCCGAGTATCAGCAAAATCAGATTCAACTGTGGCGGTATCTCCTGTGTATCTGCGTCAATCAATGTAATTACCGCCAAATCGCAGATAACCAAAAACACAAACAATGCCGAAACATGTATGCCGTAAACCGCAAGAGACAAAACCGCAAATAAACCGCCTGCAAGCTCTACAAACAATTCACGCTTTGACCGCTTCGCACCACAGTATCTGCATCGATTCTGATACCGGATTCGCGAAAAAATCGGTATGCTGTCCTTCCACGTCTGCTCATGTCCGCAGCTTATGCACTTCGTATGCCGCACTGTCAGCTTTTCCTTTTTCGGCAGTGCATAAACAACAAGGTTCAAATAGGAAAACACCGTGACGCCCATATAAAATACAAGCAGGTATATGATTCCATACAAAACATAATTCATCGTAAGCATCCTTTCTATTCCGCACGGATTGCGTCTGTTCCGGCATCAAAATTATAACACTGGAAGTACTCCGTCACCGTGTAATCACCGTATCGGTCGCTCGTGAGCGTCAACGTCATATGGATGATATTGTTTTCATAATCACCCTTTGGCTGTGTAAATGTAAGCTGCTTTACAGTATAACCCATATATGCCTTTTTATCAAACACCCAATCTGTCTCAGGGATTGTCGTAGACACTCCGTTTTCCTCGGTTTCAATCGGGAAATAGTGTACGACAAAATAGCCGTCCGCATTGACAGATATATATACATGGCTGCCTCTTTTGTCGATAAATTCAATCTTGTTATATTCGGATGAACCATTTCCTCCGCCAAGCGCCGCATCGTTTGACAGTAAAACCATATACGGCATCGTCTCCTCCACCGTCTGACCGGAGCCATCCACAGTTTCCTTCGTGAGATATTCCGTTCTTGCGCCTTCAATCTCTCCGCGGATTTTCGTGCTGATAATGCCCGACACCTGCATCCCGTTTGTGACGCCCTTTGCCTCATAATAAATCATGACCGTGTTCGCAATCACCTTGCTTGCCGCAACCATAAACAGTCCAATCAGCATAAATGTCACAATCATCTCGACAAGCGTCATACCCCAATTATTTAATTTTCGCAGTATTTTCTTAATCCGCTTCATCTAATCTCCCATGATTACTTCACGATTCTGAACACGGCAAGGTCTGCCGCATCACTGTAAAACCGATACACCCCCGCCTGAAGTCCAACTGTGACAGACTGTGCAAGATTACTCGTATCCGTCTGCTCTGTGTCGAGCGTAAGTGTTATGTCTGCTCCGGATATCTCTTCAAATGCTGCCGTCTTTTTATACATTTCCTCGTTTAAGATGGTCTGACATTGCTGCATATCGCGGCTCTTTTTCACCATCTCGCCGGACACTCCGACCAGATGTACCATACACTCTACAAGCACAAACACAAGAATTGTAAAGCCTGCCAGCACTTCGACCATTGTCGACCCTTTATTCGATCTTATATTTTTCAAATTCATGTGCATCACTCCCGTTCCAAAAAGCTCCAAATCCAATGCTCCGCCGACACAACCGTATTTCCGGACGGATTCACCGCAAGCGTTCCGGTATCCGTCACATCCGCCTCGATATCCTCATAGTCAGCACAGGTAAGCTCGTAGCGGGAGGTCATAGAGGCTGACTGTTTTCCCTTTGTACAGGTCACATCGACACAAAGTACAAGTCCATCCTTCGACGAGGTATAGCTTCCGTCATTCTCCCAATAAACGCATACCGAGATATCATCCGCCATTGCAGTATATTTACTTGTGTCACCGCCATTTATATTGAGCTTGAAATAACGCTTTGCTGCCTTCTCATCATGTCCGCTCTCATCTTCTCCCGCATAATACGGCCAGTTCGTCTGACAGAGGTTATACCGTATATACTGCCAGAATGTATCCTCACCGGCATCTAATGCAGCCTTTTGATCCTGATATGCCGCATAGCCTGCGCCTGTAAGCTCCTGTTCAAGCTCCAGACTCACACTTTTTGCAAGCTCTCTGCACTGATTTTGTGTCACCTTACGCACAGATGAGGAAAACAGGGCGTAACTGACAAGCAGCAGCGACAGACAGAATGCAAGTACAACCATGCTGACAACAATCGCAACCATCATAGCGGACCCTTGATTCCTGCGTTTTTTCATTTGATTCAATTGTAGGCATCTTCTTTTTACCATCACTGAGTCCCTACTGTATCTCCTCAATTGTCTGATCAGTCAGAGTATAAAAGTCTGTCCAATCTGCTGTACCATCTTCCCGTATCTCTGCAAATCGAATCTTTACGTGACTGTTTTCTGCAAATAATTCCTCTTTGTCAGCCATAAATATACCAACGAACCGCTCTTCCTCCGTCTGATTCATAGGAATTGTGCTGTATCGGGAAATAATTATATCTCCCTGTGAATCCTCTGTGACAATCTGCATCATCAGTGGTTTCTTTGCAGTTATTGTATATTTTATCATCTGTTTTCCATCTGTGAGATCTCCGACAAGCATGTGGGTTCCGATTACCTCCGGCACATCGGTTTCATCCGAAATCACATCCACCTCGCCAATCCATATTTCACCCTGCTCGTTTTCCTCTGCTGCATCCGTTTTGGTTGCAGTTTCTATCCTATGCTTCCATGCTATGACAGAAGAGTTATCGTAAATACCGATAAGCTCCTCGTCAATCATCGCCTGTACCGTGACAAGCTCTGTCAGGCTCTGTCGAACGCTCTCCGGCTGTACATCCGTTTTTACAGTACGCAGCACGTCCGGAAGCTCAAGATGAATTTCACCGTCCTCATACAGGAGCTTCGCGGCAACCGGGACAACCGTGCCATCCTCTGCTTCATAATCAATATGATACGGCAGTTCAACCGCATCCTTCTCCGTCAGGATACCGCACACTTTTGTATATGGATTTTCCATGCAATGACTTAATTGTTTAATATCCGCACGCGGGCCTGCATAATATACGATATAGCCATCCTTTACAGGTTCTAAATAAACGGCTGCTGCTGCATTGTTTGTATCCCTGATCTGCATCCGGTAATAACCGACTTCTTCCTCTGTTTGAAAGGACAGGACATACGGCTCTGATTCGAAAAGCTCCGGTGTCGCATATACCTCGGCTTCCACAGGCTCTGCCAAAGCAGGCTCCTGCATAGAGGCATCACTCTGTGTACTATCCTCTATATCTTCTACATCTGCAGCTTCTGATATTTCTGTCTGTTCCTCAGTGACAGTTTCCTCCACCAAATCAGACACGGTCTGTGAGAGGTCCTGCACCTGCGATTCAATCTGTGCAAACGCAGCCTGATAAATATAGTTATTTCCCTTAACCGTACAATCTGTAAATGCAATCATTGCATCCGCCTGCTCTGATTTTCCAATCATCGCACCGGTATACTGTCCACCGCTTACATCTCCGTCATTGGAACAGCTTGCAAAATCCGCACCCGGTCCACGCAGCCAGCCGACTAATCCACCGGTATACATATTTCCGGTTATTGCTCCGTAATTATTACATTTTTTAAAGGCAATCGTTTCTTCTGCCGTATAGTCAAGTTCACCAATCAAGCCGCCGGCTGCTGCCTCTCCCTCGGAAGTAATCGTAACAATTGCATAATTATCGGTATATTCCATAGAAACACTGGACTCGGACTTGCCTGCGATTCCGCCAAGTGCTGTGTCCGTATCACATTTTCTTCCGTTTACTGCCCAGTCTGCTCCGGTTGTAAGCCGTTCCGTCTCATTTCCGGTTACACTCGCCAAGGCACAATTATGACCAACGATTCCGCCTGTATGTCCGGCATAGTTTTCTATCAAAACAGCATCGGATGAATACTGCTTATTGTCACAGGATATAATGTCTCCATAATTTCTTCCGGCGATTCCACCCACATCCGAAACTGCATCTGCATATATGGTACCCGCAACAACGCCTCCGAGTACGGAAGTATTATGCTCCGTATCGTCCGCACCGACCGCACAGGCTTTTATCGTTGAATTTCCACCGTTTACACCGACGATTCCACCGATTTTTGCAGTCACTCCGACTCCTGCTGCCGAGACTGTTCCATCGAAATAGCACTCTGTAACAGACGCTGCGTCCGCATTCTCAACTGCATCCTTTCCGCTTTCCAAACCGGAAATACCGATGATTCCTCCATAAGCTGCCTGATTCATTCCGTTTGCACCGATGACATCAGCCACGACCGAAGACTCCGAAACACTTCCGGTATTTTCTCCTGCGATACCGCCTGCTGCATCTTGTGCATAGATTATATTATTTTTATTCGTACATATTAAAATCTTTCCTCTATTACGAGCAGTCATACCACCCGCCATTCCGGAATCAACACGCACATTTCCGGTATTTATACAGTTTTCTAACTTGTTATCGCGCGCATCATTCGTACTGATGATACCACCCGCGTATCCGCCTTTGGCTGTAATGCCCGCCTTATTATCCCCGTTCACGATATAGAGGAAACTGAGGCTGTGATTGTATCCGAGCAGACCGCCCGCATACAATTCGGAATCGACGGTTCCTGCTCCGACTTCTCCCTGCACATAAAGCTGCGCAGTGCTTGTCTGCACCGCTATCTTCCGAGCCTCCTCCGCAGTATCCTCAGCCGTTCTTCCGGTTGCCAGATTCCGAAGCTCCTCTGTGATATTCGGTGCATACGCTTTATCCGTACTGTTCACAAGCAGGTTATAACCGATAAATCCCCCGGAAAATGCCGAAGCGTTCACAGAGCCTGCAAAGTCCTCCATACCGCAGCTTGCATAAATCCGGGCATATTGTTTTTCCTCCACCTGCTGTTGCAGCTTTGTCGTATAGAATACAAATCTCATATTTTCCTTCATACGTTCAAAGCTTTCCTCAGAGTTGACGGTAAAGATTGCCTGTCCCGTAGTCATTTGCGCATTTGCACGAAGTAAATTCTGCGCGGTATCTGTCGGCACAAGTTCCCAATACTCGTAGAGGCTTCCGCCCTCTTCTCTCGATTTCCTTTCTACCGTAAAGCCCGCATAGCTTCCGGCCTCAACATTTTCTGCATCTGCAACCGGTATTTCAATAGTCCAGTCAATGATATCTTCATTACTGTTATTTTTTATAGAAAAATAATTCCAGCCGTTATATGTTCCCTCCAACCGGCATGTATAGGTTTCGTCATTCATCGAAACGACATGACGGTTTCTCTCTGTAATGCCGACATTTCCCGGCAATTTGGTAGTCTGATTACCATCACCGCCGTCATAGAAGAACTCAATATCCGTCACATCAAACGAATAAAGAGATGCATAATCCGGGAAACCGAGTCCAAACGTACTGTTCACGGTTCCGCCCGGCGCAATTTGTTTCGTACCGTTTGTAGCCGAGCCATAAAAGGTAAAAGTCGTCTCGGTAAACTCATTCCGGGCATCATCTGTATTATATGGTCCCCACAGACGTGTTGTTCCTGCTGTGACATGAAATACGAGATGCCAATCCGTAATCGGCTGGTCACTGTCATTATGAATATAATATTCAAACTGTGCGGATGTTTCATTCCATCCGACACTCTGTCTTGTCAATGTCACATAGCATTTATCCGACGTCTGTCCGGCAGAGGAATCCGTTGCAATATCACTTGAACCTCCGGAGCCTGCTTCCGACACCATATTTTGAGCATATCCGTTTGTATTGATAATATTTCCACCGATACTGCCGCCCACATAATATTTTCCGGTTACTTCCTGCGGTGCTGCCGAAAGCGTCCGGCTCGTGCCATCCTCATGCTGTAACATCAGGATAGACTGGTTGCAGCCTGCGATTCCGCCCACATAACAGCTTGCATCCACATCCCCGACAATCCTGCCTCCTTTTACCGCATAATCCTCAACAACGGCACCCCCGGCATTGTAACCGACGATTCCTCCCACATAGTCCTTTCCGACTACAAACGGAACTGTTGTCTGCAAACGCTCCGCTTCTGCTGTATTGTCTGCAGCAACAAAGCTGCTGCCATCTTTTGTACGAAGCGTATTACCAATCACGCCACTGTTATATCCGGCAATTCCGCCTGCATAATCACCTGCAGTAGAAACCGGATACAAACCGGTAATTGTCGTCTCTCCGACACGGTTGTTACAATTATAAATCCAGCCGGTATTATACCCGCATATACCGCCGGCATAGCTGTCTGTTGCATATACGACACCGGTATTCACCCAGCCGGATAGTTCACGTCCGGTTTCAACCACATCATCCACTTCCAATATCACATCGGAATCTTCCAGTATCGACAACAGTGTTCCCGTGTTGTCTCCGGCAGCCGTGCGAATAGCCGTCTCATCCGGCAGCGCATTGGCTCCGGTAATTCCTCCGACATACCTGCAGCCGATTACATAGGACTCATTTACATTTCGATTCTGCGCATCACCTGCAAGTCCGGAAAGTACGCCTGTTCCTTCCATATAGCCTGCAATTCCGCCCACATATTGATATCCGAACACATATCCCTTTTCGCCGTCCTTTGAAGCCGTATTTGCATTTTGTATTGTACTATAAGAGCTGTACCCGACAATTCCTCCCACATAGATGCCGATTGCTTCTGAATCATATGCGTGCAAAGGCATACCGCTGTCCGTTCCGAGCAATGCATATAAATCTGTCTCGGAATATTGGCTGGAGCTGTTACAATTGACAAGACGGATTCCTGTCTTTGCATCTGATGAATCCGGATTTGCAGCCCCGTATTCATTCGCACAAAGTCCTGCAATTCCGCCGATAAAACGGCTGTCCTCACGCTTGTCACCGGACTTTATAAAGTTAAGCAATGCACCGTAATTTTCGCAATCCGAAAGTATAATCGCTGCATTTTTATCCTTTGGCACACGAAGCTCCCCGACGATTCCACCGAGATAGCTTCTTCCGGAAAGCTTTGCCGAATTCTTAAGCTTTCCGAATCCTAATTCTGTATGATCGGACAGGTTTTTTAAGCCCTCAACGCTTCCCATGATGCCGCCCACATAGTCAACGCCCTTCACAAAGCTTTCTTCCTCAGCAGTTCCGGAATTTTGAACCTGCAGATTGGAAAGTATGCCCGTGATTCCTCCGTCCGTCTTTGTTCCGCAGACCGTCACACCACAAATCGCTCCAACGTAATCGCCGGCGCTTGTCACCTGTATTTTATCTAATGTTAAATTACTGATTACACCATAGTTCGATGCAAAAAGTCCAACCGGCTTTCTGATATTTCCGGCGTTTTCTCCCTCACCCGTCTCATCCGGATAAAGGGAAGAAAGCTCATTTCCTGCCTGTGTAATCGTAAGACCGGAAATCGTATGTTCATCCCCATCGAAACTGTCCTCAATCCGAAGCTGCTTCATGGATACAAAATCATCCTCATAATCTTCCGGAACATTGATTTTATTTCCGCCGGTATTGTAAAAATATCCTTCCTCAGCAAACGCATCCCAATTGATATCCTCCGTCAAAAGGAATTTACAAGCAAGCTGTTTATCCTGTGCATAGTGCAGACTGCTCAGCTTTAACTGATCCTCCGATATCTGCGTATTCGCCCGCAAATCTGTCACATAGCGCATATTATACAAATGACGCGCATTTGCAATCGTATACTGATAGGAAGCAACTTCTGACTCTGTGTCCGCGGTTTCCTCCTCAAAATACACGAAGGATGTATTGCTCTGCCGCTCCGTTGTCGTATCAAACGATGCACTGTATCCTTTTACCCTGCACATAATCTTACCGGCATCAAGACCAAACCGATGAAAGCTGTATGTCGACTTAAATGTAAAATCGGACGCCTTGATAAACTGTGCCTTCGCTGCATCTTTAAGCATTGAAAGATTTTCCGCATAGGAAGCAGAGGTTGCCTGATAATCCGCCGCATCAAGTATCACACGCACCGAGCCGTCCTCCTCTATCCATGCAAGAATCGGAAAATCACCGAGCTCCTGTGTCTCCCATTCGCCCGATTCATTTTTTACATAACGGACAATCGGACACATCTGGGTTTCCTGATTTAACTTATTTTTCATCGCGCCCTTCAGCGTAATTTTTAAGACAGGAACTCCCTCCGGCATATTTTCATCCTGACGGAAATTGTCATCCATATCGTAAACAACAATATCAAATGTCATTTTTGCCGTATTTTCCGGCTTTGAAACCCGATATGTCAGATTGAGTGTCTCCTCGTTGTGCAACATAACATCCTCAATCGCCGGTTTTTCCTTTTTCCCGCTGATTGCCTTTGAAAGACTGTCCACGCCATAATAGCCGACCAGCCGTTCCCTGCGGTAGTCCTCATAGCGTGTTGCAATATTCACTTGTCCAACCTTTGAATCGTTTGAGTTATCATAGACAAAGCTCTCATTTCCATCAGAATCTGCCTTCGCACAATAAGACACGGAAAAGACCTGCCCGTCCTCAAGAGAAAATTCGATACAGATCGTATCATTTAACAAAGAAGTATCATATAAATATCCTTCCAAAAGTTCAAACACAATCGGTGCGCTCGGGCTCACAGTCGGCTGCCCATTTGTATACAGAGCATAATCTCCCCGATTGCAACGTACGAAAACAAGCGTACCCTTATTTCCGGATGTCCATACCGTATCCTCCGAGTACGCAACACCTTCTTCATAATAGATTTCACTGAGCGTTACCTGATTACTGCCATCATAAGCACGTTTTGCAAATTTATCGAGTGTTCCGTTTGCACTATATTCTGACAGTTGATTCTGCGAAGCGAGGAACATCGTCTCCGCATATTCATTAGCCTGATTAAAATCAGACCAATCCTGCCATGCCATAAGTCCGACAACGGAAATGGTAAGCAAAATCGACAAGAGCAGCATCGTCACAATCATTTCTACAAGCGTGAAACCGTTATTATGCTTTTTATGATTTCTCTTTTGTGTCCGTATCATAAAAACACCCTCTTGCAATTGCAAATATATAGTGTAATTATACCCTATTGTCTTGCATCAGGTCAATATTTGTTATGATTTGTTATTTTAATGCAAAAACCGAGATACAACCTGCCGGCTATATCTCGATTTTGTGTTTACGTCAATCCTGATTACGAAGCTCCTCCACTTCTTCCTCAGTAAGATGCGTTATTCTTGCTACCTCCTCGGTATCGTCTCCTCTTTGAATCAGACAAAGGGCAATTTTCCTTGCCTGCTCTTTCATACATTTGTCAGCATATGTCTCTAAGACCTGTCCTCCCATAATACCCGTCACTTCCTTTCTGACATCTTCATTTCCCTTAAATCATTCAATGCCCGTAATACAATATGTGTGTCTAATAAAAGTTTCATTACATCACCCCAAACATCTTTGCAATATCATCATTCATTTCATCAAAATCATAATCATCATCATATAATTCTTGTCCCTTGGCAACTCCGATTCTTTTGAAATCAACTTCTTTCTCATCCGGTTGCATAAACCGATTAATCATCTCTAATATAAATTGCAAATTATCATCAGAAAGTTTTGTAACTTTATCAACTACTTCTTGCTGTAATAATGACATAGATATCACCATCCTTTATACGCACATACTTGTTCTATATATTCATATTATACACATTTTACAATATCCATACAATCATTTTTATTTGATAAAAAGACTTCCGTAAAAAGACTTGCGGTTTTCGCAGAATTATCCACGTCAGGCTCTGGTTTCGAACAAAACGTTGCATAATCACTTAAGATTCCATGAAATCATTAAGTTATTTTTCGATCCATAACTGAGAATTAT
>CAZLZH010000052.1:0-15471 GCA_964563955.1 uncultured Bacteroides sp. | reverse complement strand
GATTTTACGGAACAGGCAGAAGAAAGAGCAGTATTGCAAGAGTTTACCTTGTACCGGGAACAGGTAAGGTAACGATCAATAAGAAAGACATGGATGAGTATTTTGGTCTTGAAACTTTGAAGTTGATCGTAAAGCAGCCGTTTGCAGCAACAGGTACAGAGGGTAAGTTTGATGTACTCGTAAATGTAAAGGGTGGTGGATTTACCGGTCAGGCAGGTGCTATCAGACATGGTATTTCCAGAGCACTTCTTGAGGCAGATGCTGATTACAGACCGGCACTTAAGAAGGCAGGATATCTCACAAGAGATCCTCGTATGAAGGAGAGAAAGAAGTACGGTTTGAAAGCAGCTCGTCGTGCTCCGCAGTTCTCAAAACGATAAGCAGTTATTGCATATTTCAAACATCCCAAGATTTTTCTTGGGATGTTTTTTATTGCAAAAGTCCGTATGCAAAAATATATAATCTACAAAGAATGTCGATTGTATAAGCGGGACATTTGATGTATGATACATATGTATAAAATGTTTAAGTAAGGAGGCTTTTTATGAGTCAAAAGGAAAGTATTATTTCGGCACTTGGATCGATTCTTCTCGGCATTTTGCTGATTACGATGAAGGATAGAATTATCGGTGTTGCGATTACGGTTTTGGGTGTTGCCGTTCTTATCTCAGCGATTGTTGATTTTTCTGCGAAGCTGATGAACCTCGCAATCATAAAGGCTGTGGTCGGCGTTTGTATTTTGGTGTTTGGCTGGATATTTGTAAATCTTGCGTTTTATATTTTGGCGGCAGGTATTATTCTGATGGGTCTTTTGCAGATTTCAAGCATACACAATTACAGCCCGGTCAATCTGACATCGGGAGAGAAATTTATGGAATATCTGCGGCCGGTCGTGACCGTTATTGCCGGTGCATGCCTGTTGTTTAATCAGAGTGGAACGATTGCGTGGGTATTTATTGTCACAGGTGTTCTCTTGATTGTGCAGGGTGTCCTTGCATTGATTGGTGCAAACCGATTGTAAATATTACGAATAAAAGCAGGAGGAAGGCGATGGATTATACAGCTTCAGCTACAAGATATACGGAGCAGGAAGGAAGGGGCTTTTACAGATATTGCGGGAAAAGCGGACTGAAACTGCCGGCTCTTTCGCTTGGACTTTGGCACAATTTTGGAAGTGTGGATAATTATGATAACATGAAACAGATGTGCTTTATGGCATTTGACCACGGTATCACACACTTTGACCTTGCCAACAATTATGGACCGGTTGCAGGCAGTGCAGAGGAGAATTTCGGACGGATTCTGAAAGAGGATATGCATGCGTACCGGGATGAAATGATTATCAGCACGAAGGCAGGCTATGGTATGTGGGATGGCCCTTACGGAGACGGAGGCAGCAGAAAGTATCTGATTGCAAGCTTGGATCAAAGCCTGAAACGGATAGGCATTCCGTATGTGGATATATTTTATCATCACCGTATGGATCCGGATACACCGCTTGAAGAAACGATGGAAGCGCTTGCGCAGATTGTGAGAAGCGGAAAGGCGCTTTATGTCGGACTCTCGAATTATGACGGACCGACGATGGCGAAGGCGGAGCGCATATTAGACGAGCTGCACTGTCCGTTTGTCATCAATCAAAATCGGTATAATATGCTGGATCGCTCTGTGGAAAAAAATGGATTGCTGCGACAGACGGCTGCTTCGGGAAAAGGACTGATTTGCTTTTCGCCTCTTGAACAGGGCATGCTGACGGACCGCTATCTGACAAGTATACCGGAGGACAGCAGAGCAGTCCGAAGCGGCGTGTTCCTGCATACAGAGGATGTCCTTCAAAAACGCCCATTGCTCCTTCGGTTAAATGAGCTTGCGCAGGGATATGATATGACATTGTCCGAGCTTGCAATTGCGTGGCTTCTGAAGCATACGGAAGTGACCTCCGTGTTAATCGGAGCATCCAGACCGGAGCAGATTATGAAAAACCTGAAGGCGGTGGAAAAGTATGCGAACCGCACACTTACCGAGTCGGATATGGAAGCAATCGAGCACATGCTTGCAGAATAACACTGATGGTGAAATCATACCATATAATTGGTAAGTGGGATATATCATACAATTAGCAGCGAAATCATTCCATATTTTAAGTTGATAATATAGTATTCAGATGCTATAATACATGTGTGCCGGATTGCTTATGGAACATATGAAAATGTACAGGGAAGATGCAAGAAATGCGCATCTTCCTTGTTTGTTTTATTGCAAGTGCTCAATGAACATAGATTTACGGAGGAAAATGTTATATGGATATGCAGCAAAATGGGATTACGCAGGAAGAATTACAGCAGGCAAAAATAACAGTGAACAATATATTAAATTATTATAACAGCAAGGTGGTAGGGCAGTCGTTTCTTGGTGCCGCTATTCTTGTATCAATGATGTGCAATGGGCATATTCTTATGGAGTCGGTTCCGGGGCTTGCGAAGACAACAGCCGCAAGAGTTATGACGGAAGCAGTCAACGGCTCATTTTCCAGAATACAGTGTACGCCGGATCTGATACCGAGTGATATCGTCGGTACGCAGATTTATAATATGGCAACAAATACATTTGAAAATAAGGTCGGACCGGTTTATGCGAATTTCGTATTGCTGGACGAGATTAATCGTTCCAGTGCCAAGACACAGAGTGCCATGCTCGAAGCAATGCAGGAGCACGAAATCACAATTGGCGGACAAACGTATAAGCTGCCGGAGGTGTTTATCGTTATCGCAACGCAGAACCCGATTGAACAGGAGGGAACCTATGTGCTTTCCGAGGCACAGCTTGACCGTTTCCTCTTGAAGATAAAGATTGATTATCCGGATGTAATGTCTGAGATAGAGATTTTGAATCGCATTGAAAATGATGTGTTTACAAACGTGCAGGCGGTTGCAAGTATAAATGACATTGTTTTTTTGCAAAATCTGCGGAAGAAGGTCTATGTCGATAACGCGGTCAAAAAATATATCGTAGATATCGTGCAGGCTACGAGAAATGTAAAACAGTTTCTGCCGCCTCAGCTTTCTCAGTATGTGACGATGGGGGCAAGCACGCGTGCTGCGATTACATTTATGGAGGTTGCGAAGGCGATTGCACTTGTCAACGGCAGAAGCTATTGCACGCCGGAGGATGTGAAGGCGTTTCGTTATGCTGTGCTCGGACATCGAATCAGTCTGAACTTTGCAGCGATGGCAGACGGCGTACAGGAAGAAACGATTATTGATGCGATTATAGGAGCGATTCCGACACCATGAGTATGAAATATGTTTCAAAAATTCAGGCGAATTTGAAAAGCTTTCAGGTAATTCCGACAAACAAGACGACGAATTGTGTGCTTGATGGTTCCTACAATTCCGTCTATAAGGGAAACAGTATGAATTTTGATGAGCTGCGGGAGTATGTGACCGGTGACGATATGCGGGATATCGACTGGAAGGCGTCTGCCAGAAGCAGAAGGCTTTTGGTCAGACAATTTATCGCGGAAAAAAAGCACAATATCATGTTTGTGTTTGACACGAACCGGAGAATGCTGGCGGATTCCAAGCTTCTGGAAGAAAAGAGGGAGCTTGCGATTATGGGAGCCGGCATGGTGGCGCTGTTTGTCAATAAAAACAGCGATTATATCGGGTCAATCTATGCTTCAAGGGATTCGCTTTGTCATTTCCCGTTTAAAACAGGACTTGCGAATATCGAGCAGATGCTGGAAAGCTATCAGCGCACGGTGACCGAGGACAATCGTTCCGATATCAATCGCGCGCTTGAATATATTATTCAGAATTTTAAACGGCGGATGATTATTTTCATCGTGTCGGATCTTGAGGGACTGCATAGCGTTTCCGATACAAATTTAAGACGGCTCATGGTTACAAATGACGTGCTGATGATAAATATAAGTGACGCGGATATCGGAGGAGACAAGCAGTTTGACATCAGCGAGGACAGTTATTTCGGCGATTATTATGCGAAGGATAAAAAATTGCAAAAAATTGCACTTGCAGAGCGCGAAAAGATGTTCCGGGAATGTGGAGAGAAGCTTCGGCGTTTTGGTATTGTCTGTGCTGCAATCGACAGTGAAAAGCAGGCGGAGCGTGAAATCATTCGGATGCTGAATGAACATAAATTAGAAAAAAGGTAAGGAACAGATATGGAAATATCCGTAGAGTTGCAAAGTAAATATAGTTATGTGATATGGCCGTTAATCGTATTTTTTGCAGTAATAGCCGGAGTCTGTTTGTTCTTTTTGATTCGGCATTTGCTCGCAAACCGCAAGCCGAAAACGGTGGATGTCGAGCAGGCATGGAGAGCATTGTCAGAGCAGGAACGATATGCGTTGAAGCAAAAATACATCTCCCTGCTTGATGCATTATATGCGAAGGTGGCGGCGCAGCAGATTTCGATTCGTACATGTTATCAGAGCCTGAGCCGGTATGTGCGGGAATTTGTGGCAGAGATTACCGGAATTAAGGTAACCAGATGTACGCTGAGTGATATAAAACGGATGAATATGCCGATGCTTGCTTCCCTGATAGAGGAGTATTATGAGGTGGAATTTGCGAAGGTGTCGGTCGGAAATGCAGAGACTGCGATTATGCGGACAAAGAGGGTAATAGAATTATGGAATTAAAATATAAGGCGGTATTATATGGCTGTATTGCAGCTGCTCTCGCATGTCTGATTCTTTATTTTGTCATAAAGAAAAAAGGAAAAAAATACAGCGGCGGTACGAAAATATACAAATCCGAACGGATTAATGAACACGCATATATGCGGAGAAAACGAGCGATTTATCGCATTTTTTCCGTGGTCGCTCTGCTTTCACTTTTGACAGGAATGATAGCGGGCGGAGTACTGATTGCGAGACTTCAAAAGGTGGAAAAACGGCAGGAGGAAAAGTATGCCCGTGATATTATTTTGTGTCTGGATGTATCCACTTCGGTCGATTCGCTCAATGAAAGTCTCTTGGATAAATTGATTGATACAGTCAAAGATTTAAAGGGAGAACGATTTGGAATTGTAATCTTTAATACTTCGCCGGTTTTGATTTCCCCGCTTACAGATGATTATGAGTTTACGATTGAACAGCTTGAAAATATTCAGAAGGGGTTGAAATGCCGATTGGATTTTGATACATTCGGAAGTTTTTCGGATGACTATTTTTACTGGGATCAGATTATTTCCGGAGGGACGCTGGTAGGAAATGAAGAACGGGGAAGCTCCCTTGTTGGAGATGGGCTTGCTTCAACCGTCTATAATTTTTCTCAGGTAGATGAGGACAGAACGAGGATCGCGATACTGACTACGGATAATGATGTGTACGGAGAAGAATTGTTTGATTTGCCGGAGGCGGCGGACCTTTGTAAAAAGCATAACATTACCGTGTACGGCGTCGGCACAAAGGAAATGTATCGAAAGGATATGAATGAGATGGAGGATGCCGTCGAGGCAACCGGAGGCAAATTCTATCTTGAGGAGGAGTCCGGTACATTTTCGCAGATTGTAGAGGATATCAATGCGGAGAGCAAGAACCTGGTAAAGGGAAAGACCTATATTATTGAGACGGATTTTCCGGAGAAGCCATTTCTCGTGCTGCTTATTTCTATGATTTTGATGTTTGGTTCGATGAAGATATTAAAGAGGTAGCTATGATTTTAAACCCAATTATACCAATATGGCTGATGGCGATTTTGTGTGTCGGCATGTTACTTATGAAGCGAAAAGGCGTGTGGCCTTTCGTGCGGCAGATCATCATTGTCATATTGTTATTTATTATCAATTTAAGACCGATGTTTCCGAAACCTGTGGGAGAACAAGACAAGACCGAGATGAATTTGTATGTTGTTTTCGTGGTAGACGATACGATTAGCATGATCGCGCAGGATTATAACGGTACGGAGGAACGGCTTGCCGGCGTAAGACAGGACTGCTCCTATATTGTGGATAACCTTCCCGGAGCAAGATTCTCTGTTTTGACATTTCACAATTCGGCAACGCTTGCATCTCCGTTTACGGACAATGCGGAGCACATAAAAAATACCGTGAATGCCATTTATCCGCTGGATGATTTTTATGCACGCGGAAGCTCGCTTAACACGGCAAAGGAGCTGCTTCTTTCCACATTAAAACAGGCGAAGGAAAAGCAGGATGGAAAGGTCGTTGTATTTTTTATAAGTGACGGAGAGATTACGGATGACAGCAAGCTGGAATCGTATCAGGAGCTGGCGGAGTATGTAGACGGCGGCGCCGTGCTTGGTTACGGCACAAGTAAAGGCGGAAAGATGTATCTGCGATATATGTATGAGGATGAGCCTGTCGAGATACAGGATAAATCCGATTACCCATACAAGCCGGCGGTGTCGAAGATTGACGAGGGCAATCTGAAACAACTGGCGGGAGATATGGGTATCGAATATATTCATATGACAGAGTCGGAAAATGTGGGCGGCGTGCTTGAGAATATCAAGAATGATGTCTCCACATCTACAACAACAGGCATCTCGATTGTCGATGAGAATATGGAAGGCGCGAAGGATATCTATTTTTATTTTGCAATTCCGTTGTTGATGATGCTTATGTATGAGGCAGTTATTTGGATTCGGAGGAAAGAATGAAAAAGCTGTGGATCGGAATCGAGATTGGCGTATTCGTCATTCTTGTATCCCTTATGATTGTTTTCCAATTGTATATTTATCATTATAACAAGGGCAACGATGCCTACGAAAACGGTGATTATGAGAGTGCAATCGAGGAGTATGAGTCTGCGCTTTCCTATCATGTGCCGGATAAGAAGGAATGTGATATCCGTGTCAATCTTGCGCTTGCTATGATTGCGCCGATTGATTTGGACAATCTTCCGGAATCGGAGGTCGCAGACACAATCGCGCTTTTGAAGGAGGCAAGAGATGTGCTGACGGAGGACGGCTGCGCGCATATGGATGATAATGACGGGCATGACGAGGATGCTCAGACATTAAAAAATGAGATTGACGAATATATTGAGGCACTCGAAAATCCGGAGCCGTCGGAACCGACGCAGGAGCCGGATGATAACCAGAATCCTTCCGAACCGGATGATAAAGAGGGCGAAAAGGAAGATAATGTGGAGGAATTGCAGGATATCATGCAGCAGGGGACGAACGAGCATAATCAGGGTGTTCAGTATTATGATATGTACGAGGATTATGATTACTACGATTATTATGATGGAAATTGCTGGTAGAAAAATTAGATGATTGCAAAACGCATAGAATGTGTAGATATATATTTCTATATTCATTCACTTCATATACGATGTATTGAAACTAAGTAGTTCTAGATGTTCTGATATAATGATTATATATCATACGCAACCGCCGCCAATAAGCCATCCATGGCTTGTGGCGGCTTGCTTGAACATCGTGTTCAAGCATTGCTGAGACCTACAGAACATCAAGAACTTCTAAGTTCCAAACATATGTATATTTCATGAATGGATATCGAAATATATACAATTCACATAATTATATTGCGTTTTGCAATCGACTAAGAGCATGATAAACAGGGGGGATGAAAATGGAATTTAAGTTGAAGGATGAGAATGAAACAACGAAAAAGAAAAGTGTAAAGCTGGTTTTTGATGATGCGGGGAAGGAAGACGATGTCGCGGAAATGGGCGGTTATGTGAGTAATCCGGTTCGAATTTCTACGACGGTAACGCCGCCGGAGCCTGCAAAGCATACAATGGATTCCGACGTTTTTAAGATTATCAAATGGGTTGTTCTCATAGCGATTGTTGTAGTAGCAGCGAAATTTATTATCAAACGTGTGAATCCGGAGGTTACGGATGTGACAGGACTTGTAAACAAAAATACCGCAGAGGTGGAACAGACGCTTGATATTACACTGACAAAAAATTCGGATATGAATACAAAGATTAATCATTATTCCAATGGAAAAGTAACTGTGGACGGGAACGGAGAGATCGGCGTTGTCTATATTGACGGAAGATATGCAGGGTTACATATCGATAGCAAAAAGTACAGTATGTATGGTGTAAAGATAGGCGACGGTCAGATGGACGCCGAGGGAAATATGACATTTTCTTATAACGATACTATGAATGTATTAGAGGATATGATGCAGGGGAATTCCACCGCCGTATTTTATGAGGGGGCAACAAAAGGGGACTGTTTGGTCGTGATTTATAATGATTACAGCAATCGGGTTGCCGCTGTGACATATTTTAAGGACTATAGTAAGGTGACGGAAAACTTAAGCAGCTTGGATGAATAATTATGAGCAATGCACCAATGACAATGGGGGACGACGAGGATGGAAATGACGATTTATGATGTGATTATGTGTGTAGGTTTTGCGCTTCAGATTTTGACATGCGTAGTCATTGGCTTACCATTCAAGCGAAGAAAAACATGTTTGTTATATGTATTTCCGATTACCACAGTCATGTATTGTGTCACGATTTACGTCTCAAAAATCAGTAGTCTGTGGTGGCTTGCATGCATTATGGAAGTGTTTTCTATGTGGGTTGTTTTGAAATACTGCAATTCCGGGAATATATGGCGTAATTATATTTTTTTGTGGATTGCTTGTACGGGATCGAATTTGGTGCTTGCAGGAGAAAGTATAGTTATAAATTTGTTGTTAAAAAAAGGCTCTTATATCCTGACATATGGACCTACAGACCTGATTGGAATCATTGTTGAAGATTTGCTGCTTATAGTAGATACCTTTATTCTATCATTGATTATAAGAAGGTTTTCCAAAAAGGAATATAAGGGTGATGGGCGTATTTTTTTCATTCTTTTCCTGGTTATGTTCTTAGTTGCTGCTATTAACGGATATATCCGGGATTGTGTGGTAAATGATTATAACAAAACACATAAGGAAGTGGCAAAGTCAGATATATTTCTTTATATTTTTCTCGTACTCGGTGTGTATATTATCGCGAATATCCTGATGTATGTGTATAATAAGCTGGAAATTTTCAGACTGAAAAAAATTAAGACAGAGCTTCAAACCATGCTGTCATATAACTCGGAACAATACAGGGAGCTTGCTGAAAAAAATCAAAGGCTTGCAACGATAAAAGAGAATATCGTGAAATATAAGGAAAACTTGCAGACAGAGGGAGACGATGCGACAATCGGATATCTGGATGAGCTTTGTACAGATGAGGAGGCTATGACGATGCTTCCGCTCAGTGGGAGCGTGGCTGTGGATGCGATTCTTTCCGATTTCTATAATCAGTATAGTGCAAAAGGGATGGTGCTTGAATTCCATGTAGAGCAGCTTGCACAGGTAAATATGGCAGATATTGATGCGGCGGTATTGTTTGATAATCTGTTGAAGCTGGCGAAGACATTTTGCGAGAAAAAGGGCAGTGAGGGATGGACACTGCTCAATACGAAAATGGCAGGAGAGTCCGTTGTAATTAAGCTTGAATTTAACAAACGGAAAGAGGATAAGCTGGAAGCACCGAAACGGTTTGAAATCATCAAACGAGCCGGAACAAGCGGAAATGAACTCCGGATTGTCCGAAAGATTACACAGCTTTACCACGGAACGCTGGACATGTCGGATATGGGAGAAGAAGGAGCAATCAGCCTGCTGATACAGGGGCATACAGGAGAATAGACGATGATGGGGATATGGATTGTGATTATAGGGCTGCTGTTGTATCTGGTAGTCATACAAATGCATAACAATCAAAAACGCAAAAAGCTTGAGTCGGAAAAACAATATCTGGAACAGGTGCTTTCGGAGGAAAAGAAACAGTATCAGGAAATCGCGCAGGCAAACAAGAGTCTGAAACATGTGAACCATGACTTGCAAAAATATATGAATGTTGTGCGGGAAATCGTAAATGATGAGCAAGATGGGAAGCTGACCGGAGACGATGTGATTAACCGTGTTTTGTGTCAGAAGGAGATAGAGGCAAAAAAGAAGAAAATTCGGTTTTTAAGTGAGAAGCGTCAGCCGGTCTCTTTAAGACTTACAAATGCGGAGATTATTCGTCTGTTTACGAACCTGCTTGATAATGCGATTGAAGCAGCGGAAAAGTGTGAACAGGAACGATTTGTAGAAATACATATCGGAGTGCCGGGGAAGGAGTATCGTGGAGACGAAGGCATGCAGGAAACGGACGGTCGAGTTCATATAGAAATAAACAATTCAAAAAATCCGAAGGAAGAACCAATTGTAAATGGTATGGCTACTTCGAAACAAGACAAAGAATATCATGGTTATGGAATGCGAATAATACGGGAGATTGTAGAACGGTATGAGGGACATATAGAGCTGGAAGACTGTGGAGACACATTTTTAGTGGTCGTCGAGGTATGAGTGGAAATGGATGATACTTTAAGAGCTATCGGATAATTTATCCGGTAGTTCCTTTTTATAGTCTTAAAATACAAAGATAAATGCAAAAAATGCAATTTATAGTTTTATGTGTATAAGTTGTGATAAAATTGTGTCGAAAATGCAGAAACGCATCATAAATTTATATAAGTTGAGGGAATGTTACTTATGAAAATAGGAATATGTGATGATGAAAAAGAACAGGGTTTAATAACAAAGACCGAAGTAGATGCATGTATCGGGAATATCAATGATTGCAAGGTTGAGGTATATGATCCATATAATTTGGACTTTGATCTTGATGCAAATCGATTCGATTGTGATTTGCTGATTACGGACATACAATTTGAAAATTGTAATTTTGATGGGATTGATTTGGCTCATAAAATCAATAATAAATGTCCAAATTGTAAAATCATTTTTTTGTCAAATTATCTGGAGTATGGTCCTAAGGTTTATGAGACGGAACATGTCTGGTTTGTCTGGAAAGAGAATATGAAGACACTTCTCAAAAAAGCAATTCAAAAGGCAGTCTTTCAGGAGATGGAGGATGCCAAGCCGGACACAATAGAGTTTTTTTCAGAGGGGAAAAAGACTTTTGTCAGACAGAAGGATGTCATGTATGTGGAGCGAAACAATCGCCACATAGAGATTGTTACGAATTCCAACAAATACATATGTGGTCTTTCTCTTGCAGAGCTGTCAAAACAATTAAATGATACTTTTGAACGGGCAACCGGTGGATGTATTGTCAATCTGGAGTATGTCAAAAGTGTAATCGGTAAAAGTGTTGAGCTTGATAAGAATAAGAAATTGACGCTTGGCAGAAAGTTTGAGGGCTCATTTAGGCAGGCGTATCTGGCGTTTGTTGCAAAGTGGATGTGAGAAAGAGAAGCCGGAAATATCAGATGTAACGCTTTATTTACCTGCCGGGAAAAATGAATTTGATGTTTCCAAAGACGGATATAAAGGGATTTGTAAAACAATCAACATAAAAGACTCAAAGAAAAAGGTAACTATCACTTTATATAAGATAGGAACAGGAGGGTCGGGCTCCGGGAGTGATATCCCAACAGATAATGTTGCAATTGATGAGACAAACTTCCCGGATGCAAATTTCAGAGACTATATCAAAACGAATATTGATAAAGATAAGAATGGCATTCTTTCAGAGAAAGAAATAGAGGATACAAAAGAAATCGATGTAAGAAACTTCGATATAGGTCAGCTTAATGGAGTAGAGATATTTAAAAATCTAACATATTTGTGTTGTTATCATAATAAGTTAAGCACATTGGATGTAAGTAAGAATGTGAATTTAACATTTTTAGGCTGTCATGGAAATAATCTGAGTACATTGGATGTAAGCAAGAATGTGAATTTGGAATCTTTGGTTTGTGACGATACCGTTACCGTGACATATCCACCTCATATGTCTGCAAATACATTATGTGCCGAGGCAGAAAACAGCGTAGCAGATTTCAAGGAGCCACAGGATGATATGCAGCAAGAAGTAATAACCTGTCAGTCTGATACACCGGCAGCTAGTAAAATCGTCCAGCAAATTTCGAAAGCAGACGATACACATATCGATTACACAGGTTTATATGAGAATGAAATATATAATCTGTATGTTGTGAAAGAAGCACCGGAAGATATGCTATTTGGAGATATCTTTACAAGTGGAAATCTACTTTATATCAAGCAATATACATCGGATGCAAATGGGGCGTTAAGCATTGATTTTACCCCGATAGGGTCAGCAGAAAATGCTGTGGAAATACTTGTAAGTAACAAGAGAATTCCTTTAAAGGATGTATTTAAAGTTACATACAGCAATCTTATATACAATGGTTCCGAGCAATATTTTTCTCTTGATGTGTATGATGGAGAGAATCTGCTCGAAGAAGGAAAGGATTATGAATTAACCGGAGATTTTGCGGTAACAGATGTTGGCACTTATACGATAGGTGTAAATGGAATCGGAAAGTATGAGGGTAATATAGAATTTGAGTATTCTGTAATTTCGCCGACAGTTGACCCGGATCCAACACCGGACCCAGATCCGACACCAACCCCGATTGAAACTCCGAAGGCATCGGTTGCCTATCGTACCCATGTGCAGACATATGGCTGGCAGGGTGATGTGAATAATTCATCCACATGGAAGAAGGACGGCGAGATGGCAGGTACTTCAGGTAAAGCAAAACGTCTTGAAGCAATCTGCATCAAGCTGACAGGCGAGATGGAGCAGCATTATGACATTTATTACCGTGTACATGCACAGACATACGGCTGGCTTGGCTGGTCGAAGAACGGAGCACCGGCAGGTACGGCAGGACTTGCAAAGCGTCTCGAGGGCATCTGGATTGTACTTGTACCAAAGGGCGGAGCAGCACCGTCGAATAGCTACGGCGGAGTAAATGCAAACCGGACGGAGAGCTATATAGCAAAGTAGCTTTACTAGTAAACACGATTTTAAAAAGTTGGAAGAAATGGGACAAGAGTATGTGAAGAAAAACTTGTCAATCTAATAATGTAATTTAATTTTAAGTTACCACACGAGGGGAGAAGAGAAATGCATGAACAACAAAAGATAACCGGCTACCCATCCATAGATAAGCCATGGCTGAAGTACTATAGTGAGGAAACGATTAATGCACCACTTCCTGAAAAAACTTTATATCAGTATATATATGATAACAACAAAGATTATATGTCCAATATAGCACTGAATTATTTTGGAAGAAAAACAAGTTACGCAGCCCTTTTCGATAACATTGAGAAAGCTGCGAAAGCCTTTATTGCAATAGGTATTAAAGCAGGCGATATAGTAACTATTATGTCAATGCATACTCCGGAAGTAATATACAGCATATATGCCTTAAACCGTATAGGAGCAGTTGCAAATCTGGTATACATGACATTGTCAGAGGACGAAATTGCGGAGACCGTTGCCAATACAGCTTCCAAAGCAGTGGTGGTGCTTGATAAAGCTATCGAAAAGATAGAGGCAATCCGTGTGAAATTAGATGTAAAAGTAGTAATTGTGTTATCACCTTCTGATTCTATGCCTGTCATCATGAAGAACGGATACAAGTTAAAGAATAAGAAAAAAGCATTACCGAAGGATAAATATCTGTCATACAGGGAATTTGTGTCACTTGGAGAGAAAGCGGAAAAAGCTACGGATAGTCCATACAAAAAGGACACTCCCGCAATAATTGTATATACAAGCGGAACGACAGGAAAGCCAAAAGGAGTGGTGCTTAGCAATGACAATCTAAATGCGGTTGCACATCAGTACAGGATGTCGGGAATGAAGTTTGAGCGAGGAGAAACATTTTTTAATATGATTCCACCATTTTTTGGATTTGGAATTAGTATTGGTATGCATCTTTCCTTGTGCCTTGGATTACAGGAAATATTGTGGATTATTCCGGAACCCAAGAATGCTGTAAAAGCGATTTCCAAATCTAAACCAAACCATATGGTTAGTGGTCCTGTTTGGGTAAAGACCATATGTGATGAATTAGATGAAAAATTGGATTTTTTAGTTACATTTGCAGGCGGAGGAGGATCGTTTATACTTGAGGAAGAAAATGCTGTAAATCAATATTTATTTGAGCATGGTGCGCGGGTTAAATACTTGACAGGCTATGGAATGACGGAATTAGGAGCAACCGTATGTACCGGTATGAATCATGTCTACAAATCGGGTACACTGGGAATTCCATTGCCGGCGATTACAGTGAAAATAGTAGATACAGATACCGGTAAGGAGCTAAAAATCAACGAAATAGGAGAAATGTATTTTAATGCACCTAATATAATGCTTGGTTATTACAAAAATCAAGCAGACACGGATGAGATTA
This sequence comes from uncultured Bacteroides sp., assembly GCA_964563955.1. GTDB lineage: Bacteria > Bacillota > Clostridia > Lachnospirales > Lachnospiraceae > Coprococcus_C. The sequence continues at coordinate 1,201 of CAZLZH010000052.1, read as the reverse complement.
TCACTTGGGATGAAAATGGTGAGAGATGGATTCATACTGGTGACCTTGGAATGGTGGATGAAGATGGATTTGTACATTTTAAAGGAAGAATAAAGAGAATTTATTATACCAAAGAAAAGGATGGTGTAGTAAACAGGTTATTTCCAATGAGAATTGAAGAACTCTTTTGTGATACGGACAACGTACAGCTTTGCGGAACGATTGCAGTCGAGGATCCTGAACGAATAAATGTAGCGGTATCTTTTGTAACGATGAAAGACAGTTCATACAGCAAAGAGTCGCTTGTAACGGAGCTTATGGAATGTGCAAAAGAAAAGCTGCCGGAGCACTCCGTTCCGGTAAAAATATTTGTGTTAGATGAGATGCCATTGACACAAAGCGGAAAGATTGATTATCGAAAATTAGAGGAAGAAGTAGAAAAATAATATGACACACGAGGAAGAAAAGGAATACTAAACACGAATTGTGGCACAAGCCGGTGAATAACATGATGATTTATTTGAGAGGGGCTTGGAGCATACAGCACAAATAATTGCTGAATTAAATAAGGTGATTGAATCAGGGAAAGTTGACAAGGCGGTTATTGAAAAGATTATTCCAAACAAAGCATAAACACATTTGTAATCTTGGTGAGTATATTTGTAAAACTGAAATTATTAAGGAACAAATTATATGTTAGGAAAACCTCAAAAGAAAATAATAAGAAAAGCTTTCAAAGAAATTAAATATTACAAAGAGATATGTTTAATTAGTCCAATAGGATGTATTAATTGTTTGTGTGAGTTTTCAAAATTATCTGATGGCAGATATTATATAAATAAAGTGTCGTGTACAGATAAATATGATGTAGAACTTATTAGAACAAAAGGAAACCATTCTATATTCAATAAGAATAAGGCAATAGTAAGAACAGAATTGTTTGAATTTTATGCAGATGTAATAGATAGAAAAAAATTGAAAGCAGAATATTACTGTACAATTGACAGTATATATCATTCCCATATACTACATGATTTTGAAAAAATTATAAATCAGAGAGTTAGTAAAGAACGTTCAATTTATGATATAAATAATAATTCAAATATAGGGAAATATGAGGGTGTTATTGGTTTTTTAATTTTGTGTGATTTTGGAGATAATGAAACTACTAGTATAACCGTCACTAATTAACTGGACTATTCAAAGGCAATGTATCAACAAC
>CAZLZH010000051.1:0-15529 GCA_964563955.1 uncultured Bacteroides sp. | reverse complement strand
CCCCTTTGCCCGGAAAATATTTTTCCAGATGTGCAACGCTCTGTTCAAAGGAGATGTTCTCGTCATGATCCCCAATCTCTGCCTTTGTGGACGGCGTATAAATCGGCTCCGGCAGCTTCTCGCTTTCCTGTAAGCCCTCCGGCAGTTTAATGCCGCATACCGTACCATTTTCCTTATAGCTTGCCCAGCCGCTTCCTGTAATATATCCGCGCACAATACACTCAATCGGGAGCATATCCAGCTTACGGCACAGCATACTGTTTCCGTCAAACTTCTCCTGTCTGAAAAATTCCGGCATATCGCCTACATCCACGGAAATCATATGGTTTGGCAAAATATCCTCGGTCATATCAAACCAGAATTTTGACATCTGTGTCAATACGGTTCCCTTCTTTGTCACCTGGTTATCCAGGATGACATCAAAGCAGCTGATACGGTCCGTTGCTACCATAATCAGACTGTCCCCATTGTCATAGATTTCGCGAACTTTTCCTTCTTTGATTGGCTTCATAATATTTAATCTCCTCTGTATTATAATTTTTACAAATGCAAAACCCGGTCTTTAATCTCCTGTGTTCTGCCCTGATTCCAAAATTGCGTGCCAATATAACCACATGTCCGTCTTGCCACAAACAGACTGTCCTGATCCCGATTCCCACAGTTCGGGCACTCCCATACAAGCTTTCCGGCATCATCCGTCACAATCTTAATCTCGCCGTCATAGCCGCAGCACTCACAATAATCAGACTTTGTATTTAACTCTGCATACAAAATATTATCATAGATAAACCGCATAACCGTGATAACCGCCTCAATATTGTCCTGCAGATTCGGCACCTCAACATAGCTGATAGCACCGCCCGGTGACAGCTTTTGAAATTCGGATTCAAATTTCAGCTTATCGAAAGCATTCACCGGTTCTGTCACATGAATATGGTAGCTGTTTGTAATATAATTTTTATCTGTTACCCCCGGAATAATTCCGAACCGCTTTTGCAGGCACTTTGAGAACTTATAGGTTGTGGACTCCATCGGTGTGCCATAGACAGAATAACTGATATTTTCTGCTTCCTTCCATTCCTTGCACTTGTCGTTTAACCGCTGCATTACCTGAAGTGCAAATTCCTTGCCCTCCGGAGACGTATGCGTCTTTCCGATCATGCGGACACACATTTCACACAGTCCTGCATAGCCAAGCGAAATCGTAGAATATCCATTAAACAAAAGCTTGTCGATTTTCTCACCCTTTTTCAGACGTGCAAGTGCGCCATGCTGCCACAAAATCGGTGCTACATCCGATACTGTTCCGAGCAGACGCTCGTGTCTGCAGCGAAGTGCCCGATGGCAGAGCTCCAATCTGGAATCCAATATCTCCCAGAATCTGTCCATGTGGCCTTCTGATGAACAGGCAACATCTACAAGATTGATTGTGACAACACCCTGATTGAATCGGCCGTAATATTTCCGGCTGCCGTCCGGATTTCTCTGGCTGTCCTCAGATGTCGGGAATGAGCGGCAGCCCATACAAGGATATACATCCCCGTTTTTAAGCTCGCGCATGACCTTTGCTGAAATGTAATCCGGCACCATACGCTTTGCCGTGCATTTTGCAGCCAGCTCTGTCAAATACCAATACTTGGAATCCTCTGTTATATTATCCTCATCCAATACATATATGAGCTTCGGGAATGCCGGCGTAATCCAGATTCCCTTCTCATTTTTTACACCGACGATACGCTGTTCGAGCACCTCCTGGATGATAAGTGCCAGATCATCCCTCGTCTGTCCCTCCGGTACCTCGTCGAGATACATAAACATTGTGACAAACGGAGCCTGTCCGTTACATGTCATAAGTGTAATCAACTGGTACTGAATCGTCTGAATACCACTCTTTATTTCGGCGCGCAGACGTTTTTCCGTTATCCTGTCAATAATCGCATCGTCAAGCGGTTCTCCACATTCTGTACGCTCCTCAACTACCTGCTCACGGAGCTTCTTACGGCTCACATCTACAAACGGAGCAATGTGGGAAAGCGTAAAGGACTGACCGCCATACTGATTACTTGCCACCTGTGCAACAATCTGTGTCGTCACATTACATGCTGTAAAAAAGCTGTGCGGCTTTTCAATCAATGTCTCACTGATTACTGTACCATTTTGCAGCATATCCTCCAAATTAATCAAATCGCAGTTATGCTCCCTCTGAGCAAAATAATCCGAATCATGAAAATGAATAATACCCTGCTCATGTGCCTCCACGATATCCTCCGGAAGCAGCATTCTCTTTGTCAGGTCCTTGCTGACCTCTCCTGCCATATAGTCTCTCTGCGTCGAATTGATAACCGGATTTTTATTTGAATTTTCCTGATTGACCTCCTCATTCAGATGATCGATCAATGCCAGAATTCCATCGTCCGTTGTGTTGGATTTACGCGCCATCTCACGCTTATAACGATAACGCACATATTTCTGAGCAACCTCATATCCGCGCATCTCCATGATTCCGGTCTCTACCATATCCTGAATATCTTCAACGTGAATGGCGTGTGTCATAATCTCTATCTGCTTTGCAATATTATCTGCTACCGCCTGCACCTGATAATCATTCAACTGGTGTAAACGGTCAACCTCCTTGTTCGCAGCGTAAATTGCATTCACAATCTTATCAAGGTCAAAATCGACCTCTTCTCCATTCCTTTTTATTACATTTGTCCTTACTGCATCCATAATTTCTCCTTCTTTACTAAATCTTGTACTTCTAAAAGAAAACACCCACTATATTTAGTGGCAATTGTCATTATACTCCATGCACATAAAAAAGGGAAGAGTAAATTTACATTTTCTTCTTCCCTTTGTTTTTTATGCGTTTTTCTGTGTTTTCCCCTGTTACTTTATCGCTTTATGGATTTCCTGCAAGGACATAACACCGATTTCCCCATATTTCAGAACTGCCTCGATTCCTTCTGCTGTCGCCTTCGCTGCAGCCATAGTCGTCATATACGGCACCTTTGCGCGGATAGCTGTCTTTCGGACATAGCTGTCATCAAATATTTTCTCCTCCTGTGTTGCAGGCGTATTGATAATCAACTGAATCTTGCCGTTCATCACTTCATCCACGATATTCGGTCTGCCCTCCTGCATCTTATTGATGCGCTTTGCCTTGATTCCGTTTGCAATCAAAAGCTCATAGGTCGTTCCGGTTGCAACAATGTTGAAGCCGCACTTTTCAAATGTCTTTGCAATATCAACAACCTCCGGCTTATCCTTACGACTGACACTGAACAAAACGGTTCCCTCCTTCGGAAGCCGGGTCTGTGTTGCCTCCTGCGCCTTGTAAAATGCCTCGCCGACATTTGTTGAAAGTCCAAGCACCTCGCCGGTAGAACGCATCTCCGGTCCAAGTACCGGGTCAACCTCCTGGAACATATTGAATGGGAATACTGCTTCCTTTACTCCATAATAAAGCGGTTTTACTTCCTTCATCTGTGCAAGCGGTGACTCCATTCCGGTAAGCTCTCTTGTCATAATCTGCGTTGCAATCTTAACCATTGATACCCCGCAGACCTTTGATACAAGCGGAACCGTACGCGATGCTCTCGGATTTGCCTCAAGCACATATACCTTATTGTTCTCAATTGCATACTGCATATTCATAAGACCGCATACGCCCATCTCCTCAGCGATTCGGCGTGTATAATCTTTAATTGTCTCGACCAGATTCTCCGGAATACTTCTCGATGGAAGGATACATGCAGAATCACCGGAGTGAACACCTGCAAGCTCTATATGTTCCATAACCGCCGGAACAAATGCATGCTTGCCGTCCGCAATCGCATCCGCCTCACATTCCGTTGCATGACGCAGGAACCGGTCAATCAGAATCGGTCTGTCCGGTGTCACGCCAACAGCGGCTGCCATATATTTCTTGAGAGACTCCGGTTCTCCGACAACCTCCATGCCGCGTCCGCCAAGTACATAGGATGGACGCACCATAACTGGGTAACCGATTTTTTCCGCAACTGCAAGTGCTTCCTCCACCGTCGTTGCCATACCGGCCTCCGGCATCGGAATCTCAAGCTTCTCCATCATGGCGCGGAACAGATCACGATCCTCTGCCATATCGATTACTTCCGGTGATGTGCCTAATATACGGACACCGTTTTTCTTCAAATCCGCTGCCAGATTCAGCGGTGTCTGACCGCCAAACTGTGCAATGACACCGACCGGTTTTTCTTTCTCATATATGGAAAGCACATCCTCAAGTGTCAACGGTTCAAAATATAATTTATCCGATGTGTCGTAATCTGTCGATACCGTCTCAGGATTACAGTTTACGATAATCGTCTCAAAGCCAAGCTCCTTCAACGCAAGTGCCGCATGAACACAGCAATAGTCAAATTCAATACCCTGTCCGATACGGTTTGGTCCGCCACCGAGAATCATAATCTTCTGCCGATCAGATGTTGTTGTATAGTCTTCTGCATTGTACGTTGAATAATAATATGCCCGATCCTCTGTACCGCTTACACGAACCGGTTCCCAGCTCTCTGTGATGCCATAGCTGCATCTTGTATGGCGGATATCTTCTTCCGATACTTCCAAAAGCTGGCTCAGGTAACGGTCGGAGAAGCCGTCCTTCTTTGCGCGCTCCAGAACAGCTTTTTCCGGTATGCTTCCCTTCTTTGCAAGCAGGGCTTCCTCCTCCTCGACAAGCTCCTTCATCTGCTCAATGAAATAATGCTTAATCTTTGTGAGATTGAAGATTTCATCTACGGTTGCACCCTTTCTGAGTGCTTCATACATGATAAACTGTCTCTCACTTGTCGGCTCTCTCAGCATGAAAAGAAGCTCTTCTTTTGTCTTTTCATGGAAATCCTTCGCAAATCCCAGGCCGTATCTTCCGATTTCCAAACTACGGATTGCCTTTTGAAATGCTTCCTTGTAAGTTTTTCCGATGCTCATAACCTCACCGACTGCCCGCATCTGCGTGCCCAGCTTGTCCTGTGCATCCTTGAACTTTTCAAATGCCCATCTGGCAAATTTTATAACAACATAATCTCCACCCGGCACATATTTATCCAACGTGCCATGTACACCACACGGAATCTCATCCAATGTCAATCCGGATGCAAGCATGGCTGAAACAAGTGCGATTGGGAATCCTGTCGCCTTGGATGCAAGTGCGGATGAACGGGATGTACGCGGATTAATCTCAATGACAATAATACGGTCCGAAACAGGATCATGTGCAAACTGTACGTTTGTTCCTCCGATAACCTCTACCTCACTCACAATCTTATACGCCTGCTCCTGTAAGCGTTTCTGGAGTTCCTCGGAAATTGTCAGCATCGGTGCAGAACAGAATGAATCACCCGTATGCACGCCAAGCGGATCAATATTCTCAATAAAGCAGACTGTAATCATATTGCCCTTTGCGTCTCTGACAACCTCAAGCTCAAGCTCCTCCCAGCCAAGTATCGACTCCTCAACGAGCACCTGTCCTACAAGACTTGCCTGAAGTCCTCTTGCGCAGACTGTCTTCAGCTCCTCTACATTATAGACGAGACCACCGCCGGCACCGCCCATCGTATAAGCCGGACGAAGTACAACCGGATAGCCAAGCTTATCTGCAATAGCAAGCGCCTCCTCGACAGAGTAAGCGACCTCACTTCGTGCCATCTCAATTCCGAGCTTATTCATCGTCTTCTTAAATTCAATACGATCCTCACCACGCTCAATCGCATCTACCTGTACACCGATAACCTTGACATTATATTTATCGAGCACGCCTGCTGACGCAAGCTCAGAACACAGATTCAGTCCGGATTGACCGCCAAGGTTCGGCAGGATTGCATCCGGGCGTTCTTTCTCTATAATCTGTTCCAGTCTTGTCACATTAAGCGGCTCAATATATGTCACATCGGCAATATCAGGATCTGTCATAATCGTCGCAGGGTTCGAATTTACTAATACAATCTCGTAACCGAGCTGTCTTAAAGCCTTACATGCCTGTGTACCGGAATAATCGAACTCACATGCCTGTCCGATAATAATCGGGCCGGAACCAATAATCAGAACTTTTTTTATGTCTTCTCTTTTGCTCATAATTGCCCCCATAAATATTTTTTTCTACGTTATTATACTAACTTTTATTATTTATTACAATGCAAAGGAAAAAATTTTTTTCTATTTTTGCGTTTTGAATTCTATCCGGCATTATATCTATTTACTTTGTACCAAAAATACGATCTCCCGCATCACCAAGGCCCGGACAAATATAGGCATTCTCATTTAACTCACGGTCTAAATGTCCGATATAAATCTGCACATCCGGATGTGCCTCGTGCAGACGCTTCACGCCCTCCGGTGCAGCGATAATACACATAAACTTAATCTTCACGCCGCCACGCTCTTTAATCTGTGTAATCGCATCCACTGCCGAGCCTCCGGTTGCGAGCATCGGATCCATTACAACAATCACTCTCTGTTCAATCGGTTTTGGCAGCTTACAGTAATATTCATGCGGTTCATGGGTTTCCTCATCCCGATACATGCCGATATGTCCAACCTTCGCAGACGGCACAAGTGCAAGAACTCCTGGCACCATACCGAGTCCCGCACGAAGAATCGGAACAATTGCAAGCTTCCTTCCTTCAATCATCGGAGTCATACACTTTTCAATCGGAGTTTCCACTTCCACATCCGTTAATGTCAGATCGCCAAGCGCCTCAAAGCCCTCCAGCATAGCAATCTCCTCTACCAGCTTCCGAAACTCATTTGTTCCGGTCTGCTTGTCGCGCAAAAGGGAAATTTTATGCTGAATCAGCGGATGTTCAAAAATTGTGATATTCTCTTCATTTTCAAAATTCATTTTTTCCTCCTCTGGAACGTTTATTTTGCTTTGATAAATACACCGCGGCTCTGATCTCCGTCCGGATTTACACCGAACTGGTAATCATTGCCCGGAAGAATTGCATTCAATAAAATACCGGCAATCGCTGCGATGGCAAGTGCCGTCAATGTAATAGACGTGTCGCCGATTGTAAATGTAATGCCATCCGAGAATCCGAGACCGCATACAAAGATAACACCTGCAATAATCAGGTTTCTCGAACGTGTCAGGTCAACCTTGTTCTCCACGATATTACGAACACCGATGGAAGAAATCATACCATACAGCATGAAGGACACACCGCCTATAATCGCGGTCGGCATCGTCGATATTACCGCAGAAAATTTCGGGATAAAGGAAAGTATGATTGCAAAGACAGCCGCCAGACGAATCACGAGCGGGTCATATACCTTTGAAAGCTCCAATACACCGGTATTCTCTCCGTAGGTTGTGTTTGCCGGTCCGCCGATTGCTCCTGCAAACGCGGTGGCAAGTCCGTCTCCAATCAAGGTACGATGAAGTCCCGGATCGGAAATAAAATTCTTGCCTACAGTCGCAGAGATGGCAGACATATCTCCAACATGCTCCATCATAGCCGCAATGGCAATCGGTGCCATAACCAAAATCGATGTAATATCAAATTTGCAAAGCTGAAACTGCGGAACGCCGAAAAAGCCTGCTTCCTTCACTGCATCAAATGCAAGAATCGCGCTTCCATCCGGATTTGTAAGTCCCGCTGCATTCATAATAGCTGCAGCTACATATGCAATGACAACACCCATCAAGATCGGAATAATCTTGAACAGACCCTTTCCCCATATATTAAAAATGATAATAACCGCAAGGGCAATCAGCGCAAGCCACCAGTTTGTGCTTGCATTTGAAACTGCCGACGGTGCAAGCGAAAGTCCGATACAGATAATAATCGGTCCCGTCACAACCGGCGGAAGAAAACGCATCACACGGTTCACTCCAACCAGCTTTATAATCAATGCGATTATAAAATACAGCGCACCTGCAACTACAATACCGCCGCATGCATATGCCGCCTTGTCATTTACGGTCATATCTGCATATATTCCGCTGTCAAGATTTGCAACAGTATAAAAGCCTCCGAGAAATGCAAATGACGAACCTAAGAATGCCGGTACTTGAAATTTAGAACAAAGATGAAAGATCAATGTGCCGAAACCTGCACAAAAAAGTGTAACTGAAACTGTAAGCCCTCGTGTAAGCGGTTCTCCGCATGCATCCGAAAAATATCCGGTCACCAATATCGGTACAAGAATTGTTGCACCAAACATCGCGAACATGTGCTGTAAGCCCAAAATCAAGATCTTGGGTATGCCAAGACTTTTGGCGTCCCTTACCGCTTCATCCTTTTCACCCATTATGTTTACCTCTTTTCCCTCTTTAAAAGAGCATTTTTCTTTATTATGCATTACTTGCAGTAAATTTGCAACACACAAGGGCCGAAAATATAAACATTTTTCTTTTAATTCTGCATATAAATCTGTTCGCTCTGCACGAGTGGATAACGCAAAGATTTATCTCCTTCCAGATTCTCCTTATGCATATCGACGCAGCTTATCTGGTGGTTTTCATAGGTCGTATAATAGTAGATTCCTTTATCCGCATTACAGCAGGATGTATAGATCGTAATTTCATAGGTATCCTCTGCCAGTTCACAGCATCCGCGCTGCTGGTCCACGGAACCCAAAATGTGGAAAAACTGACTGACGCTTTCCAATTCAGAATGTCCGGAAACCGAATTCAGTTTTGTAAATGTAGCCTTGACAAAACGGGACTGGGAGGACAAATCTCCCGGCAATCCGAGAGCTCCCATCCCACGTCCATATACCTGCAGAGGAAGCTTATCCGAAAAATGATTTTCCGGATTCTTCACAGACAAATGCATATAATTATTTAGGGCAAACATCTGCATCGGAAACGGAGGATTGTTCGTAAGTACGCCTGCCGGATTGTCATAGACATGAATTCCGTCTGCTACTGCCTCCACCGTGACAGTCTCCTCCCGGTCTGCTATCATCCAGTGCAGCTGTGCAAGCGGGAGCTTGTCGCTAAAGGGTGTATCGATCAGGTTGATTTTTGTAAGCAGCGCCCTTGCCTCTTTTACCGAAGCGCATTGGCTGAGCACCCACGGAATAAATTCAAACTGGCAAATATTATCCTTATCCCGCATTTCCTTTTCATAATGTGCATTTCCAACAAAATTAAGACCTGCCATGCCAAGTCCCATTTCGTTGACTGCATCATAATAAAGCGGTTCATTATCTGCGACATAAGCCATGCCTATCATCGCATAATGCTTGGAAATCTTCCCCATGTTCCGGAACGAAAACGGATAATTGCGCGGTGTGACCACCACCTCTTCTCCGTATGAAAATTCATAATCCAAGGTTCTTCCAAAATAAAAATCCTTTGTTTTATAGGTTGCTGCTGTACACATATGATTTCCTCCTTGTATAATGTGCATTAGGCGTTTGCGAAACATACAAAATGTATAATCATATATTTGGTATCCATTCATTTCATATACGATGTATATTTCATGAATGAATACCAAAATATATGTAATCCACATCACTTTATTATGCTTCGCAATTACCTATGTGTATTATTTACCTAAACGAGATTTTTACACAAAACCGCTTATCTTTTATTATAACAGACATTTTGCCGTCATGCAGCTCTGCAATCTGCTTGACAATAGAAAGACCCAGTCCATGTCCTCTCGTTTGCTTTCTGGAATCATCCTTTTCAAATGCCTGAAGCAGTCTCGGAACATCCTTCTGCGTAAGTCCTCCGGAATATTCGTTTTCGATTGTAATAGACTTTTCCTGTAGCTCAATCGTTATCACGCCCGCATCTCCATGCACAAGTGCATTTTGCACGAGATTGTCCATCATCCGGCGAAGTAAAACGATATCCCCCTCCAAGGTCAAATTCCCTTCCACATCAAACTGAAAACGGTCATCCCCATAGTATGATTCATAGCTATGCACAGCCTCATCTGTAAGCTGTCTCATATCCACAGCTTCTTTCTTCTCTAACATATGCACATTTTCAAGCTTTGAAAATCCGAGTATCTGTTCCACCATATGATTCATATCCCCGGCAAGACGGATAATCTCTTCCGCATAGTAATCCCGTTTTTCTGTATGTACCTGTTCTTTTAGATTTTCAGCCATACCGGATAATGCCATAAGCGGGCTTTTCAAATCGTGCGCCATCGCATTCGTCAGATTCTTCTGATAATCCTCAAAATCGTAATGCGCCTTTAACCGTACATAGCGATACCGTCCGATGAAGCATCCGATTACTACGCTCATTGCCGCAAAAATCAAGCAATACCGCAAAACCCATGTCCCATTTTGTTCCATATAGTCATATTGAACTGCCGTCACAAGTATATATTGCTCGCCGTCCACATCCGTAATCCATATCCGGTCAAATGTACTCATCGTATAACTGCCAATGCCCTGTTCCCCCACGGAAGTTGCACCGGAAAGTCTTTCATCCTCTTTATATTCTTCATAAATCGCGCTTGCCTCCTGCTCCATGAACGCACTCACTTTTCTATGTATAATAGGAATATAATAATCATATTCATCGGTCCGTTCACTCGGAACAAACTGCTCAATCACCTGCATGCCACTCGTATCTGCCGGTGAACAATCATATGTCTTGACAAGCTTTTTACCCGGTTCATAAAAATCGATTTTTCCATAATAGAACACATCCCCATCCAGATACCCGGATGAAACGTTTACTTCATATTCCTCACCATGCGACTGCTTTTCCATATACTGAACGTATTCATCAAGTATCTCTTCGGAAGGCTGATTTCCTGCGGTATATTCTTTCATCCACGCTATATAATAGGGATCATCAAGACTGCGATTCGATTCATAATGATCCTGAATCATGCCAACCGAGTCATTTGTGGAACACAAAAGATTTCCCTGCACGTCATAGATTGCCGCCACGCCCTCCGAAAACGGATACAAATCCGGAATCATATATATGTACCTGCTCATCCAGATTCGGAACTGCTCATCCTTTTCGTCTTCTGATAAGTCTGCCCGGTCATGCCACACCGTATAGGAATGCTGCATATTATTCGAAATAATCGTAATCATATCCTCGAGCTGCTGTACCGACTCTTGCGTGGCTGCCTCCATCCGGTAGTGCAGTATACATGCGCCGATGCTTCCAAATACTAAAATCGTAAAAAACAGGCTGGATACCAAAACACCCCAAAAACGCTTCCGCTTCAGGTATCGCTTTGTCTGCCTTTTTCCCTTCCTCTCTCTTCGCTTTGCTCTATATTCTTTTTTCTGTTCGTTTTTTATTTTCTTTGCCTGCATGTCCGGCAATATCGTAAATCCCATAAGTCTTCGCCTCCTAATATTCTTCCATCTTATAACCTTTTGAAATAATCGTCTTTATCTGCTTTCCGGCAGGTCCAAGTGCCTTACGAAGAAGCTTGATCTGATTATCTACGATACGATCCGTTCCTATGTAATCATATCCCCACACCCGATCAAGCAGCACATCCCTTGATACAACCACTCCTACATGTGTCATCAGATAGCGAAGTAGCTCATACTGCTTCGGCTGCAAAGAAATCTCCCTGTTCGTCACTTCCCCATTTCCCTGCGCAGCATCCTCCACCGACACCTGATATGCATCGAGCTTCATCGTAATCCTTCCGACCTTCAAATGTGCTTGAGATTCCTCGCCTTTTGTTCTGCGAAGCACCGCAAGAATTTTTGCATAAAGCGTTGCAAGAGAAAACGGTTTTACAATATAGTCATCGCATCCGATTCCATACCCACGCAAGATATCTTCTTCTCTGCCTCTTGCGGTTAAAAAGATAATCGGAACCATATTCCTGCTTCGCACCTCCCGACATATAGAAAAGCCATCCGTATCCGGAAGCATCACATCGAGCAGCAGAAGATCGAACTCCGTTTTTTCCATTGCAAGCCTTGCGCCTTTGCCATCCCCTGCAACTGTCAGGCATACCACCTGCTTTCCCTTTTCGCCGATATAATCCGCAATCACTTCCTGTATTTTCTTGTCATCCTCCACTAATAATATCTGATACATAGCTCCTCCGTTTATATGAAAATGTTTGTATCGAAGCTTCTTGGTTATATTGTAAACGATACATGTATATTTTTTATATATTTTTTTACATTTTTTAAGATATCAGAAAATACAAAAAAGACTCCCCTGATTTTCTTTGGGAGTCTAGAAAAATTCCATCCGCATATCTGCCCTTCCACATAAACTCGTTCTAATACTTATAACTCTGCTCTCGCCTTATTTTCTCAAATTGTTTTCCTTATCAAAAAACGCTTTCTCCAGCATATCATACTCTGCATCCGAACAGACCTCTTTGCACCGTTTCTGATATTCCTTAGAGCGCTCCAACATACTGTTTATCTTCTCACATGGAAATTCTGCACACTGATTACATTTTTCTACATTATGCTCCCGTATGCATTCTACCAAATGATAGGTACACTGTTTATGTGAGGAACATCCATCACATTGGATTTCTTCATTGGATACCACGCATTCTCTCCAGCCAATCCGATACCATAGCGCTGCCACATTCCGAAGTTCTTCCTGACTATGTGCATGGTATCTGGGACACTCTATGCAATTATCTCCGCATAATGTTATTTTTTCTTCCATATAATACCTCAGCAATAATCATTGCAGCACGATTTTCATATTGTGGTATTGGGCTCTGACGTCCTCAAAACCAACGGATTTGTAAAGCGAATATCCATCCTCTGTAGATTTCAATTCAATAACACTCAAATCCTGTGTGACAGCATCCTCTATCAGCCTCGTCATCAGTTCCTTTGCGCAGCCTCTGTGCCGGCATTGCGGTTTCGTATAAACATTTAACACCGTTCCTGTCTTACCTGTAATAAATGACGGACTTATCGGCTTTTCCACGATTAGTAAAAATGCACAGGAAACAATTTCATCCTCATTCCTCGCAACATACGCTATCAAATCTTTATTAAGATGTCTTTCGTAATAGCCTGGCAAGGATGTTCTGATTGACTCCAAATCTTTAGCTGTAATCTCTCCTAAATATACACACAGGACATCTCTATGTGTACATTTACTCAAAAATTTTCTCCGCTAATTCCATATAATGCTTTTTAACTATCTCATATTCCAATGAATCTGAAAACAACTTAAGTGTAGTTTCCTGATAATCTTCTTTGTAAAAGTCTTCATCACAAATCCTCCGAACCAACTCTAAAATATCAACATCCAGAGGCGCTGCCGGAGCAATTTCACTTCCCATATCAATTCTGTGTGCACATACTTCTTTTACAAGCTTCAAGAAATCATTGTCAATCTCCACATGCTCTGTCAGCTTATAAATATCATACAAATGTCTGGCATTTCTGTGAGCCTTACCCAGCAAATAATAATCGCATACAGCAAAAAGTTTATCAATCAATGTACGGTTCAATGACTGAACACACATAGGGAATGTCCTCAAATCATATGTTGTAATAAGCTCCTCTTCTTCTGTTCCGAGGGCATCCAATATATAATTTCCCAGTTCCTTTTCTTCTGTAGGAAATGCATAGGACATCAAGGATGTTTCCAACTTGACATAAGACGGAATTGCATTGATAACTCTATCCCCTACCACTGACTCATAGTAGAAATCATATTGATTCAAATTTTTTTCACTTTCAACAGAATCAAAGTTACGAATCTCAAGCCCCAACTCATCTGCAATAGACTTCACTATGTTATATTTCAGTTTCTTTCTTTTCGCTTCACCCAAATGCTGTGCAAATGTTATATCAATATCCTCGGAGAATCGGTCAATCACATGAAAAGCTTTGGAAAGAGATGTACCACCCTTAAACACAACCGGATATTCAATCATAGAAAGCTTTTTCAAAATCAAAGTAACATAATAATCTTTCTCAACGATATCTTCACTGACTTCCAGTTTCTGTGAAGCCAACAGGATTGCATCACGAAATAATTCTCTATTTTCTTTATGCAAGTACATGATCTAACTCCAATTCATAATAGTATTTAAATGTAGCTACAGGATACTTTCTAATATACATATCTACATCTCTTCTTTTTATTTCATGAATTGATATATACTCCGCAAATCTTGCCTGCGCCTCTTTATAAGAATAATCCAAATATGCATCAAGGTTTTTCAAGAGCTCCAGCATCTGCAGTACATAAACATTCTCTTTTGTTATCTTAACAATAGGTTTCTTTACATAAAACCTTCTATTCCCAATCCGTACTTCCCGATCCGAAGAATTTGTATTGTTACTCACGATTTCGACCACCATCGGCACCTGTGTCGTAATTCCTATCTGATTGGCAAAGGAATTTCCACCATAGTAACCATCTATATTTTCTCCTTTAGAAATAAAACGATATCTTGCTACCATGTCCGCATTTGGTCCAATGGTAGAATTTAGTAAAGTTTTCTTAGGCATAAAATATACACCAGTATCATACTTCTGCAGAAAACCCTTTTCACATAGTTTTTTCAATTGCTGGTTCAACGCAGATTTTGTAATATCTTCTCTTTGCAAATCTGAAAAGAAAATCGGTTCCGCCTCATCATAATGCTCTTTTATATAATTATACAGCATAGGATTTCTCCTTTCTTAATATTTTAGATTTAAGTGTTCCGTTCTGTTGAGTTTATTATATTCTTTGACACAACCTTTGTCAAATATAATGAATGGCACCCTTACATTCTTAATCATCTAATAAATATAATTTTGAATCTGATCTTCATTTATAACCGAAACATCCTCACCGTCCACTTCCAAATATATATCGTATAAATATATCTCTGTTATTCCATCTGCTTTTCTTCTGCAATCTCAAGAAGTATTCTTATGTTCTTGACCGCATATTCCTTAAAATTAACTCTTTGTACATAGCTTTTTTCTGTTTCAATATCAATCCACCCATAACTCTCCAGTTTTCGGAGCATTCAATTTGCTCTGTCTCTTGCCGACTTTCCTTCGACCTCCTCCCCTTCAAGTTCCGCTGCCTGTGATGCTTCAAAATAGTATTGCAGTTCTTCTTCCAAAACATCTCTTTCCACACCAAACAAAAGCTGATGATCCATGACGGAAAACAGCTTACAGATACATTCCCAATATACCAGCCTTCTGCAACTGATTCCCATCGTGAGATAATCTCAGAACTAGAAACTTCCTTATATTAGTTTTTTCATCACAATCACACCCTAAACCAGTACAGGGTTCCTTTCCTTCTCCATCATGCGGAAACGGATTTCTCGGATCATAACCATTATAACCATCACCAGCAAACATATTATCTATGCCAAAATTTCAATTTTTAGTTTTCATAATTCTATTTATACATTCCGAGACATCTTGAACATGGCGTATATCCTTGTTTCTTTATATCATCAATCGTCCCATATACTATCTGCTTATTATTTTCAGACATACTATTAACGCTTGAACATGACGGCAAGTGAAATTTTTTTGTATTTTTATTTAAAATATACTCTTTTATTTCTTGTTGTGTGCCGGTATTCTTATCCGATTG
>CAZLZH010000050.1:0-15548 GCA_964563955.1 uncultured Bacteroides sp. | reverse complement strand
CATTTTTGATTTGCCAAGGCTTTCTGTAGACATTGATTTGGATTATTGTAAAAGTATTGAAAGAGAAGAAATGCTTGTAGACAGGGAGGTTATTACAGCTAGAATCAATAAATATATGATGGCGAACGGATACGCTTTGAGTCAAAAGTCTAAATCTTATCATGCATTAGATTCGTTTGTATATGAATATATAAATTCCGGTGGAATAAGGGATAATCTGAAAATAGAGATTAATTATATGCTTCGCTGTCATGTGCTGTCAGTGGCAAGAAGAGAAGTTAAATTACCTTGGAATCAGGACAGGATTACAGTGCTATCAGTTGCGCCGCTAGAAATATTTGCATCAAAAATTGTGGCGTTGCTGACAAGAACTGCACCAAGAGATTTATATGATATACACAATATGGTCAAGTATATGGTTAATAAATTACAAGGAGCAGGGGAGAATAGTGGTGCACTCCCCAGACTCATATATGCTAAGCTACATATGGCATCAACATTGCCGGATAGTAGCATTCAGCCGGTATTTTATAATCAAGCGCAGAATGACGCCGTTCAAAGTTGTAGGTGTGAATGTATTGTCCAATAGCAGTTCTGGCTTCCTTGATGTTGTTATATTGTGTCAGATAGGATTCCTCATACTTGAAGCTGCGGAACCATCGCTCAATCATGATGTTGTCCGCCCAGCGGCTTTTCCCATCCATACTTTGACGGATGCCGTTTTCTTTTACAAAGTCGATGTACTGCTGGCTTGTAAACTGGCAGCCCTGATCAGAATTTAAAATCTGTGGCTTTGCTACTTGAAAAGCCTTTTTCAGGGCATTGATGACCATTCCGGTGTCGAGTGTGTCATCGACTTCCCAGCCGACAATGCAACGGCTGTACCAGTCGATTACGGCAGTCAGATATAAAAATCCGTGCCTGATTGGAATATATGTAATATCAATAGACCATGCCTGGTTCGGCTTGTTTATGACCGCATTACGAAGAAGATATGGACGTACCTTGGCCTGCTGCATCCGCTTGGAAAGATTCATCTTTGGATAAATCGGACAAATATCCATTTCTTTCATGTATCGTCCTGCTTTACGGCGGCCAACCTGGTAGCCACGGGCTTTCAGCTGTGCAGACATTTGTCTTGCACCCCATGCAGGATTATCCGTATGAAGATGATCAATGATCTCTTTACAGACCAGTTCCTCTTCTGATACAGGGGTGCCCTTGTAATAAATGCTCGTACGATTGATATCAAGCAGTCTGGCACCAACAGAAGCCGGGATTTCCTTAGTCGTCAAAAGGTTTTGGACTAAATTTACTCTCGTAGTCAGGTCCGCAAATTTCTTCGGATTTTTTTTGAGCCAGTCAACCTGCATGGTTAACTGACCAACCTTTTTGGCATACTCCGCTTTTTCTTTGCGTTCTTCGGCAAGTTTTTCTTTGAGGTTATCCTCACGCTTGTCATTGAACACAACTGATGCATTATCAAGGAATTCCTTCTTCCAGTTGCGGAGCAGATTTGGCTGGATGTTATTTTCCGCTGCCAAGGTGTTGATATCTTTCTCCCCTTTAAGCAGTTCAATCACAAGGTCTGATTTAAATTTGGCACTAAAATTTCTTCTTTGTTTGGACATAGCAATGAATCCTCTCTTTCATACTGGTTTTAGTATATCAGATTCATTAAAATCTGTCCGAAAAAGTGTCTTAATTTATGAGACCATTATAACATTCAGGGTATTATATGGGATAGACGATAAGGCGTAATTATTGCATATGGGGGTTTCGGTCGCCTTCTTCCTATTGATTCTTATTATTGGAAAATATTTGCAAAATTGTTTGAAATGTCAGTGCATATGCGATAAAATTTTATTATCCAAATAAACGAATAAGAAGTAGTTTTTGAGGGAAAATAAAGGAATATCATGGGAGGGCGAAGTATGGATAAAAAAGTCATGAACAAGCTTACGTATGGGCTGTTTATCGTAACGGCAAAGATGGACGGAAAGGATAACGGCTGTATCGTAAATACTGTTTCTCAGGTGACAACGAGTCCGAACAGGATTATCGTTGCGGTCAACAAAGCCAATCTGACGCATGACATGATTCATGAAACAGGCGAATTTAATGTGTCAATCCTGACGGAAAATTCGAAATTTGAGACCTATAAGCATTGGGGATTTCAAAGCGGCAAGCAGGTAGACAAGCTGGAAGCAATCTCTTACAAACGAGCAAAAAACAGTATCATTTATCTGCCGGACGAGGCAAACGGATATATCAGTGCCAAGGTAGTATCAGAGACAGATCTTGGAACGCATACGTTGTTTTTGGCAGATGTGACGGACGGTGAAGTGCTGTCAGATGATAATTCCACCACCTATGCGTACTATCATGCAAATATCAAAACATCTCAGCCACGGCCTGCGGAAGATAAGGCAAAGAAGGGGTTTATCTGCACTGTATGCGGTTACATTTATGAAGGTGATGTTTTGCCGGACAATTTTATCTGTCCGATTTGCAAGCATCCGGCATCGGATTTCACTCCGTTATAGGAAATTGTTTATTGAAAAAAGGAAGATGGGCATTGCTGCCCATCTTTTTGCATTTACTGCTTGCAGTTGCATTTTTTCTGGTCGATACAAGGGGCTGCCCTGTCAAATGCAGGATTGAACGCATAGAAATTCTTTTCATCCAGTTTATCCTGTACGATTCGAAGTGCTTCGCCAAAACGCTGGAAATGCACGACTTCCCTTGCACGAAGGAATTTAATCGGCTCATAGACATCCGGATAATCCTTGCACAGACGCAGAATGTTGTCATAGGTGCTCCGTGCCTTTTGCTCTGCGGCAAGATCCTCATACAAATCGGTAATCGTATCGCCCTTGCTTTGAAACTCGCATGCATTAAACGGAACACCGCCTGCTGCCTGCGGCCAGATACCGATCGTATGGTCGGTATAATATTTGTCGAAGCCGGAGGCTTTGATTTCCTCCATTGAGAGGTTTCGTGTCAATTGATGAATGATTGATGCTACGATTTCAAGATGACCGAGCTCTTCTGTACCTACATCTGTCAGAACTGCTTTACATTCCTTGTAAGGCATCGCATACCTTTGAGACAGATAACGCATGGAGGCACCCATTTCTCCGTCCGGACCTCCATATTGGCTGATGATAGCCTGTGCCAATTGGGCATTTGTTTCCTTGATGTTGACTGGACATTGCAGTCTCTTTTCATAAATCCACATTTAACAACCACACGCTCCTTCCCACGGCCACGGATTTTCAAGCCATTTATTCCAGTTGTTGCAGGTGTCCACATCATAACGGTTGAGCGGACCATACTGCCTTACATAGTCGGCAACTGCATTTTTTCGCAGCTCCTTAAAATGATTGTAGGCTTCAATTGCTTCCGTACAGTCCGGATGCGTATCCAGAAACAGTGTGATGTCGTCAAGCATAAAGGAAACCTGATCGATAAATTGACGCAATTCTGCTTTGCTTGATACTTTCATACGCTACCCCCTGACTCCACAGAATATAAGATTTAATTCCGGAAATGCAGTTCCCTGACAAAGAGCTGTGCAGGGATCGTACATTTCGCCCCATGTCTGCATCGGAATATAGCCGATACCGATGCGCATTTCACGCATATGTTTGTTGCTGTCTCCGCAGTCGCAATCTGTCTTATCAAAGCTGCTGCGATCATAAGGTCGCATATTACAGTCCGGTTTATGCGGAGGATTACAATTCTCGTCGGGCATTACACAGCGGCTGCGATACGGAGCAGACGTGGATACACAGCGAGTATTTGCGTTGCGGCATCCGCCACAACGATTGTTTCTGTAAGAATCCAATGTTATAACCTCGATTATATTCGTTGTATAATTCATTTTATGATGGATAAAAATATGTGTGCATACTTGAAATATAGACATATTCATACTAAAATAGCTTTTATCCTATTCAGAATTACTCAAGTAGAAATTAGTTGGGGGAACTATGGACACAAAGAAAAATATTCGAAGTAGCATTTTCAAATGGTTGATAATACTTGGGCTTCTCGTATTTGTATGCGTAAAAAATAAGGAGCTGATGCAGGATGCTTTATATGAAATCCAGATTACACCTGTGTGGATTCTCGTTGTGTGTGTTCTGCTTGCCAATCTTTATTTTGTTGCGGAGGGCATGATTATTAGTTCCATGACGAAAACCTGTGATAACAGATTGAGCGTCGGGCAGGGAATTACCTGTGCATATTTATGCACATTTTACCGGATTGCAACACTTGGAAGCGGTACGGGAATTGCGCAGCTTTATTATTATAATCTGCATGGAATCCGCGTCAGCACAGCGACGGGAATGTCACTTGCGCAATATACATTTCAAAAGATTACAATCGGTGTGATGGGAGTTGCTTCATTTGCTCTGCTTCTTGCAGCCGGGCATGCAGGGATTAAGCAATATGCGCGGTATATGTTTGCAGGTGCAGTCGTGATTTCCCTTGTTTGCTTGTTCTTGTTCATATTGACCGTTTCAAAAAAGTTTTCGGATTTTATCATGAAGATTGGCCGAAAATTGATAAAAGAAAAAAGCCGGTTATATCCGCAGCTTGACAAGGCGCAGACCTCGATAGATTATCTTCAGGAACAGGGGCGTTTGGTTTGGAAGGATAAACACCTGTTTTTGACAGTCATCCTGCTCGATGTTTTAAAATTTATGTGCTGGTATTCTATTCCGGGCATCTATTTTGCCGGAACCGGTCATGTATCCGCATTAACCTGTCTGGGTCTGATGGCAGTTTGTAATATGCTTGGCTGTGTTATGCTTGCACCGTCCGGAGTTGGAACGCTGGATTTTGTATTTGCGGTGTTCTTCGGCGGTATCATTCCGGACGGAGAAGCGGTTGCGGCGGCACTTGTGCTCTACCGCCTGTTCACATGGATTATTCCGTTTTTAATTGGTGTTATCCCGGCGCTTCTTGTAAGACGCAAATAGATCATTCTTCATAAAATAATTTTGTTTCATCGAGAACCGTATATGCATGATCCGAGTAATCGACGATGATAACATTGCAGTTTTTCTGCAATCCGCCGGACCAGAAAGCGTCAGTTCCGTGTCCTTTGATGTAGGACATGATTCCTTTATTCAAGGCACCATGCGCCACAATCATTACACGCTCTAGCTGATCTGCCAGCGGCTCAATCGCCTCCTGCATAAAATCACCTGCTCTGGCGATAAGCTGCTCTAATGTCTCTGCATCTTCCGCAGGTACATATAGCTCCGGCTGCTTGAAGAAGTAGCGGAAGGTTAGAGAGTCATCGCGTATCAGCTTTGAAAAATCCTGTCCTTCATAGCGACCGAAGCAGAGCTCTTTGAGTCGGTCATCGGTTCGGATTTCGATGTCTCGTCCGTTTCTGATCAGCTCTGCGGTTTCGCGGGCACGCATGAGCGGGCTGGAGTAAATCAGGTCGATTCTCGTTCCCATGAGCGCTTCCCCTGTTTTTCTCGCGACGTCTCTTCCATTTTCATTCAGGGCGATATCGGTTCTCCCTTGTAAACGTTTTTCCTGATTCCAAAGTGTTTCTCCGTGTCTTACAATATAGATTTCCATTTTTAAACTCCTGATTAAATATTTTCAATCTGCCAGTCGATTGGACTTACCCCGTGTGCCTCCAGAAATGCATTTGCCTGACTGAAATGGCGGCATCCGAAGAAACCGCGGTAGGCGGAAAGTGGAGACGGATGCGGACTTTTTAATACAAGATGGTTTGGGTTGTCAAGCATGTCTGCCTTTTTTTGTGCGAAACTGCCCCAGAGTAGAAAGACAATTGGCTGATTCTGGCGGTTGACGGCACGAATGGCGGCATCGGTAAATTCTTCCCAGCCTTTTCCCTGATGGGAGGCTGCCTGATGTGCCCGTACGGTCAAAACGGCGTTTAGCATTAGTACGCCTTGCTCTGCCCATTTTACAAGATAGCCGTTGTTTGGAATATAGCATCCGAGATCTGTCTGTAATTCCTTGTAGATATTTACAAGCGATGGCGGAATCTCTACACCGGGTTTTACGGAAAAACATAGTCCGTGTGCCTGATTTGGTTCATGGTAGGGATCCTGCCCGATAATGACGCATTTCACCTTTGAAAGCGGTGTCAGATGAAACGCGTTAAAGATGTCGTCACCAGGAGGATAAATCGTGTGGGTAGCATACTCCTGTCCGATAAAATCAAATAATTTTCTGTAATATGGTTTTTTGTACTCGGGTGTGAGTACGGATGACCAGTCGTTTCGAATCGGCGGCATAATGAATCTCCTCTTTTGCAGTTTTCTGATATTCTATTGTCTAGATTATCACAACCACAGATAGAATACCACATGGATTTTTAATATGAGACAAAAATTATGGAACATTTCTAAATCTATTCTAAATCTTTTTTAAAATGTTGTTGACCGAAAATGTAAATTGTGATAAAGTTAGCTTTGTAAATGTGAGGAAGAGGAATAGTAGGAATGCGGAGGATTTCAGAGAGTCGCTGGCAGGTGTGAAGCGATAATCCGAACATTTTGAACTCGCCTTGGAGCAGCCGGTTGAACGGTAGTATCTATCAGTAGACTCGGACGGAGCCTGACCGTTATTGCAGGAAGATATCAAACAGCAGGATTTATGTTTGCCGGGCTGTCGTATCTGTGAGAGCATACGAAAGTATGAATTAGAGTGGTACCGCGTGAGGTTGTTTAGATGAAACTTGCGTCTCTAAGAATGTTAGAGGCACAGGTTTATTTTTTTTAGGAGGTAGGTAGTATGAGAAATTATGAGCATTACAAGCGTGGCTATTATATGCCGCCGGTACAGAGCACAGAGTGGGTAAACAAGGAATATATCGATAAAGCGCCTGCATGGTGCAGCGTTGATTTGCGTGACGGAAATCAGGCGTTGATTATACCGATGAGTCTGGATGAGAAGCTCGAGTTCTTTCAGGAGCTTGTGCGTGTTGGATTCAAAGAAATCGAGGTTGGATTCCCGGCAGCTTCCGAGACAGAGTTTAAATTCTGCAGAACCTTGATTGAGGATAATCTGATTCCGGACGATGTTACGATACAGGTTTTGACACAGGCAAGAGAGCATATTATCAAAAAGACTTTTGAGGCGGTGCAGGGAGCTAAAAATGCGGTCGTGCATTTGTACAATTCTACATCCTATGCACAGAGAACGCAGGTGTTTAAAAAGTCCAAGGAAGAGATTTTAAAAATTGCGACAGACGGAGCGAAGCTGTTAAACGATATGGCGGATGAGTACGGAGTCAGCCATCAGTTTGAGTACTCACCGGAAAGCTTTACCGGAACCGAGGTGGATTACGCACTTGAGGTTTGCAATGCCGTCATCGATATCTGGAAGCCGACAAAGGATCGGAAGGTCATCATCAATCTGCCTGCAACCGTTGAGATGTCATTGCCGCATGTCTACGCAAGCCAGATTGAATATATGAGCAAGAATATGCACAATCGTGAAAATGTAATTCTCTCTCTGCACCCGCACAATGACAGAGGATGCGGCGTCGCAGACGCAGAGCTTGGATTACTTGCAGGCGCAGACCGTATCGAGGGTACATTGTTCGGTAACGGTGAGCGTACCGGAAATGTGGATATTATCACACTTGCCATGAATATGTTTACACACGGTGTGGATCCGGAGCTTGACTTGTCTGATATCCCGCATCTGACAGAGGTGTATGAGCGTTTGACAAGAATGCATGTATATGAGCGTTCTCCGTATACGGGACAGCTCGTGTTTGCTGCATTTTCGGGTTCCCATCAGGATGCGATTGCAAAGGGTATGAAGTGCCGGGAAGCTGATCCGAAAGGTATGTGGACAGTACCGTATCTGCCTCTTAATCCGACTGATGTCGGAAGAAAATATGACGGTGATGTTATCAGAATCAACAGCCAATCCGGTAAGGGCGGAATCGGATTTTTGCTGGAGCAGAAATATGGCTTTAATCTTCCGGCAAAGATGCGTGAGGATCTCGGCTATACCGTAAAGGGTGTGTCCGACCATGAGCATAAGGAACTGTCACCGAAAGAAGTGCTTGACATCTTCCAGAAGGAATATGTGAATCGGGATTACACGATTAAACTTGAGGAATGTCATTTTAAGCAGGTTGACGGAATCGATGCGGAGATTACGATTGTCGTGGATGGAGAAAAGAAGGTATATCACGGTCATGGAAACGGAAGACTTGATGCAATCAGCAATGCCATTATGAAGCATTTTGATATCCGGTTTTCACTTGTTACATATGAGGAGCATGCACTTCAGGTAGGCTCGGATTCTCAGGCATGTGCCTATGTCGGAATCGAGGTGGACGGTGCACAGGGAATCGTATGGGGCGCCGGAATCAAATCCGATATTATAGATGCTTCGGCATTTGCGCTTATTAGTGCATTGAATCGGACACATTTAATTAAAAAATAGCTTTTTGTTGTATTATGGACTTTTCTGTGATAAAATATACAAGAATGTATATTTTATTCTGCGCAGAAACGGCGCAGATTATGCATCATCAATCTGCGATTGACGATATGATAAAATATATCCATATATGTTACAGAAATGAGGAGGGTTCCTATGATATTTGTGAGGTCGGAAGACTTGAAATATGGTATGCGTTTGGCAAAGCCTATCTATAATAAGACAGGTGTATTGCTGTATGAGCGTAATACAAGACTGACGCTTCAGGGTATTGAGAGTGTAAAAAATTTCGGACTTCTCGGCTTGTATATTCTGGAACCGGCGGAACCGGTACCTCCTATGTCGGAAGAAGATCTTGATTTTGAACGTTTTCAGACGATGGCGGTATTTAGTATTCGTGAGGAGCTTGACAATATCATTGCCGGCAGGGAAGCAGTGAATTTGAAACGTCTTGCAAATGCAATTATTACAAACTACGGACGGTTGGATCATAAGATTACTTTTACACAGAATCTCCGCAGTACGGCAGATTATGTTTATAAGCATGTGATAAATACCGCCATTTTGTGTGCGCTTATTTCATCACAGGTATATTACACACCACTCGAACAGGAGGAGCTTGTGCTTGCAGCGTTGCTGCACGATATCGGAAAACTTCTTCTGCCGAACAAGGTACGTGAAAAATATGATAATTATGATACAAATGATCTGATTATCGTTAAGAAGATACAAAATGACGGTCTCGGTCTGCTTCGTCCGGAGCTTGGAATTGACAGCGGCGTGCGCAAAATTGTAGCACAGATTCATCGTATGGAATATGGAAGCTTTACGGGTGATCATGAAAAGATTTTGAAGAGTACGAAGATATTAAAGGTTGCAAACCTGTTTGATACCATGACTTGTATGAAGCTGGATGAAGAAGCAACTTCAGAAATTGCTGCAATTAAGTATCTCCTGCTGAATAAGGATGAATTTGATGAAGAGATTGTCGGCGCGCTGATTAAGAGTATCAATATTTTGACCCCGGGTGTCTGTATTGAACTTACGAATCGGGAGAAGGGTCTTGTCATTTCAGAGAATCCGCAGAACATTCTGCGCCCGATTGTACTTGGCTTCTCAACGAATAAAGTGTATGATTTAGGAAATAATGGTGTATATCGCCGTTATCAGATTGTTGATATCATGAAGACGATGGATAATCGTATCAAGGTTGACAAGGAACGATTAGAAGAGTACATGAGTAAGCGATGATTGCAAGCAATTATCGCTTACTCCATTTTTGATAGTGACCAAAGGAGAAAGCTATGGCAGACAGTGTATTTAATGAAAAACAAGACTATCTGGTCGCTGCCAGAGACGAAGTCATGAAACGGGATGAAATGGCAGCCAATATTGATCAAATGAAGTCACAGCAAAAAAAGCTGACGAGAAATATTGCTTCGGAAGAAAAATCGATAGCGGAAGAAATTGCGTCTACGATAAAAAAACGGAGACAGGAAATTCAGGCAACGTATGATGACCGTATCGATGATAATCGGGCAAGAAGAAAAAAGGTTGCCAACAAGAGAGATAAGAAAAAAGAGGAACGTATGGATAAGCGTTTTCATGAGGAGACGAAGGATATACGTGATAACAATAAAGCACTTCAGGTTGAGATGCAGACGCTGCTCAGGAAATATAAGCTGCCGTCATTTTGCGGACGCAAATTATATTTTGCATTATTTTATGCGAGAACTGCAAAGGAGGTCGGTACTAAGCTGCTTGCATTTTTGCTTGGATTCGGCGGAATCCCGGCGCTCGTTACATTTCTTGTCAAGGAGTTTGTATTAGATAAAAAACAAAATATCAATATGGCTTTCTGGTGTGTGTTGATTGCAGCAGCTACATTTGTGTTACTGCTTTTGATTTATTTCGCAATTTACAGTAAAACAAAGCTCGCACATGCGGACGAGCTGGCGCAGGCGCGGAGCATCCGTGACAAGATGATTGCAAATCAGCGCCAGACCGCTGCGATTCGTCATTCCATAAATAAGGATCGGGATGACAGTCAGTATAATTTGGAAGCGTACGATGAAAAGCTTGTAAGCCTTGATAAAGAGGCAGATGCAATCGGCGAAGATAAGCAGGATGCATTAAAAACCTTCGAGGATGAGACGACCCGTATGATTACGGATGAGATAAACGGAAGACGCCTGCCTGCACTTGAGGCGTTAAAGGAAGAAAAGAAAAATCTGGAGCGGGAAGTCGCAGCGGAGGAAAAACGATTTTCAGATCAACTGCTGCTTGTCACAAATAAGTATGCCGCTTTTTTGGGCGAGGATTTGTGCCGAAAAGACAGGCTTGAGGATTTGATTACAATTATGGAGGAAGGGCAGGCTGACACAGTATCGGAGGCAATTGCCATCTATAAGGGTCAGAAGCCTTCCAAATAATCAATCGAATATTTCAGTGCGCTTACGATGCAGTCTGCTAATTGCATAACCGTGTACAGCCGGGTTGATTGAAGCAATCCCGGATGGCCACCCGAAACGTTTACGATGCCGGTAATGGAGATATCTCCGATTGCCGGCAATTTTTTTTGTACGCCCTTGCCGGGGCAGATTGGTCCATCGTTAATCGTTACAAGCCCAACGTGGGAACTGGAACCGAGGGAGGCATCGACTGCAATAACAAACGGATTGTCATAGTTTTGTCTTATATCCTGAATCGCATCACGTATATTAAGCGCGTGAACAGGTGCAGACAGGCAGCCCATGACACGAAAGGTTTCACTGTAATTTAACAGCTGTTCCCCGACGAGCGGACCGAGACAGTCTCCGGTTGCACGGTCTGTTCCGATACAGAGAATGATCGGTGTATACGATTCGATATCGGCGCATTGCATGTAATGCAAAAGACACTTTCCGATATCCGTTTGTGCATTGCTATCTTTTACATCAAAATACTGAATCCCCTTCCGCCGTTCCGACAGTCCTCTCATAAACACCTCAAAATGTATGCTCCTTTTATAATCTATGCTGAAAGTATTAACATGTTGTAAGAAAAATAAACAAAGTTGAATTACATTGCTTATTCTGTCGCAGAAAATAATTTGTTGAAATAAGTTGCGGTTGAAAACGCTTTTTGAACGACACATTTCGAAGAAAAACTAAAAGATGTCATGCTATATTCTACAAAACGAAATATGGAGGCGTGACGTAAATGATAGAAATAATTTATGATAAGGACAAGGAAAAAGAAAAGGAAACTGGAGAAGAGAGTAAGGAGGTGACCGGCGAAAACGTGCGGCTGCCAAAAAATATACGCCAGATTGGAACTCCGGATGGACATAAGCGTATTTATATCGAGGACTATGTTGTTACATATTTGAATTACATTGCAAGACCGGGAAGCACACAGGCGCGAGGGGCGATTTTGCTTGGTGACAGCAAAAAGACAGAGTACGGAGATATTGTTTTTGTGAGTGGAGCCGTAGATGCGCAGAATATTGAGTTCGATATGGATGAAAGCGAATTTACGCAGGAGGCGTGGACAGATATTTACGATCAGGTAAAACAGTTCTTTCCGGGACTTGCAGTTGTCGGCTGGTTTTTGTCGCGTATGGGATTTTCGACAGCAATCAACGATAAAATTGAAAAAATGCATGTGGACAACTTTCCGGGGAAGGACAAGGTATTGTTTGTTACGGATTCTCTGGAATCGGAGGATGCGTTTTACATGTACGAGCATGGAAAGCTGGTGAAACAGAAAGGGTATTATATTTATTATGAAAAAAATGAGGCGATGCAGAATTATATAATGAAGCAAAAGGGAGATGCACCGCTTGAACAGTCTGAGATTCAGAGAAAGGACGAGGAAATTGTGCGGCAGTTCCGCAAGAAAAATCGGGACTTACCGGAGCATAAGGAATCCGGAGTCGGATTTGCTTATGTGGCAAGCTCGTTCGTTGTACTTGCGCTGTTGGCTATGGGAATCACGGTTGTGAGCAATTACGATAAGATGAAGGAGATGGAGGTTTCCATCAACCGTCTGGAAGTAACGGCAGAGGGAACGAAGGACGATGATTATGTGGAGGCGATGGCAGAGGATTCGCTTGCTTCCGATTTGGATATTCAGCCGACAGAAACAGATGTGACGGAAATCACAGAAGTGACGGAGGTTACGGAGACGGCAGTTCCTGAAGTGACGGATGTACAGCCGGTTACCACGGAAGCGTTACCTGCCACAGAGCAGGTGCTTGCAGGTGATGGGGCTGTTCAGACAGAGGAATATTATTTTATTCAGGAGGGTGATTCGTTAAGTTCGATTGCCTTTACGTTTTATGGGGATGCCGAGCGCGCAAAGGATATTGCGGAAGCAAATGACATTTCCATAAATGACAACATATTTGTCGGACAGAAAATAGTTATACCAAATATTCAGTAGTTGTGATAAAATATGCACGAGCGCATATTTTATTTTGCACAAATAATATCGAATTGCGTATGCATATATTTATAGAGGAAACAGCATGAGAAAAAAGGAAAATGATACAAAAGATAATATTGTGGATGCCGGCGGTTCTCCCGAGGCAGCAAAGCGCAATGATGAAATTCAGAAATCAGAAGAGCGGAAACGAAAGCTTATTTTTTTGTTGATATGTATATGTGTGATCGTGGGAATCGTTGTATTTTTTGTGAGCCGTAACCGGCAGTATAAGGGTTATAAGGTTGTGGAAAGCAGCCAGACGGATTATGAAAATACGGCAAGCTACATACAGTTTGGAGATAATCTGCTTAAATATACACCGGATGGAGTTTCTTACATTAATGCAAAAGGAGAGACTATATGGACAACCGGTATTAATATGAAGATACCGATGGCAGTATCAAGCGGCGATTATGCAGTTGTTGCGGATATGAATGGTAATACGGTTTGCGTGTTCAGCGCCGAAGGGGAGGTCAGCAGTCAGACCATGCCGTACCCGATTTGCGATGTGGATGTCGGGAATCAGGGTGTCTTTGCAGTCGTGCTTGAAAGTGATAAGACAAATTATATCAATATGTATAATCGAAAGGGCGAGATTATATACGAGATACAGACGACGATTGACAAGAGTGGCTATCCGCTTGATATCACGATTTCCGACAATGGAGAAAAGCTGTTTACAAGCTATATGAACGTCGGAAATAATGTGATGGAGAATAATCTGGCCGCGTATAATTTTGGAGAGGTCGGTCAGAACAGTAATGCGGACCGTGTTGTAGGTGGGTACAAATTTTCGGATCAGGTATTTTCAAAGGTAGAATTTGTCAATAATGATACGGTAGTTGCATTCGGAACAAAGACAATCGAGATATACGCCATGAAAGAAAAGCCGAGCCTTCGGAAAAGTCTGTCCTTTGACAGGGAAATACGAAGTATTTTCTATGGTGAAGATTATATAGGTGTATTGCAGCGGGAAAACGGAGAGGACCAGAAGCATTTGTATGCGATTTCCGTTTACAATCTGCGTGGCAAGCTGGAATTTATAGCGCATGTCGATTTCGACTATGACAATATATTTGCTACGGATGATGAGATTATTATAACCGGAGGAAATGATTGTGTGATTTTCCGCACAAACGGTACGGTTAAGTTTGAAGGGAAATTGCAGGGGCGTATTAAAAGTATCGTTCCAAGCGGAAAGCATCTGGAATATGTAGTTGTCTATGAAAATGAGACACAGGTTATTAAATTAAAGGGTGCAGAACAGGAACAGCAGGATACGATGGATAAGACGGATGAATCGGATGTGCAGGATATTCCGATGACAACGGAACAGACTCCGGATGTACAGGGTATGCCGGAAACAACGGAGCAGACTCCGGATGTACAGGCGACACCTGGGGATGCCGGTTGAGTGGGATGAATAATGACGTTTGCAGTTGTATTAGCTATAATTACAGGTATATTTATCGGATTCCGCAGGGGATTTGTGCGCTCAGTATTTAAACTGATTGCAACAATCCTCTCTATTGTGCTGTCTTATGTTTTAGCGCCGCTTGTTGCGGGCTGGGTTATCACACATACGATGTGGGACGATAATTTGCAGCAAAAGCTGACTGTACAGTTTGAGCAGGCAGCAAGGCAGAGACTTCAAAGCGAATTGGAGGTGGCTGCTTCACAGTATGGGATTCCGGTTACAGAAGAGATGATTAATGCAGCGCTCGATACACAGCTTAGCTCACAGCAACAAGTGGATATGCTTCAGCAGATGGATATGCCGGAGGCAGTGCGGAGTTCATTGGTTGAAAACAGCGCACAAAATACATCCGGTGTCGCAGCAAGGGTCTTTTATTCGTATGTTGCAGGTTGCGTTTCAAAAATGGTCGTGCGAGGTATCGTCTATATTGCAACCTTTTTATTTATCAGCGTCATTCTGTTTTTGATATATTGGATTCTGACACTTGCATTGCAGATGAATGAACTCGGAGGCTTGAATCGTTTGGCAGGTGCACTGTTTGGCGGCGTTCAGGTTTTGCTGTATGTTTGGATATTATTTATCGTGGTAAGTTATACATCGGAGACAGCATTTGGGGTATTTTGCACGAGACAGATACAAGGTAATGTGCTGCTGTCGTTCTTAGATAGTCATAATCTGCTGCAGCCAATGGCAGACCGAATAGTTGCTGCTGTTTTTTGAGTATGACATAGAAAAAAATTGTAAAAAGTTGTTGACAAGGAATATCTACTATGATATATTCTAATAGCTGTCGCGAGAGACAGTAAAAGTCAAAACTGAATAAGTTCTACCGGATTTATTTTTTTGACAAAAAAACAGAACCTTTGACAAATTAATAACATGTTAACCCTGAAAATTCTTTAAGAGATTTTCAAGGATTTAGTACAAATCCTATCATTCATTCAGAATGGAAACCACTTCCAAGAGATTGGAAGTAAGCCATTGAAACAGATGGCAGACAGTAATTAGGATCGTAATTATAAGCTAACGTTTATAGTTCACTTTGTGAGAGCAGAGTGAAGCGAGACCAAAGGATTACAAACTTTAAATGAGAGTTTGATCCTGGCTCAGGATGAACGCTGGCGGCGTGCTTAACACATGC
>CAZLZH010000049.1:0-15860 GCA_964563955.1 uncultured Bacteroides sp. | reverse complement strand
TTGACGAGCTTCCCTGTCTGCCCTTTGTCTCTCCGCTTGACTTCTTGTCAATCGTGCCTTTGCCCAAAAGCTCCGACACATACTTATGGGTACTCTGCTCATTGCCTCCAAGATAGATGAAGGTATCGCAGTTGCCCGGTATCGTCTCCCAGGTATCCTTAAACAGTGCCTTCAACTGTGCAAAGTTCTGTATAATGATAATCGAACTGATTTCCCTGCTTCGCATGGTGGAAAGAAGGGAACAGTAGTCATCCGGCAATGCGACATTGGCGAACTCATCAAGCATAAATGTGACATGGATTGGGAGTCTTCCTCCACAGTTAAAGTCCGCCTGATAATACAGCTCCTGAAATATCTGCGTGTATAACATACCAATGATAAAGTTGTAAGACTTATCACTATCCGGTATGACACAGAACAGCGCTGTCTTTGTCTCTCCATCCCCGTTTACACCAATACCGATATCAGCAAGGTTTAGCTCATCCTTGGATAAAAGCCTAAGTACCTGCTTATTCTCAAGAAAAGCAAGTCTTGAGTTGGCACTGATAATAATGGAACGGACCGTATCACCTGCACCACGCATACACTTGTTGTACTGCTTTACCGCCGGGTGGTTTGCTCCAAGCGGTGAGTTTTCTTCCAGAAACTTCATACGCACATCCAGCCTTGAAGGCTTTCCCTGCTCCGTCACTTCTGCTTCTCCAAGCAGCTTTAACACCGTTTCAAAGTTTCTTCTGCTCGGCTTTTCTTCCAGCCACACATAATAGAAGATTGCCTGAAGAAACAATCCTTCCGCTTTCTCCCAGAACGGGTCGGAAGGGGTTGCCCCCTTCGGTGTCGTATTACTGATAAGGTTGGTAATAAGCTTTACCACATCCGTCTCTTCACGGATATAGGAAAACGGATTGTAACAGTCTGACTTATCCATCTCCAGAAGATTGATAACCTTCACATTGTAGCCATTGTTCTTTAGCATCTGACCACAGCTTCTTAGGATTTCTCCCTTCGGGTCGGTGCAGATAAAGGAACAGTTATGGGGCATCTGCATCAGATTTGGCTTTACCTCATAGAATGTCTTTCCTGCACCGGAACCGCCACAGATAAGAATGTTACCGTTTAACTTAAGCCTTCTGAAATCCAGTGACATCTTCACATTCTGGCTTAAGATACGGTTAAAGTTTTCATCCTTATCCATCAGAATCTTGTTTACCTTCGCCGGTGATTCCAACTTGGCTGTACCAAATTCCCTGCCGGGCATATAATTCCTCTGACTGGTGTAATACATAACAACAGCCATAGCGTAGACAACTACAACTATGGCTATCATTTTCACTGTATTCTCATTGAAATAATTTGCAAACGGAGCTTCACATACAGCACTGAACCTGTCAAGAAATTCCATTAGTTCAATGCCTTCCTCCCAAGCTCCCCCAATCAGATATCCCAGATACCCGGCAAGGACTGCACCAAGTAACAAAAAGACCATGGAAGGTTTCTTCTTACTTGTCTGCATAGGCACTACCTCTTCTTAACGGTTGTGGTGGTTTTCTGCTGCACGGTCTTTGTCTTGGTTGTTTCCTTTGTCTGCGTCTTTTCATACTTCTCACGCACGGAAGCCTCCACCTTGTCATAATGACTGTACAGCTCCTCACCACGCTTGGTTTCCACAACCCTGTTTTCCTCGTCATATAGCTTATAATTCTTGCTACTGTCAATAAAGGTCAGCATGGTCTTTCCATTGTGAATATCCATGATATTCTCCTTATTGAGCCAGACATACCTTGCATTCTCTCCCCACGTTCCCGGGATTCTGGTTTTAACCGCATGATCATTCTCCTGCACAATCAATGTCTTACTGATTGTGACATCCGAAAGGTTTGCATTCTTGGATGCCGATACTGCCATCATTCTCTCCGCAAGATTCTGATAGCCTTTAATCCGGTTTATAAAAGCATCCCTGTCCATGATAACCTTATGCTCCCCGGCTTCATCCTTCGCCCCCAGAACACCTATCGTTTCCAACTGCTTTAGCACTGTTTCTGCCTGCGACTGGTTAATACTGAAATTCTCCTGTACTGCGTCCACACTGATACTCTGCTTCTCCATGGCAAACAGCCCGACCTTTTCAATCAGACCGTCCATGGCTGCACTGGCTCTCGCCCCTTCCGCAGTGTGGACTTTCTCGTTTCCCATTTTCTGACTCTTAAGAAAATCCATCAGCCTGCCAAGCTGTTTTTCATCCCCGTTTTTTAAGTAATCATCAAATGTTGCAATACGACCAAAGCTGAGCTTCTGTATCATCATGTTCACTCGTGGTACTGCTTCCGTATGAAAGATAACTTCACTGAGACCATCCTTCTTATTCACATCCGGCAATACGGAATATAAAATACCGTACTTCCTTGCCATCTTCTCAACCTTCTTCATATCTTTGGTTTCAAATTGCAGTACCTGAAGGTCGCCGCCCTTCATCAGAAGCTTTCGCATGGATGTCTTACCAAGCGATTTCTCATAGTCAAGCATTCCCTTCAAAAAGTCGATTGCCTTCTGCATGGCACCTAATCCTCCACTGCCCACCTTCATTGCAATCTCAATTCCGTCATAGGCTACACGGATAATCTGTACCGCTTCCTGAATCTCTTCTGCCATATACGTCCCTCCTTATAACACCGGTTCCCTGAGAGTGCATTTTGGAGCATACTGTTCGGAATGTTCTTCCTCTTTGGTCTCTTCGTCCTCTTCCTCCTGCCTGCTTCTGCTCTCATTGACCTTTTCCTTGATTTCCTCTGCATCTGCCCTTCTGACCTGCTCTTCCGTTACATCCACTCCATAAGCGGTAAGCACTTCCGCAAGACGGTTGATTGCCTTCTCCTCTTCAATCCGGTACATCTCAATGGATACCAGCAGATTCTCGATCTGACTCACCCATACAGGCTTCATGTCAATCATGCTCATATACTGCTCCATTACCTTTTCGGATTCCTGCTCATTCTCACAGGCAGCCAGTTCATCAATCAGCTGATTGGTTAAGGTCTTGTCTCCGCTTCGGAATGCAAACTGAACAACAAATTCCTTCTCCTTGTCAGAAAAGCCATGCTTTGTTTTACACAGACTTGTTACTGTCTCATTAATAATCGTTAAACCCATCGCTTCCTCCTAATAGTCCATACTGTTCTCAAGAACCGCAATATCAATGATTTCTTTCATCTTCTCTGCCGAAACATTGTTATTAATAAGTTCTACAAGCTGTGATTCTGTCAGTCCCTTTTCAATGGCACTTCTAATCTGCACAAGCTGTGCCGGAACCAGATCGCCACTGGCTAACAGTTTCACAATATCCTGTCGGGACTTTTTCAAAAATCCAAGCTTACCAAGCAGCCCGGTAAACGCACCCGTATTTGCCTTTCTGACAGTTCTTTCAACCTGCACATGCTGAATCACCCTGCCATTTGCATCTACCACAGGCAACTGGTAAAACACAGGAATCTGATAAGGTCTTTCTGCAACCGGCTTTTCATCAAATACAGTCTGATTGCCTAAAGGCTCCTTACTTTCCTCCTGTTTCTCCGGGGCTTCCTGCTTTACTGTCGCACCTGCTGCTTTCTCAAGCAGCTTATCTTCCAAGGTATCAATTCGGTTCTGCATCTTCTCCATCTCCTTCTCTTTTTCATCTATCTGCTCACGAAGTCTTGCTATCGTAGCATTCGCTCTGTTTAACTGGTCCTGCTGACCGCTTAACTCTGCTTCCGTATCCTCCAGCTTCTTTACAAGCCCTTTATGAACCTCCTCATCCTTCTTGGAATTCTCAAATACCTTGAGCTTCTTATTCAGTTCATCGTAACGCTCCTCCTGAAACTGGATTTTCGCAACCGCCTCTTCAATCTGCTTTACAAGACCTTTGACATAATCCGGTGCTATTTCAGAAGAAGTCTTTACCTGCTTGACCTTTTCAAGTATTTCTTCAAATTCCTTACGCATTATGGCAGGTTTATCTCCATTGGCAATGACTGCTTCAATGTGTTCAATCGAAACACCCTTTTCCCAAAATTCGATAGCCACCTGTATCTGATGACCGGACATATCGTATTTTGTCAAAAGCTCCACAAAATCTTTATCTGCTCCCTTTCTAAGACACTGTGACAAAAGTTTCATCTGAGGAAACTTAATATTCCTTTTCAGATAAAGCTGTGTCTGTTCCTTAGTCAGTCCGTATTCAATATCAGCTTCCACAAGGTCAATGACCTCCTGACTGTACTTCGCTGCACTACGCAGGTCGCTGATATAGGTTTTATTCTTAATAGAATCTTCTATACTTCGTTCCATAAATACCTCCAAAAAAATACAGCCTATCTGTTAGGCTGCTTAATATTCGTTCTCTCTTCGGTTTTTTCAGGGATTCTTTCCTTATCTTCGGAAAGGCTCGTATCATCGCTTACCATATCTCTCCAGATTGTCTTCGCCAGATTAAGCTCTTTTGCAGATGCCCGTTCCCTTGCAGTCACATAAGCAATCTGTTCCTTATAGTACGCCCGAAGCTTCTTAATCTCCTCATAGGAATATCCTTCATCCAAAAGCTGCTTTGATAGCTCTGTCCACTGCGTGTGTTCTTCCGAAAAGAAGTTATCCCCATTCTGAAAACTCTTTTCCGCACCTTCTAACGAATCCATCTGCTCTGCAATATCAAACAGACCTTTGCACCTCTGCTTTGCCCGGTACACCCGGCTTTTGTCCGCAGAGGCTTCTTTTCTTTTATCCGTCAGATTCATCATTGCCGATGCAAGCTCCTCTACACTGTGTACATCATGCCGGACGAGAAAGAGATACTGCTGCTGAAGCTTTTCCATCTTCTTTATATCATCCTTATACTTCCATACCTGTGAGTAAGGACGCTTTTTCAGTTTCCCAATCCGGTACAGTTTTGCATAGTAGCGTTTCTGCAATCCGGTAAGTCTTGCTCTCTTATACCTTCTGACATAACACTTTACAATCTCCGGCTTAAACTCCTTATTCGACCGGTAAAAAGACAAATCTTCCTCCGCAATCCTCTGTCGTATTCTCTCCTCGGTATAATCATCTCCCAAGGCTCTGCATCTTCTGTACCTGCCCATTCCCGGCGGCTTCACAGCAAGATGTTTTCCCTGCTTGATTTCATATCCCTTATCCCGAAGCAGTTCCATAAACTCCTCATAGGAGCCAGCCTGCAATATACAGGCATCCAAATCCCTCGCAATCATTTTACCCCAGACAAATCTGCCATCCCGGTAATCATTGCGTTCCCTGTATCGGTCACGCTCTTCATCCTTTGAACCTATATCAATGGTGGATAGTCCGTACTCTTCACACAAGCGGTTGGTTATGGGCTGAATATCCCGCTCCCAGTCACCCTTCTCATACCGGTACTTTCTGCCATCCACAAAGCTGACACTATTGAATATAATGTGAGCATGAATATGATCCGTATTATCGTGAACACAATAAACTGCTTCATACTGCCTGCCCAGATATTCCTTCACAAACCTCTGCGTTATCTCATAAGCGGTATCAGGACTGACCTCACCTTCCTTAAAGGAAATGATAAGATGATAGCCCTGACGCTTATCCACCTTGCCAAACGCTTTCTTGGTATCCATCATCTGTCTGAAGGCTGTATCCGGCTGACAGTTCATTCCTCCAATCAGTCTCCCGTTCTGCGTCTTCTCCGGATTCATTACATAATCCAAAGACTGTTTTAAGTGCTTGCCGTGAAAATGGTTGCCGCAGTCCTTCATATAAAGAATCTTACTGATTGCCAACGATATCCACCACCTTTGCCACAGCAACATTCAGCTTACGCATATAGGCAATAAGCCTCTCCTTATCATCCGTGGAATAAAGCTCTGCATTGTGGTTGTGGGTAATTTGGTTGATATTGACACCTATCCGGTTTACCTCATTGATTAAGTCACGAAGAAGCTGCCGGACCTCCGGATAGTCATTCGGTTTCTGGGAAATCATAAGCCGAAGATACTGCGACTCTGTCATACCTGCCTGCTTCGCTTTCTCTTCCAAGAGCTTTGCTTCCTCCGGTGTCATTCTAAGTAGCTTACTGATACTGTGCTGCCTCTTCTCCATCCAATCACCTTGCCTTTCTACTAATGGCAGGCTGACGGATATCCGATACCAGCTGTTTCACAGAACTGTCTAATCCCTTTTGATTCAGATTCTGAATAAACTGATTAGCCAGTTCCTCTGCCAGCTTCTCAATTCCGGCTCGGTACTTAGTCTGGTCAAATAATTTATCCAGTATGGCTTCCTCCTGTTTCAGACTTTCATACTTGCTCTGTTTATTGGAAAAATCCACCATATCCTTCGGATTCTGCCTTTCTGCATCCATATCAAGTATCAGCTCATAGTTCCATTCACACACTGTGTCAATCAAGTCATCCACGGAAAAATCATCATCCCAGACAATCTCTCCTGGCACATCATCCAAATCTCCTCGATACAGCCTTCCCTCTGCAAAACCCACCACATAGTCATGCCCTTCCATATAGCCAAGAAGCATCTCTGCCTCTTTATCCGTCATAACTATGGAAATCGCATTTTCCTTAATGAATGCCAGCAACTCTTCCGGCTGTCGAATCTCTGTTATGCTTACATCTCCAGTTCCCATTGCTGTAACCACACCTCCTTATCTGTGTTTTGAGAAACATTTCAGGAGCCTTTAGAG
Source organism: uncultured Bacteroides sp. (assembly GCA_964563955.1). GTDB lineage: Bacteria > Bacillota > Clostridia > Lachnospirales > Lachnospiraceae > Coprococcus_C. The sequence continues at coordinate 9,151 of CAZLZH010000049.1, read as the reverse complement.
TCCAGAGCAAAGCCCTGTCCTCTGCCAGATACGCATTTTGGATATCCACCCAAAATACATCTGGTTAGGGGTGCAAAGCCCCCTAAAACCCCCGATTCTATATAGGTGTGTCACTTTTTAGCACACCTTTTATAAAAGTGTGTCACTTTTTAGCACACCTTTCGGAAAAGTGTGCAACTTTTTGACACACCTTTTTATTCCAAATTTCTTCATCTAAGAATGGTGTGCCACTTTTTAGCACACCTTTTGAATAAGTGTGTCACTTTTTGACACACCTTTCGGAAAAGTGTGCAACTTTTTGACACACCTCTTTCTTATTTTCTACTAACCACTCATTATAGTCCTTATATCCGGCAGGGGGTGGGCAATCCTCAACATCATATCCCAAACCATAATACTTCTCCATAAGCTGCAAGGCTGCCTTTCTCCCCGGCTCATCACCATCCAGACAAAACTTAATGGAAGTAATCTGAGGATGCTCCTTTAGGAAAGTAGTAAGAGGTGCATCTGCAAGCATTCCAAGAGCCAGCTTGTTGGTCTCATAATCTGAGAAAATATCCACATAACTCATCAGGTCTATCGCCCCTTCAAATACAACCAGTTCCGAACTATCATCGTTAGGAATATTAAAGCCATACTCCTTATCATTGCCTGCCACATCACACTTAAAAGGCTTTCCTTCCCTGTCGAACACACCTCTCATACTTGCAAACTTCGTAACACCGTCTTTGTTATTACCCTTAAAAACAATGTTGTGGTAATGCCTGCTTTCATAAATAAGCCCCTGCGAAATAAAGTAGTCGATAACACTTTTACTAATGCCCCGCTCCTGATTCAGATACGAATAAAGGAAACAGTTATCCGGTGCCGGTATGGGCAGCTCAAACTTTTTGGGTTCCGGCTTTCTTCCCGGTTCCACCTGATACTTTAGAGGAGGTTTTCTATCCTTCTCTTCAATTCTCCGGTATCCCGCAAAATCCAGAAGCCACCATACAGCCTCTTTTACTTCCATTCCGCAAAACACCCTTAGAAAATCTATCTGGGACCCGCCATTCTCACCCTTATCGTACTGCCTTGACCATCGAAACCAGTGGCTCTTATCATATATCCGGATAGAGTCCATTTCCTTGAGTGTATGATAATGCCCCACTTTCTTTACCGTATAACCAAGATAAGAGGCAACAGCGGTTAAATCCACGCTTTTTGCAATGGCTAATTCTGCTTCCGTAAATCTATCCTCCATAGCTACCTTCCTTTCTCCCGTTCTGCTACAAGACTGTTGGTAAAACTGAAATTCCTGTAATCACTTGTATAGGAAATCTTTGGATTATCCATAAGTCCTTTTTCCTTAAAGCTGAAAAATTCCTTATTATCGCCTCCTACTATCAGATGATCCACCAGCCGGATACCCACCATCTCGCATACGGAATTCATACGGTCGGTTATCATCGTATCTTCTTTACTCGGAAACAGATTTCCGCTTGGATGCGAATGAATGAGCATAATACTCGCTGCATTTGACAAAATGCTTGCCTTGAGTATTTCCCTCGGATGCACCAATGCTTCATTTAGTGCACCAATACTAGCAAAGGTAACATTAATCGGTTTCAGGTCTGATTGCAGATTGACTACACAGACAACCTCCCTGTCCATTTCACAGAGAAGCTCTCCGATAGTGGCTGCTGCTTCGTAGGGATTCTGTAAAGGAAGCTCCGAATATAACGGAGCCTCCTTCACAAGCTTTACTCTAACCACATCAAGCTTAAAGGCTTCTTCTGCTTCCATCTGAGATTTCTTTTCGATTCCCATTCGCATCATCCTCCTTTAGCTCAATCTGTAAAATAAAGTCCCCTTCCCAGGCATTCATAAGAGCAATCAGTTCCTGCACGGTCATCTCCTGCTCCATAGTCTGCCTCCTATCTGGACTTTCCGTTGTCATAAATAAGCTGCGCCTCTGCAACCATGCCATCCAGTCTCTTATTCGGAGTATCCGTTGCAAGGGTAAGTCTTCTTGCATCCTTATCATAGTGATATACCTGATTGGATAATCTGTCTTCCAAGGCTACCTGTCCCATGTTGATTTCGCTTACCATTTCTGCAAGCTCATAAGGGTCTCCAACATTTGTAGATACTGCGATGCACTCATGCACGGATGAAGGCAGAATATAGAGGTCTGTTTCAAGCTTCATAGCCAGCTTATGGAGATTATCTTCATAAAGCATGGAGCCAGCTCCATTAATCCCCCTGTCATTACTGATTACCCACATCATCTTATCTTCCGGCATCTCACCGATCATCATGTCTGCAACCTCAGCAGGCATACCGTCACTGATAAACATTTCACGAATAACATCATTCATGGATTTGACGGTCGGCGGGAAAATACGCCTTGTGTTTTCCACAGCACACTTAAACAACTGCTCTTCATTCATGCCAAGCTGCTCCGCAAGATTATTGCGAATCGCCGAACTCTGGATTCCGTTTTCATCCACCTTTACCACCCAGCGGTAGATAATGGACAAATCCTGAAACTCTCTGTGCGGCATATCCCTGAGCATATCTTCATTCTGCAATGTGTTAATAACCTGAAAGACAATGTTATCCTTTGCGCTTTCAAGATTCACATCCCCTACCTCGGGCATTTCCTTGAATGCCATATCCATTCTTCTGGCAGCACTCTGTAACACCTCCTGAAGATTCTCTGTCTCAAGATAGTGTTCATACATGTGATTGATATACAGTGTGGGAGATACGCTTCTCCCTGCTCCGCTTCCCACTAATGTGATACCATCCAGAACCTTGTTTACTTTATTGACAGGTTCAACACGAAGTCTCATTCCCTGATACTGCTCCGGCATATAATCCAAAAACTTCTCTGCTACGACTTCCTTAAAAATCTCGTAATTCATCATATAAAATGTCCTCCTTAATCTAAATTGTCATATAGAAGCCCTTCTTCGTCCGGGTCTCCATACTCTTTGATATCTGTTTCATAACCGGGATCATCTTCCAAATGGATAATTGCTTCTTGGGGCTGTCTACGTTTTCTATATGGACAACCTCTGCACTCAACACCGGCAATCTCCTCCACAGTCACACCGAGTGCACTCGCAATCCTATTCAAAATCTCATTCTTAGGAATCCTGCTCCCGTTTTCATACTGAGCAATTCTCACATCTCCCCTGTTTGGAAAACCTGCAAGCTCTCCCAGTTCTCTCAAAGTTAAATGTCTTTCCTTTCGCAACATTCTAATCTTTTGCCCGATTGTCATTGACACACCTTCTTTCTGTATGGACACTCCCGACAAGGCACCGGGCATAAAACTTCCAGCGGAACCCATAATTCCTCTGCAATTCTCTTCAGCTTATCAAGATTCGGGAAACCTTTATCCTGTTCAAATTCTGCGATAACTCGTTCTCCATCACATCCAAAACCGCATCTTCTCCCCAGTTCTTCCCTGCTGAAGCCTCGTCTTTCCCGATGTTCCTTTATTTTTTCTCCAACCAAAGCTATCCCTCCAAAAAAATAAGAGGTGTAAGCTATTACGGCCTACACCTCATATAGATGATACTTATTCAGTTACTTCATCCTCTTCCTTCTTTCTCCAGAAGAAAGCACCTGCTCCTGCTAACATTGCAGCCAGACCAAGTCCGGCAAAAAGCCAAGGATTGAAGTTATCCCCGGTCTGTGGAAGCTTTGGTTCCGTAGGCTTGTTAGTAATATTCAGTGTATAAGTCACAACCTCAGGGGCTGCATCGTCATACTGTAATACCACCTCGTGAACGGTCTCATCAAGGATATACCCTTCTGCAGCCTTAGTCTCGACCACATAATACTTGATATCCTCCACGAACTCGCCATCCTTGAATACACCAATCGGAAGTTCTCCGGATTCCGCATGACCGTTCTTGTCAGTCACAAGTTTTTCAATCACATTACCATCTTTGTCACGAATTTCAAACTCTACTCCGGCAATACCCTTCTTTGTATACTCGTCAGTCTTATCAATGATAATCTTTCCGTTCACAAGTTCATCCTTCATAGATACCTTCTGAATTTCCTTTGTCTCAGTCACCTCAAACTCCACATCATTTGCAATTCTGTATCCATAAGGGGCAATCTCTTCCCTTAAGATATACTTGCCAACAGGAATTCTGTCGATGACATGAACTGTTCCATCGGACTCCCAGCTGTAAACCACATTTCCGTTAGCATCAATAATGGAAAGCTTTGCTCCCTTAAGCTCATGCTCTCCGGTAATATCAGTCTTGGAAATTTCAAGCTTGGTAGGATAGTTTTCAAATTCTGCCTCAAATTCAATTACTTCCACATCATCACCCTGATAAGAAGCATCCACATCAAAGCATTCATCAGACTTCACATATCCGGCAGGAGCTTCCACTTCCTTCACATAGTACTGTCCGAGAGGAAGGTCTGAAATAAAGGTTACTGTTCCGTCAGCTCCGGTTACTGCTTTCTCAATGAAAGTATCAGCTTCTACAATCAGTCTGCCATCAGCATCGAAAATGTCTTCCTTTGCATATAAGCCGAATACTGCTCCCTCAAGAGCCTTCTTCGTCTCAGCATCCTTCTTGATAACAGTAATCTGCACCTTCTGTCTCTCATTGGTTACATCCATACCTGCATATACCACTTCGGTATTCTGGTCGATATAGGAAATATCTGCTTCGATTGGTGTACTGTCAAGCACAAATCCCTCGATAGTTGCAGTCTCAACAAGGTAGTACTTGCCAAGCGGTAAATCGCTAATCATGGCAATTCCTTTGTCATTTGTAACAATGGTTGCCACAAGCTCATCAGCCTCATAATATACAGTGTCAAGACCATCCGGACTTACAATGTTCTCTCTTGCATAAACCTCAAAGGTAACGCCTGCAAGAGATTTCTTGAAGTAATCGAATACAAAGTCATACCACTTACCTTTTACAAGGTTAATGTCTGTCAGGAACTCTCCATCCTTGTTGATGATGATTGCCCCTGTAGGAACCTCATCCTTCATAACAACGCTCTGGATTTCCTCCGTATCCTCTACAGTGAAGGTTACATCCGATGCCTTAAGGTATCCGTAAGGAGCAAATTCCTCACGAAGCACATAAGATTCACCTACTACAAGTTTCTTAATCACATGCGCTTCCCCTGCCTTGGATGTCCAGGTATCAACCACATTTCCGTCCTTATCAAGAACAGTCAGTGTTGCACCGGAAAGCTCTGCACCGCTTGTAATATCTTCCTTCGTAAACTCAAAAGTTGTAGGCATATTGTGGAAGTTTGCTATAATTGTTGCATACTTCACTTCCTGTCCCTGATACTCTGCATCAAATTCGATCACATCATCGCATGATACATATCCGGCAGGTGCCTTGATTTCCTTCGCATAGTAATGACCCAGCGGATAATCCTTTACGAACTGGATATCACCGTTTGCATCAGACACTGCTACCTCAAGTAAAGTATCTTTCTCTACGGTTACCTTACCATCCACATTTACAATATCCTCCGCTGCATATAAGCCAAACTCAGCACCGGAAACCGGCAAACCGGTCTCTCCATCCAGTTTTGCTACGGATAAATCAACCTTTTGTCTGTCATTTGCGAATGTCAGACTTTCCCTGATAACAGGAGTCTTATCATCCACATATACGAAAGTTACATCCTGCTCTTCTTTGTTTAGTACATACCCGTAAGGAGCTTCCACTTCTACTACTCTGTACTTTCCAAGAGGAAGGTCTGAAACTTTTGCTTTTCCGTCCTCCCCGGTTACAACAGTTGCAACCAGATCACCTTCTGCATAATACTTGTTTCGGTTTCCGTTCTCATCTGTCTGCATGTCTGCTGTGTAAATATCCTCAGCTGCATAGATTTCAAACTTAGCACCGGCAAGGGAACCTTCTCTATAAACAAATTCCTTATCTTCGGAATCTGCAAATAAACCGCCCTTATATGCATCCAGTACCTCACCCTTCTTCTCAATTACAAGCTCACCAACAGCAGGAGCATCTTCATACTCTACAGTAATGATTGCTTCGTAAGTGTCAGGGTCCACTTCGTAGAAAGTATCAGTATCCACTTTTACTTCCACATAGTTTTCATTGAGTACATATCCAAAAGGAGCTGCCACTTCTTCAATACGGTAATTACCAAGAGGTAATACATCCGGTAAAATCAAATCACCATCTGCATCAGTAAAGAATGAAGTATGGACTTTCTTTGACGGGTAAGTGGTAATCATCTCCACATACTTATTGGTGTCCATATTGAAAATCTTAAACTCTGTGTTAGGAATAAGAACCGTCATTTTAGTATCTGCATCCTTCTTAATCACACGAAGCTTTGCAGTAAACTCTCTGTCCACAAACACTCTCCAGACCTGCGGTTCTGTCGGATGATTCTCCGTAACATGAACCTCAAATGGCTTGATTGTCTCCATATTATGAGGAGTTACTGTCTCAATTACCACATAAGTTCCATAAGGGATAGGAATGGTTACCAGATGTCCCTTTTCATCTGTGAAAAGCTGTGTTTCTCCATTTGCACCAATTACAACAGGAGTTGCACTGTCAAAATCATAACCGCCATCTTCTTTTACGGATAAAGATGACTTAAGGTAAGCTGTAAAGCCTGCCTTTTCAAGCAATGGAGCTTCTGTATCATCTCCATTATCAGATACCTTAATCAGCTGGAATGGCTGCTTCATAACCTGCTCTTTGGAAGTTGTGCTTCTTGATACCTCCGCAACAAGATCACCTTCATAATCGCAGACTACATCATGCTCTTCCTCATCTAAAAGATATCCTTCCGGTGGAGTGATTTCCTTTACATAGTAATTTCCAAGATAAAGGTTATTCACTTCCGCATCGCCATTGGCATCCGTTGTCATGGTAGCTACCAAATCGTTCGCTTTAAATACGACTCCGGTTGCTCCGTCCGGATGCATGATATCATCACGGGCATACAAACCGTAAACTGCTCCTTCTAAGGTAGCGTCTCCCTGTGGTACAGGAAGACCTGTTTCCTTATCCACCTTGAAGATATGAATCTTTGCAGTGGTTCTGTCATTTACAAACTCATGGCTGAAAGTAGCCTTTGCTGTAGTCTCTGACAGATAATTGAAGTTGAAGCTGTAGACATCGCTGCTGTTTCTCACATATCCATAAGGAGCCTGTGACTCAGAAATATAGTAGCTGTTTGCAATCGGTAAATCCAAAGAGTATGCTGCCTTACCATCCTCACCTGTAGTGACTGTCTGCAGTGCAGTACCTTTGGTAACGATAACCTGACCTGCATAGTTCTTGATATCATTACCGGCGTATAAAGTGTATTTACCGCCATCTAACGGATTAGCAGTATCAGAGTCTTTCTTTACTACAGAAACCTCTGCCTTCTGTCTTGTATTCTGAATGGTTGCTGATTCATACTGTACTTCCACATTCTGGTCCTTGTACTCAATATTCACTGGCACAGGAGTAGTGTTGATGGTATATCCATCAATGCTCTTAGTTTCCGTTACCACATAAGAGCCAAGATGAAGGTCTGTAAGAACAACCAAACCGTCAGAACCTGTTACAAGGTTTTCTGCAATCAAATCTCCCTTACTGTAAACCTTTGTACCATCTGCCTTATAGATATCAGCACCGGCAGTCACCTTAAATGTTGCTCCCGGTAATTTCTTTACTTCATAGGTAAAGTTACTTCCATTCCATCCGGTAAGTACCTCACCTTCCTTGTAAATAGTCAGTGCTCCAAGTTGCTCCTTATCTGTTGCAGTAAAGGAAGTTGTCTGACCTGCCTTAACAGTAAGTGTGTGTACCTTTCCGCTAATCACATAACCCTTCGGAGCCTGAATCTCCTTCACATAATAAGTGCCTGCCACAAGTGCCTTGGAAGTAGCTGTACCATCACTTCCGGTAGTAATTGTGTCTACCTTATTGGTGCACGCACTGTCAGTATAGATACCATACTTTGCACCGGAAAGCTTCACACCACTTTCCTCGTCCTGCTTGGTAATCTTTCCATAACCGATATTCTCAGTCTTGACCTTGAAATACGCTGACACCGGGTCTGCTGATGGCTTCTCAGAAATAAACTCCTGATAGCCTGACTTTCCGGTAAGCCAGAACACGCAGCTTGATGTTGTTTCCACAACTCCTGCTGTTGAGTTCATGGTTGCCGTGGTAGCTGTAGTATTCACAGATGTTGTGTGAATTGTAACGCTGTTACCACTCTTCTCTACAGAATATCCACTGAGGGAAATGTCGAAATTTGACAACACGCCATTGGAATCGTTTAAGGTTGTTTCAAATCTCTTATTTCCTTCATTCCACTTCAATTCATAAGTGGTTGCTCCACTCTTGGTTGCACTTGCAAAACTTGGTCTTGTAGCATAATAAGATGCACTGATATTGTTCTTAAGCGTTGTATAGTAAGCGTAAGAATTGGTCGGATTAGGTGCTGATGCACATAACTTATTAGCTGCCGAATCATCGGAACCTGTTCCAAAAAGATTTGCCACAATCGCCCATACCATTGCCTGTGTTGCAATATACTGGTCGCACTGATCATTGCTTGGTGCTGTAGCTGAGTTACATCCATATCCAAAGTACAGACAGTATGCAAGCTGTTTTTCCTGTGCTGCTGATAAACTCGTGCTCGGATTATCATAGCTGTTCATAAGCTGACCACCATCAGCCGCCAGTCCAAAATTCATACAATAGGCTGCATTGCCATCAATCATAGAGTACAAAATCTTACCATGATTGTAGCCTGCCTTTAACTCACTTACCTCCCCGGTATTCTTTACAGAAGCATTCCAGAAGGCAATATTTGCACTCGGACTTGCTGCAAATGCAGTTGTTCCGTTAGAGAACAATGTGGTGAACATCGTAAGAACAGCAAGAAAACCTGCCATAAATCTTCTAAACTTTTGTTTCACTTTTCATTCCTCCTTAAAAATGGGCACAAAAAAAGCAGGTTACTTTCATGGCCTGCAATTTTTGTTCTTGTTAATTTGTTATCTGAGACATCGGAACTCATAGAAGTCAGTTCCATTTCTGGAGTACACACCCGCATATACCACATTGAACACCGGGTTACTTTCCAAAAGGAGCATATCCGCTATGTAAGTTGCAATAGC
>CAZLZH010000048.1:0-15898 GCA_964563955.1 uncultured Bacteroides sp. | reverse complement strand
CTGCATTCTGCAAGCTTCTTTCTGATTGCTCCGTTCCCTTTATCCACTTATTATAGTTCTATATATTCCCCTCATATTCTGTATGTGTTTCCCCTTGTCTTATGCCTTGATGTAAAATTTCCCCACGCACAAATCCTACATCTCATATCTCAATAAGTCAATAGTTATATTGAAAGAGCAATTATATAAACAGCTCCAAAACATAGACGACAACACATGCCGAAATGGATACAACAAACAGGCTCTGTCTGCACCATGCAAGCACAAGCGCCACCAAAAAGCCGACAAGCGCCGCAAGCATGCTGTCACTCGCAGAAAGAATCGCCGGAAATGTCATAACCGCAAGCGTCACATACGGCACATAAAACAAAAACGAACGAATCGTTTTATTTTTGATTTCTTTTTTAATCAGCGTCAGCGGCAGAACACGAATCAGATAAGTTACCGCCGCCATAACCAATATGTAAATATATATATTATGCTTCATCCCATTCATGATGGTTTCTCCTTTATAAATATAATGAAACATCAGGCATTTGCGAAACGCAATAAAATTATGTGGATTGCATATATTTTGATATCCATTCGTGAAATATACATATGTTTGAAACTTAGAAGTTCTTGATGTTCTGCGATTATAGCAGCAATGCTTGAACACGATGTTCAAGCAAGCCGCCACTAAGCCATGGATGGCGTATTGGCGGCGGTTGCGTGTACTATACATACAGTATATCAGAACATCTAGAACTACTTAGTTTCAATACATCGTATATGAAATGAATGGATATCAAAATATATGATCACACATTCTATGCGTTTCGCAAATGTCTATTCAATTGGAAATAATACGGCGGCAATCCCCGCAATCATAACAGTCAGCACGATCACGCGCATACCGGAAGACATCGCACTTACCACCGGAAGTTTCGCGAACAGAAAGCTTGCAGCCATAGAGATAACGACAAGCCCTGCGATAATTTTATTATCTCTCGCCGGAGGAATGATGATTGCAAGAAACATCCCGTAAAGCGCTATGCTCAGCGCGCTCACAATACCGCCCGGCAGTACATTGCCAAGCACAACGCCTAAAAATGTGCCGAGTGACCATGCCGGAATGGCAAGACTCATAGCGCCGTACATATAAAACGGATTCAGCTTTCCGCCACGCGCAATAGAGATTCCAAATATCTCATCGGTTACGCCAAAGCCCATCAAAAACCGGTGTCCCATCGCATAATCCGGATCGATCTTCTGGGACAGGGAACAGGACATCAGCATATAGCGAAGATTGATGACAAGCTGCATCAAGGCAAGTTCCAGATAAGATGCCCCTCCCGCAATTGCTGTCAGTGCCGCAAATTCACCTGCGGATGTACTGTTCGTAAAGCTCATAAGTGTCGCCTGCCATGCACCGATTCCAACATTTTTAGCTGCAATTCCAAGCGTAAACGACACGGCAAGATATCCGAGTGCAATCGGTATTGCATCCCGCATACCCTGACAATAATTTCTGTAATTTATCTGTTTTGTTCCACTCATAATAGTTGTCCTAACACGTTATCAATTGTTTTTCCGTCTACATCGAGCACGATATGACAATGCTTTTCATAGATTGGATTCCGCTCATCTAACAGCTCACAGATGCGGCGGTATGGATCGTCACACTGCAACAACGGTCGGTCTGTACAGCCCTTCACCCGCTCGTAAATCGTATCTGCCGACGCTTTCAGATAATAGGTCGTTCCAAGCTCCATCAAAAGTCTGCCGTTCTCCTCCCTGAGCGGAAGCCCGCCTCCTGTCGCAACAACGACATGGTACAGACGCTCTTTTAATTCCTGTAAAACGGTTGTCTCAAGCGTGCGGAAATAAGCTTCGCCTTTTTTTGCAAAGATATCCCTGATTGTCATGCCCTCTCTTTGTTCTATATAATCATCCGTATCAATAAATGTATATCCAAGTTTTTGTGCCAGAGCCTTTCCAAGCGTTGTCTTCCCTGCTCCCATAAACCCTGTCAAAACTATATTCTCACGCTTTGAATCTGTCCCGTACACAGCCTTTTGAAGCTTTTCATAAACCGCTTTAATTAAAATATCCTCCACTGTCAGATGATTCCACAGCTCATACGCTAAAACTCCCTGATACAAAAGCATTTTCAAACCGTTCATCGTCGGAACGCCCAAGTCTTTCATCTTCTTCAAAAACGGCGTCTCAGCCGGATTATAAATCAAATCCACACCTGCATTCGCCATCGCATAAAAATCATCCGAAAAAGCAAATGGTAATCCATCCCCCTCATGAAGTCCGACAGAGGTACATTGAATCATCAGATAACCGGCACGCGGTATAGATGCATAATTCTCCGCTTTGCACGCATGTACACACGTTCTTCCTGCCACAATATTCATATCCTCAGCAATCTCTGCAGCACGCACATAGGTACGATTCACAATGTAAACTTCTTCTGCCCCGAAGCTTACACACATATATGCGACCGCACGTGCCGCTCCTCCGGCACCGAGTATAATGACGTGACTTCCGGCAAGTGCTATGTTCTCTGATTCCAGTGCCCTTGCAAGTCCCGGCATATCTGTATTATATCCCTTATAGCCACCTTCGGTCCGCACAAGCGTATTCACTGCACCGATTGTTGCCGCCGCATCATCCACACATACAAGGCTTTTCATAACCGCCTGCTTATGCGGAATCGTAATATTCAGTCCAAGTATTCCCTGCTCATATGCCTGCTTTACACAGGAATCAAGCTCCTGTTCCTCCACGCAAAATGGGATATAACGCTCCGACAAGCCGAGCGCATCACTCAGTGTATCATGTATAACCGGAGACAATGTATGTTTAATCGGATTGCCGAATATGCCGAGCAGATGTTCCGCCTGTACTTCTTCATATCCGTCAATCACATGTGTCATAATATCGTTCATCTCGTATCCTTTCGAAAAAAAGGCTGTTGCATAAGCAACAGCCTTAATCGTGTGTGATTTTAAGTGAAATAATGTTTATGTTTTTTACTTTCTAAGACCAAGCTGCTCAATGAGTGTTCTGTAACGCTCAATATCCTTGCTCTTGAGGTAAGCAAGAAGGTTTCTTCTCTGACCAACCATCTTAAGAAGACCTCTTCTTGAGTGGTGATCCTTTGGATGTACCTTGAAATGCTCATTTAAATCATTGATTCTGGCTGTCAAAAGTGCAACCTGAACTTCCGGTGAACCTGTATCACCAGGTGTACGAGCATACTTCTCAATGATTTCTTTCTTCTGTTCTGCTGTAATCATGTTTCTTTCCTCCATCTTCTAATTTTATCCAATCACTGAGTCACGGTCGGAGTTGTCCGCTGACTAAGTGACGGCATCTGCTATATTAACACAAGATTTTTTTCTTGTAAAGTACTAATTCATCCGCGGCAGTCGTAATTATTGGACTTTAAATCCGCTTGTGCTGATGTAGTCCTCGCTCTTTTCACTTCCATGTGAAAACTTATAGCCGTTGGAAAGCCACTCGCTGTTTGTTCTGCCAAAATACTTATGCGGGTCTGCCCAGTTGTTGTCCGCGTTCTGCGGATCAAAATTGTACCAGATTCCATCAATCTTAATTACGGTCCAATAGTGTTCGCCATAAGAACCATCCGCGCGGATTGTCTCACCGCCGACCCGGTAGCTCTCATATCCGAGTGCCCGTGTCAAAACAGTAAATGCTGATGCATAGTTGATGCATGTTCCGTATCTGCTTCCGCCCTTTCCGATAAAGATTGGATAAGAAAAGCTTACAACCTGCCGGTCGCGCAGGTTCGCATAGGAAACGCTTGTCAGATTCCACTCCCCTGTATAACCACCTTCATATCGGTAAGACGCATTCTTTATAATCCAATCATAGCAGGCATATACCTTTTCATAATTATCCATATCCGATGTAATGACATCTGCAAAAATCTCCTGCACCTTTGCATCGATAACCGGATCATTCGTCTTTGTCGGATTTAATATAGCACTATTTAATATTTGACGCAGGTTTTCACTTGTAGCCTTGTCATTTTCCTCTTCCTGCTGCCGTTTTGCCTCTTCCTCTTCTGCAGCAATCTCTGCGGCTATTTTGCTGTCAACATACGGTCTTGCCGTCTTGCCCGGAGCTGTCTCACCCTTTTGTACGAGTACGATTTCTATTGCCTCCAGACGTTTTGCCAAGCCTTGTGTTCCAGCACTCTCACCGTTGCATGCCCAGTCTAACCAGCCGTATGTCTGGCTGTGTACACGATAATAAACATCATACTGCTTTTCCATATCCCCGGTCAGCTTAATCCGGATTGCTTCCAATCGTTTTGCCTGTCCGCTTGTTCCTGCTGAACTATTGTTTCCTACCCAGTTCATCCAGCCGTATGTCTGGCAGTGAACCTGATATGTAATTCCGCCCGGATATGCTGTATCCGGAATATCAATCTGAATTGCCTCCAAACGCTTTGCCTGTCCTTCCGTTCCGGACAATGCTCCATTTTCTACATAATCAAGCCAGCCGTATGTCTGGCAATGTGTCTTATATCGAACGGTCGATTCCCCGCATGTGTTTTTTCGCACAAGTTTAATCTGGATTGCTTCCAAACGCTTTGCCTCACCGGTTGTTCCGGCAGTCTCTCCATTTTTTACCCAATCCGACCAGCCATAGGTCTGACGGTGTACGCGGTAAATAATATCATAATACTCTGCCAGTTCTCCGGTCAGGCGAATCCGAATTGCCTCCAGACGCTTTGCCTGTCCTTCCGTTCCACATACCTCGCCATCCTTCTTTGCGCCGAGACTCCAGCCATAGGTCTGACAGTGCGTCTCGTATTCCACACCTCCGCTCAGGTTGGATTTCACCCATATCTTAATCGATTCCAAACGCTTTGCCTGTCCCTCCGTTCCGGACATCTGCCCGTTTTCAGAAACTCCGAGATTCCAGCCGTATGTCTGACAATGTGTCGCATAATAAATATCTGCCTGCGGTTCCTCCGCTTTTACTTCATATGTAGAATTTCCGGTTTGAAATAAACAAAGCACCAAAATCGCTGCAAGTAATCGAACAAACAACTTCTTCATAATCTTACCTCTTTTTAATTTTTAAGTCTTTTGTAATACTTTTGTAACATTATGGCATATTAAGGTGAAAAAAGCAACAGCTACTTTTCATTTATCTAAAAAAGATGTATAATTGCTTTATCTGTATAAATATAAGAAAGGATTTTACCAAATGGCAGGTTCAACATACGGAAAATTGTTCACGATTACAACCTGGGGCGAATCCCACGGAAAAGGACTTGGTGTCGTAATTGACGGATGTCCGGCAGGAATCCCCCTTGTTGAAGATGATATTCAGATTTATCTTGACCGCAGAAAGCCCGGACAAAGTTCCTTTACAACGAAACGAAACGAAGGCGACCGGGTATCTATTTTGTCCGGTGTTTTTGAAGGCAGAACAACCGGTACTCCGATTTCTCTCCTTGTTATGAATGAAGACCAAAAATCTAAAGATTACCAAACGATTGCCGAGAGCTATCGTCCCGGTCATGCCGATTACTGTTTTGATGAAAAATACGGATTTCGCGATTACCGCGGCGGCGGACGTTCTTCCGGTCGGGAAACAATCGGCCGTGTTGCTGCCGGTGCTGTAGCTGCAAAGGTGCTCCGCGAACTCGGAATCACGCTGACTGCTTACACACGTTCCGTAGGACCATATTCCGTTGAGGAAAAGGATATGGATCTGACTGTAATCAACCAAAATCCACTCTATATGCCAAATCTTGCCTGTGCACAAAAGGCTTCCGAATATTTGGAGGAAATGATGTCTGCGCGGGATTCGGTCGGTTCCTCGGTAGAATGTATCATAAACGGCATGCCGGTCGGAATCGGCGAACCTGTCTTTGATAAGCTTGACGCAAAGCTCGCACAGGCCGTCATGTCAATCGGTGCCGTGAAAGCGGTTGAAATTGGGGACGGCACTTCTGTTACCGAGAGCGTCGGCTCCGAAAACAATGACGCATTTTATGTAAAGGATAACAATGTCATGAAAAGGACAAATCATGCAGGCGGTACACTCGGCGGCATGAGTGACGGCAGTCCGCTCGTTCTTCGGGCCTCCTTCAAACCGACACCCTCCATATATCAGAAGCAAAACACCATCAACCGCTCCCATGAAGAAATTACGATGGAAATCAAGGGACGGCACGATCCGATTATTGCGCCGCGAGCCGTTGTTGTCGTAGAATCCATGTGCGCCATTACGATTCTGGATCTTCTTATGCAGAATGCAACCGCAAAAATGGACAATCTGAAAAAAATATACATATAATCTGAAAATATAATCAATAAAGGAAACACAATTATGGTCTTTTCCAGCATAGAATTTATGTTCCGCTTCTTACCAATCTTTATGATTGTGTATTTTGCGGCAAAGCCAAAATACCGAAATGCTGTATTACTAATCGGCAGCCTTGTCTTTTACGGAGTCGGGGAACCAGCCTATATTCTGCTTATGATTCTCTCGGTTCTCGTCAATTATTTTATGGCAGAAAATATTGAACTGACACATCAAAAAGAGGAACGGCTCGGACAGGAGTTTAAAGGAAGATGCAAAGCCCTTCTTGTCATTGCCATGGTCTACAACTTCGGCATGCTTTTTGTATTTAAATATTTGAATTTCTTTATCCGCACGATAAACGGCATTGCAGGAAGCGAGGTACTAAAAGCGGTAGAATTGACGTTGCCACTCGGCATCAGCTTTTATACATTTCAGGCAGCATCCTATGTCATCGACGTTTACCGAAAAAAATACAGAGCGACGAGCAGCCTGCTCGATTTTGCCACCTATGTTGCGATGTTCCCACAGCTGATAGCCGGGCCAATCGTCAATTTTGACGAAGTCCGTGCAGATATGCACAAGCAGAAACGGACAAGCTTTGCTAAAATCGAATGGGGAACTGCTGTCTTTATCGTTGGACTCTCCTATAAGGTCTTGCTTGCCAACAAAATCGCTTCTTTATGGAACGATGTGCAGACTGCCGGAGTTTACGGCATCCACCCGCTTACCGCGTGGCTCGGTTCGTGGGGATTTTCCATGCAATTGTTCTTTGACTTCTTCGGATACTCGTTGATGGCAATCGGGCTTGGCAGGATTTTGGGCTTTAAATTTCCGGCGAACTTTAAAAACCCGTACTGCTCACGTTCCGCAACGGATTTTTGGAGAAGATGGCATATCACACTCGGCAGATGGTTCCGCGAATATGTCTATATTCCGCTCGGCGGTAACCGAAAAGGTCAAAACCGCATGATATTTAATATGTTTGTTGTCTGGCTTCTCACAGGACTTTGGCATGGCGCGGATTGGAACTTCATTATCTGGGGTATGCTGTTTTTTGTGCTGCTGACTGTGGAAAAGCTATTTTTAAAAGACAAGCTGGAGGAGCATTATATCCTCTCCAAAATCTATATGTTACTATTGATTCCGATTTCCTGGACCATTTTTAATATATCGGATTTAAAGACATTGGGAAATTATTTAAAACGAATGCTGTTTTTACCGGTCAAGGGTTCCATCACAGCTGATACATTTCCAAAGTTTTTGGAGATGTTCCAGACATACTGGTGGCTGCTTTTAATCTGTGCGATATGCTGTACGAAATATCCGCTGAAGCTTTTGAAGCAATACTACAAAACATGGGTATGCAAGGTACTCCTGCTCGTACTGTTCTGGTTCTCGGTTTACCAGATTGCTGCCGGCGCCAACAATCCGTTTTTGTATTTTAGGTTTTAGGGAGGACACACTATTATGAAACGAAACAACAAACAGGATAAGGGGTTCTGGGGTTTTGTAAGGCAATGCCCTCTCGTTGTACTTGTCATTTTATCCGTTATCGGATTTACAATCTATACATTGTTTGGTGCCATGGACGGCGAATATAACATCCATATCAGCATGGATCACACCATCTTCATGTCCGCCATGATTAAGGAAGATCCTTTTCTTTCCGAACACACCAAGGACGAAACAGCGGAAGCTGTGGATACAACAGAAACTACAGAGGAACCGGAGCCTGCAACATCAACGGATGTCATGGTTCAGACAGCGACCCAGACCGATCAGCCTGCCACAGACATGTCAGAGCCGATTCCGACCACTTATGAAACTGTAGCGATGCGTCCTGCCCGCTCCCCTTACTATAATGATAACGATAAGGTTGCATGCACAACCGGCTATGACTACATCGAGGTCGGACCGGAATATTTTAACGATGCTGCCTTTATCGGCGACTCACGAATCGAGGGTCTGCACGACTACGGAACCTTCCGTGAAAAAACAACGGCAGACTTTTATTTCAAGGACGGTGTCTCCATCTGGGATTTGATGGATGTTGCCATGTCTGACGGTGCAACAATTCCTGCCAGTCTGTCTGCAAAGCAATACAAAAAGATTTTCATCATGTGCGGTGTGAATGAGCTTGGAAACGGCTTTGCGAACGATTATCAGGAACAATATAAAGAGGTGCTTGACGAGCTGCAAAGCTTACAGCCGGATGCTGTTATCTTTGTAATCGGCATCATGCATGTGACACAAAATTATTCTGACAACTCGGATGTGTTTAACAATGACAATATCGATTGCAGAAATGCACTCGTGGCGCAATATGCGGATGGTCAAAAGATTTTCTATCTGGATATGAACAGCGCTGTCTGTGATATGGACGGCAATGTTCCGGGCGGTGTCAAATCTGATTACTCAAACGATGGGATTCATCTGCAGGCACAATACTACACACTGTGGGAAAACTATATGATGCAGCATGGTATACGGGAGGAATAACACATGGTCTTTTCCAGTCTTTTATTTATATTTTTGTTTTTGCCATTGCAGATGGGAATCTATTTCTTTTTGGATGATAAAAAAAGAAATGTAGAACTGCTTATCTTTTCTTTGATTTTTTATGCATGGGGCGGGCCTGTCTATCTTCTGCTTTTAACCGGGGAAACCGCAATCAGCTGGTTTTTCGGAAAAAGAATCGAGGCACGCAGACAGGAAGCCCCGGAGGATGAAAAAGCCGGAAAAAAAGAGCTTATATCTGCCTGTGTATGTCTGCTTACGTTACTCTGCATTTTCAAATATGTAACATTTATCTGTGAGAATACACATGCCCTGTTTGGTTTTCCATCCAAGATACCACAGATTATTCTGCCAATTGGTATCTCCTTTTACACATTCCAGCTTCTGTCCTATGTGGCAGATGTCTACCGCGGTGATGTAAAGGCACAGCAGGATTATTCCAAACTGCTTTTATATTCGAGCTTATTTCACCAATGTATCGCCGGGCCGATTGTGCGGTATGAAACGGTAGCCGGAGAAATTGAAAGCCGTAAATTTGACCTAAACGGACTGTCAAAGGGCATCCGGAGATTTTCCATCGGTCTTGCCAAAAAAGCAATCCTTGCCAATACATGTGCGGCTATGGCTGCGGAGCTGCTGCCGGAGGGTGTTACTGCCCTCTCGCATCAATCCACGTTTTCTCTCTGGGTCGGTGTGCTATGCTTTATGTTCGAAATCTACTTTGACTTTTCAGGTTATTCCGATATGGCAATCGGCATGGGGCTTATGGTCGGTTTCCACTATCTTGAAAACTTCAACTATCCATACATGGCAGTTTCGGTACAGGATTTTTGGAGAAGATGGCACATTTCCCTCAGTACATTTTTCAGAGATTATGTGTACATCCCGCTCGGCGGCAGCCGCTGCTCCAAAGGAAAATATGTACGCAATCTGTGTGTAGTATGGTTTCTGACCGGGCTTTGGCACGGCGCAAGCTGGAACTATATTTTATGGGGCTTATATTACCTTGTATTTTTATTGTTAGAGCGTTTTGTAATCAAGGGAAGGCTCCCCGCTGTTTTGAGCCGAATCTATACGCTGCTCGTCATCTTCTTCGGCTGGGCAATCTTCAAGTTTGAAAATCTTGCCGAGCTTGGAATTGTCTTGCAGGGTATGTTCACATTCCAAACAGGAAATATAATCGGACTCGATGTGAAATCACAGCTCATTTCCCATCTGTTTTTCCTGATTTTCGCTGTGATTGCCTGTACGCCTGCCGGCAGACATCTGCGCAAACGCATGATACGCACCGGTTACAGCAGCAAAACCGCACTCACAATCGTGAATATTACCGATGCCGTCCTTCCGGCATTACTGCTTATATTATCAATGCTGGCACTTGTCGGAAACAGCTATAATCCATTTTTATATTTTCAGTTTTAGTAATTATGAGCGGATGCTCTATCGATAAATTTATTGAGGAAATTAATTATGAAAAAAAAGCTTTCAAATGAACAAAAAAAAGGAATCAGAACATGGAGAAAAGTACAGGTTTTCCTCTTTTCCGGTGTTTTAATCACCTGCGCCGTCATCGGTCTGCTGCTTCCATTTCGCCCGAAAGTATCGGAGGCAGAAAAGCGCAGACTGACCGAGTTTCCGTCACCAACGGTCAAAACCTTTTTGGATGGTTCCTTTTTCTCCGAGGTATCCCTTTGGTATTCTGACACCTATCCTATGCGTGATTCGCTGATTCGCGCTGATCATAATTTCAAACATCTCTATGGGTTTGAGCCCTCCATACAGATGTATGGCGGAAATGAAACTGCAGATACCATTCCGAATATTCCGGAACCGACAACCGAATCTGTAATAACTGCAACCATTTCTGACACATTGCCGGCAGCGACCGAGCATAAAGAGCCTCAGCTGCCAAATTCCATGGAGATGGAGGCCGAAATTCAGAACCAGATACAAAACGGCGTCTATGTGGAGGATGGAAGTGCCTACAGTATGTATTATTTCAATCAGGAGGCGGCTGATTCCTACATTCAGTCACTCGAATATGTTGCTTCCGTATTGGCAGGAAAGACGAATGTCTACTCGATTTTGATTCCGAACCAGTCCGGCGTTATGCTTCCGGAGGAAACAAGGAGAAAGCTCGGCGGCTCCGACCAGCAGCAGGCAATCGACTACTACTATGCTTCCTACAGCAATGTAAAATCCGTTCCAACGATTGAAACACTGCGTGAGCACAATGATGAGTACCTGTATTTTCGGACAGATCATCACTGGACACAGCTTGCAGCATATTACACCTATCAGAATTTTTGTGATGTGAAAGGAATTACTTGTGAACAGCTTTCTGATTATAAAACAACAAAGACATTTGACAATTTCCTTGGTTCCTTTTATGCTTCATACGGAAATTCAGATATGGAAAAGCATCCGGACTCTATCACTGCATATTATCCGAATGCTACAAATTCGATGAAATTTTGGAATATAAACAATGAAATGTTTGACTGGTATGTCATATCCGACGTGGAAGGCTGGGATGCCGGAACACTCTACAACTGTTTTATCGGAGGTGACAATCCGCTCTCCATCATTGAAAATCCGGCGATATCCGACGGTTCCTCATGTCTCGTCCTAAAAGAGTCCTACGGAAATTGTTTTGTTCCGTTTTTGGTGGATCATTACCAGACCGTTTATGTCGTTGACTTCCGCTATGCACAGCAAAATGTACTGCAATATGTTCAAGAAAAAGAGATCGACGATTTAATCGTCATCAACAACATCACAATCATCGGCAGCTCGGATGTGGCTGAAACAATCGGAAAATTACTTCGATAATTATGCCATCCTTGCCCTCGGATGTGCCTTATCATATTCTTCTTTCAGCTTGCTCTGACGACTTTGCAGATAAATCTGTGTCGTGGAAATATCCGAATGTCCGAGCAGCTCCTGCACTGCCTTTAAGTCCGCTCCGTTTGACACGAGATGAGACGCGAAGGAGTGCCGGATCATATGCGGCGTGATATCCTTCTCAATGCCTGCCTTTGCAGCGTAGGATTTAATCAGCTTCCAAAAGCCCTGTCTTGTCATAGGCTGTCCCTTCATATTCGTAAACAAAAACATGCTTCCGTTGCAAATACCATCACGCACAGACTTCATATAGTTTTCCAATGCCATCTTCGCAACATTCTCAATCGGAATCACTCGTTCCTTTCCGACATCACGGCACAATATATAGTTCATCGTCAGATTCACATCAGTGACCTTCAGATTAATAAGCTCTGAAACACGCATGCCGGTCGCATACAAAAGCTCCAGCATCGCCTTGTCGCGAATCTCCTTCGGAATCAATCTGGACGGCTGATCCAGCAATAGGTTAATCTCCTCAATCGTGAGTGTCTCAGGCGGTTTCTTTTCAATCTTTGGCGGCTTTAAAGCATCCGCACAATCTTCTTTAATCTCTCCGTTTTTCAACAAAAATAAAAAGAAAGACTTGATGCTTGCAATACTTCTGGAAATCGTCGCAGTTGACATGCCGTTACTTTCCATATTAAGTACATAAGAATTCAAATCTGTACTACTTATATCCTTTACATCATGACAGCCCTTCTTGTCCAAATACGCACAAAGCTTTTTCAAATCCCTTCTGTATGATGCAATTGTGTTTGCACTCGAATGCTTCACACTATTTAAATAATCGACATAATTTTCTATCTGCGTTTCCATACCCCAAGCCCTTTATTCTATCCATTTTTTAACAAAAACCTTCATAAATCTGTTCTCATCCATTACATTATAATTACTATTTTGCATAAAATCAAACATATTTTTTTCACATTTTTTCGATTTTTGTAATATTTTGTAACAAATATACAATATAAAGGAAATACTCATTTTAAAGGTCTATATATTGCAGAAAATTTTTCAAAAAAATTCTTGATACGACACTTTCCGTAAGCACGCCTGCGATAAAATAAGCAGCACTGAGTCCGATGTACAACACTATCTTCTTTCGTTCATGAGACGGCTCCTTATATCGATACAAATGATATAAAAGCCACATATAAATTAAATAATGCGGAAGGAGGCAGAGCAGCAGCCAGATAATTCCACGCATCCCAAGATAATACATCTGACAGCTTAATACAAAGCCAAACAAAAACAGCAGACCGGTCATGATTGTCCGAAAAATGACCTGCCCCGGAATGGCTTTATATAACAAATAAATGAGAATCAGCTGCTTTGCTCTCTGTATCAGCACATAAAAAAATGTTTTTTTTGCCGACATAGCATCAATTTCCGCATAATCCGAAAACGGCAGATAAAACATACTGACATCCTGCTTACAGCGAATCATAATATTGGCAAGCACGCAGCCTGCCAATACAACAATTAAAAAATAAATTATCCCGTTTTTCATTTTTTCCATCTCATATTGCATACTTATTCCTCGACATATAAAAAATAGGGAGTGGAAAATCACTCCCTAAAGCTTATGAATATCAGGATGCAAATATGCCTCTGGATTTCATATCAAAATACGCAAGAATCGCGATTATTGTTTTACTATCCACAATTTCACCCGTATATATCTTTTCACGTGCATCCTCCATGGATAATTTTACAAGATCGATATATTCTGTCTCATCAAGATGCCGGTTACCTTTCACAAGCTGCATACCGATATAGATATCTGTTTTCTCATCAAAGGTTCCAATGGAGGACACGGAATCCGAGACATGGTACATCTTCTTTGGCAAAAAGCCAAGCTCCTCTTCTGCCTCCCGCCTTGCACACACTTCGCCGGCTTCACCCGCAAAGCTGTACGCACCTGCCGGAATCTCCAAATCAACGCGGTCTATAGAATTTCGATACTGACGCACAAGGTATGTATTTTCCTTTTCATCGACGAGCAGTACCCCGGCTCCGCCTCCCGGCTTATGCTTAATATAATCGTACTCCACCGTCTTTCCATCCGGTGTTTCCAATATATCCTTATACAACGCCACAATTTTGGCATCATACATCAATTCCAGCTTTTTTCGTTTAAATCCAAGCATATAAAATCACCACTTACTATGACAACACGCTTAAAAACTTACCGATACGTTCAATTCCTTCTTCAATCTGCTCTCTTGAGATTGCATAGGAAAGACGCATATGATTTTCAATGCCAAAATCATCACACGGAATGACTGCTACATTATAATCTTCAATCAAAATCTTTCCGATATCCGATGCATTTTTAATCTCTGTTCCTTTATACTTCTTTCCAACTATAGCAGAACAGTCCACAAATGCATAAAAGGCTCCCTGTGGCTTTATGCAATCCAAATATGGCAGCTTACAGATTGCATCATATAAATAAATACTTCTTCTCTCAAACTCCTCTACCATCTCTTTTACGGTCGTTAACGGGCCTGTAAGTGCTTCCAATGCAGCCTTTTGAGCGATAGAGTTTATATTGCTTGCCTGATGGCTCTGCACACTGCTCATCAATTTTGCAATCTCCTGCGGTGCGCCCGCATATCCAACTCTCCATCCTGTCATGGCATAGCTCTTGGAAAGTCCGCTGCATGTAATCGTACGCTTATATATTTCTTCTCCAAACGAAGCAATGCTGACATGTTTTTGGTCTCCGTAAACGAGATATTCATACATTTCATCCGAAATAACATAAATATCCTTCTCTACAACAAAATCCGCAATTGCACGAAGCTCCTCCTCCGTATAAACACTGCCTGTCGGATTACACGGTGTATTTAAAATCAAAGCCTTCGTCTTATCTGTGTAAGCTGCCTCTAATTCTTCGACAGTCGC
Source organism: uncultured Bacteroides sp. (assembly GCA_964563955.1). Lineage (GTDB taxonomy): Bacteria > Bacillota > Clostridia > Lachnospirales > Lachnospiraceae > Coprococcus_C. The sequence continues at coordinate 1,225 of CAZLZH010000048.1, read as the reverse complement.
CTTATATCCGTTCTCTTTTTTTGTCTTGACAGCAACCGGGACGCCATCTGCAAGTTTTACCATCTCCGGATAGCTGAGCCAATATGGCGCCGGAATCAAAAACTCATCTCCCGGATTTGCAAGTGCTGTGATTGCATTTGTAAGCGAGTGCTTTCCACCATTGCTGACTACAATCTGCTCCGGTGCATATTGTAATTTATTAAAATCCGCAAATTTTTTTGAAATTGCCTGACGAAGCTCCATAATACCCGATACCGGTGTATATTTTGTAAATCCGGATTGAATTGCCTTAATAGCTGCTTCATTAATATTGTCCGGGGTATTAAAATCAGGTTCTCCTGCAACAAAACCGGCAACATCAATACCCTGTGCACGAAGCTCCTTCGCCTTTGCTGTAATTGCAAGTGTTGATGACGGCTTCACTGCCTTTGCTTTGGTTGATAATTCTCGCATTGTTACCTCTCCTTATCCTTTTCAATATGATAAATCTTTTCTACTATATACCACTTTCCCAATTATTTCAAGCAAAACTAAGAAAATGCTTGCGAATCATGTAAAATTCCAGAAAAAAGAAAAGATGCCGAATATTACGAATAAACATAACATACGGCATCTGCATTTTTGTAAATTACTTTGCGTAATCGGTAACTCTCGATTCGCGAATCAAGTTCACCTTGATGGTACCCGGATACTCAAGCTCTGCTTCAATCTGCTTTGAGATATCTCTTGCCAGCAATACCATCTCTGCATCATTTACCTGCTCTGGAACTACCATTACTCGAATTTCTCGTCCCGCCTGAATAGCAAAAGTTTTATCAACACCCTTAAATCCGTTTGCAATATCTTCCAAGGATTTCAGTCTTGTTGTATATGTCTCCAACGTCTCTCGTCTTGCACCCGGACGTGCAGCGGAAATAGCATCTGCCGCCTGTACAATACAAGCAATTAAGCTCTGTGGTTCTACATCACCATGGTGTGCCTCTACTGCATTGAGAACAATCGCAGATTCCTTGTATTTCCTACACAAGTCAACACCAATTGATACATGAGAACCTTCCATACCTGCATCATGATCAATAGATTTACCAATATCGTGCAGCAAACCTGCACGCTTGGCAACACGAATATCAAGCCCAAGTTCTCCGGCAAGCAAACCGGACAACTGAGCAACTTCAATCGAATGCTTCAAAGCATTCTGTCCATAGCTTGTTCTGAACTTCATCTT
>CAZLZH010000047.1:0-15961 GCA_964563955.1 uncultured Bacteroides sp. | reverse complement strand
ACGAACAACCTTGATAACCTTAACCTTGTTAGGACCTACTTCTGTAAGCTCTACGTCGAAGGAATCCTTCTCCTCAGCTGCGCCTGCTGCGTCTCCGCCTGCTGGTGCAACTACAACACCTGCTGCTGCAGATACACCAAATTCTTCCTCACATGCCTTTACAAGGTCATTTAACTCTAATACTGATAAACCTTTGATAACTTCAATAATTTCCTGAGTTGTCATAATAATAATCCTCCATATTTTCTAATTTGTTATTTTTTACAAAATCTGTAATTTAAGCTTCCTTGCTGTCTGCAATCTGCTTAATAACACGGGCAAAGTTTGTAATCGGTGACTGAATACTTCCGAGGAACTTGGAAAGAAGTTCTTCTCTGGAAGGAATTGTTGCGATCTTCTTAATACCGTCTACATCGTAGTGTGTTCCTTCTACGATACCGCTCTTAAGCTCAAGCGCCGGATTTTCCTTTGCAAATTTAGCTGCCAGTCTCGCAGGAGCTGTTGCATCTGTCTTAGAAATAACAACTGCTGTCGGTCCTTCAAGCTCGTCCTTCAAAGACTCAAATTCTGTACCGTCGATAGCCAGCTTTACCATGGTATTTTTATATACCTTGTAAATGACATCTGCCTCTCTCATTGACTTACGAAGCTGTGTGTCCTGCTCAACCGTAAGTCCACGATAATCAACCAATACTACGGACTTTGCATCCTTAATATTCTCCTTGATTTCATCAACGATAGGCTGTTTTAACTCGATCTTAGCCAAAGTCTTGCACCTCCTTATATTATTTCGGAAACTGCACAAAAGAAAAACTCTCACACCGACACAGCATGAGAGTCAAAATTCGTTTATCACGATTTCTTCCTCGGCAGGCGTTTTATGCTTATGCCTTTCGGCACCTGCTGTCTACGGCAGTTCATCGGGTAATAGAATAACACAGCATTTTTTATATGTCAAATACTTTTTAAAATTTTCCTTTTCTGACAATCAGCGTATCAAAGCCCCGGTCCCGAAGCTCCCGCTGTGCAATCATCGCATCCTCGATATCCGTAAATAAACCGACACGAACCTGATACAAGCCTTCATCCTCGAACACCTCTGCATCATATCCGTCGCGGACAAGCCGGTTTGCCTGATAGGATGCCGCACCGAATGTCCGATAAATGCCGATTAATATCTGATAGCCCATATCCGGTGTCTCCGGCTGAGGCATTTCCGAATCCACCTGTTTTTGCATCTGCGCTTCCTGATTCTGCGCTGCAAATACAGGAACAGACTCCCCCGCTTTGTAATCGCCATCATCCGACTTTGCCGGACCTGCCATTGCCGTAGTATATCCCGCCTCCCGAAGGGTTTCATCAATTCCTGCCGCAATCGCCTCTGCCGTCTCGGTAAAACGGCTGTCAAACAACGCATTATCGGTATCGCTGTTGATAAATCCTGCCTCCACTAAAATCGCCGGCATCCTCGTCCGCCTTAGTACAGCCAGATTTGGACGCTCCACAACATTGATATTCCGGTAGCCGACCTGTTCCAACTGGTCATTTACATTTCTTGCCATATCCGCCTTTATACCGGCATCATTGTAGACAAGTGTCTGAACACCGTTGTACTGATTCGGAGTCGGAGACGAATTGCGGTGCAGCGATACAAAAAAGTCCGCCCCGCTCTCATTGGCGATTCGCGCTTTCTGCACCGGAGAATCATAGACATCCTCTGTTCTTGTATATTCCACGTCATAACCCTGTGATGACAAAATCTCTCCGACAGCGAGCGCAAGCGCAAGTACGTCATCCTTTTCTTTTCTTCCATTATAAGTCGCTCCGCCATCGTAACCGCCATGTCCGGCATCAATCATAATCTTTACTGCCATAATCAAACAGCCTCGCATCTATACACTTTATGTATAGTTTATGCGAGACTGTTTTATTTGTTGATGGAAAAACTAAATCTTCTCTTTCTTTTCCGTCTTTATCACGGTCTGAAATTTCTGTATATCATGTGCAATCTCCTTGTTCATGCAAAGCAGACAAATCAGATTCGGAACGCACATAAGCGCATTCGCAATATCCGAGAAGTTCCACACCAGATTGAGCGAGGTTGTTGCACCGACATATACAATCAATGAGAATACGATTCGATAAAGCATATTCCATTTGTGCGAGCCTGTGAGATACTCAAACGCCTTTTCTCCATGATACTCCCATCCGAGAATGGTTGAAAATGCAAACAACGCAATTCCGATTGTCACAAGATATGCGCCCAAATCACCGAGTACGGTTCGAAAGGCTTGAATCGTAAGGCTTGAGCCGATATAAATCTCATGAAATGTATAAGTTCCGTTTCCATCAAATATATATGTATTTTTGTCACTGTCCATCCATGCACCGGATAACTGTCCGTCCGCATAAACCGGAAGCAGTTGTTCTGCCGTCATCTCTGTATGCAGCTTTTCACATGCTTTCTCATCATTCGGATAAGGCGAGAGTGAAATACGCTCTCCGTCCTTTTTCCGGCTTCCGTCATTCGCAGCCTCTTCAAGCGTAACCGTTTGTGCTGTTTCATCATAGGTAAGCAGATACTCCGTTGCCTTTGATTTGCCATCCTCCTTTGTCACAAGCTGTGCGTAAGCATCAAACTCACCGGCAGGATCCGCCTGTATCACCGCATAATGTCCATCCCCTGCAAGCTTCGTATTTCCGATCACACCAGAGCTTGCAATCGCAAGTCCGGTAATCGTACACACAACGATCGTATCCCAGAATGTTCCGGTCATATTGATATAGCCCTGACGAACCGGATTGTCCGTTGTAGCTGCCGCCGCTGTAATAGCCGCAGAACCCATACCTGCTTCATTGGAAAAGCATCCGCGCGCCACGCCAAACCGCATCGCATTCGACATGGAGGCTACGATCGCGCCAAGCAGGCCACCGGACACTGCCTTTACGGAAAACGCCATGGAAAATATCTGTGCAACGCCGGACGGAACATGTTCAATATTTCCGAAAATGACGATCAAGCCGGCAATCACATAAAAGATTGCCATAAACGGTACAACAATCGAGGATATTTTAGAGATGGATTTGATACCTCCGATAATGATAAACAATGCAAGCACAGTCAGAATCAAACCGGTTATCCATGTCTTTACGCCAAAGGTTTCCTTCATAGAGGACGAAATCGAATTTCCCTGTGTCATGTTTCCGATACCGAAAGAAGCAACGACCGCGAAAAATGCGAACAGCCAACCGAGTATCGCACCCATTTTTTTGTTCTTCAATCCCTTCTTCATCGTGTACATCGGGCCGCCCGACATCTCACCCTTGGCATTGACCTCTCGATATTTGATTGCGAGCATACATTCACTGAATTTGTTTGTCAGTCCGAAGCATGCAGAAATCCACATCCACACAAGTGCGCCCGGACCGCCCGACACCATAGCTGTCGCAACACCCACGATATTTCCGGTACCGATTGTGGCTGCAAGTGCGGTTGTAAGCGCCGAGAACGGAGATACATCTCCGGTTCCATGCTTCTTTTTCCTCGCATCCTTGCTCAGTGTGCTCTTGATTGCATAGCCAAGATTCCGCCACGGCAGGAAATGCGTCCTTATAGTCAGGAAAATACCCGTTCCGACAAGCAGAACCAGCATGACAGGTCCCCACACGAATGCGTCAATGTCCGAGATGATCTTTTCAAACTGTTTCATATTTGTCCTCCTAATTTAGAACATCCACGAAAGTATTATTATTTTTCCATCTTCCAGAATGCAGCACTGTAACCGGCAAGCTCGGATCCACCGCCGAAATCATGCTTCTCGCCTGTTATTAAATCCTGTGCCATTCCGCATCCCGCATCGAAATGCGCCGTATATGGCTGATCACTTGCATTGATCGCAACAAGCACACGTTCATGCTCTGATTTACGCTCAAAAATACATTGATGATTTGTCAAGACAATCGAGCGGAAGCCTCCGTAATTTAACGCTTCACTATTCTTCTTCGCCTCTGCCAGCTTTGTAATCCAATCTGTCAGCTCGTTCCACTCCGGCTTCTCATAGCTAAGCCGCAAAGCCGGGTCTCCATCCTCTTTTCTTCCTTCTGCGCCCCACTCACTTCCATAATATATGCACGGAATACCCGGCATACCGAATGCAAGTGCATAAATGAGCGGCAGATGTTCTTTGTTTGTCAAAATACTGGCAACCCTTGTCACATCATGGTTATCTACAAAGGACAGGAAATGCTTGCCCTTATACCGGGTCCACTCCTCCGGACCGAACTGCTGAAGCAGGCTGTGAATAATCTCAAACATATTCATGCTGTTAAAGCTTGAATACAAGCCCTTGTAACACATATAGTTCGTTGCGCTGTGAAGCATGGCATCATTCACAAATACATTATAATCCCCATGCAAAAGCTCTCCGAGCAGGAAGAAATCCTCCTTCAAGCCATCACAATATGCACGCAGCCGGCGGACAAAATCATGATCAAGGCAATATGCCACATCCAGACGAAGTCCATCGATATCGAACTCATCAACCCAGCCCTTTACGCAGGACAGAATATGTGAAATCACTTCCTCATTTCTTAAGTTCAGCTTTACAAGGTCATAATTTCCTTCCCAGCCCTCATACCACAATCCGTCATTGTAGTTAGAATTTCCGTCAAAGCTGATATGGAACCAGTCCTTATACTGTGAATCCCAGCGCTTTTCAAGTACATCCTGAAATGCCCAGAAGCCACGTCCGACATGATTAAACACACCGTCTAACACAACCTTGATTCCGGCTTTATGTAATTCTTCCACGACCTCCTTAAAATCTTCATTTGTGCCAAGTCTGCAATCGATCTTTGAATAATCTCTCGTATTATATCCATGCGTATCTGACTCAAATACAGGCGAAAAGTAAATTGCATTGACTCCCATCTTCTTGATATGCGGTATCCAATCAATCACTTTCTTTATCCTCGATGTCAGTTCTCCATCATTTTCAAACGGTGCTCCGCAAAAGCCGAGCGGATAAATCTGATAAAACACGCTTTCATATGCCCACATAAAATTATCTCCTTTCTTTTCCCGCTTATTTCATGAAAATAAACGTTTCACAATAACAAGCTTGCACATTATAGCATAATTACGCAATCCACACAAGAAAAGAAAGGAGATGTCTTATTTTTTAAGTTTTTCCTTTGCAAATATTCAATTTATTTTCGAATAAACAATGTATTTCCGTCATAATCAAGGATGATTGTATCTCCCGCCCGAAGATTGCCGGAAAGGATACTCTTTGCGACAAGCGTTTCCACATTTTTCTGCAAATAACGCTTCAAAGGTCTGGCTCCATATTGGAAGTCGTATCCGGCTTCAATCACATGCTCCATCGCCGCATCTGTCAATACGAGCTTCAGCTCCTTATCGGCAATCCTTGTATTCAAATCTGCCACAAGCAGATTGACAATGCCTGTGATGGAAGTCTTATCCAACGGATTGAACATGATAATCTCATCCAGACGGTTCAAAAACTCCGGTCGGAAATGATTTTTTAATTCTGCCATGACCGCATCCGTATTGACCTTTCCACCCTCATCAACGCCCTCAAGCATATATTCAGAGCCGATATTGGATGTCATAATCAAAATCGTATTTTTAAAATCGACTGTCTTGCCCTTGGAATCGGTTATACGTCCGTCATCTAATACCTGTAACAGCACATTAAATACATCCGGATGCGCCTTTTCCACCTCATCAAACAATACAACCGAATACGGTTTTCTACGGACTGCCTCCGTAAGCTGTCCGCCCTCGTCATAACCGACATATCCCGGAGGCGCTCCAATCAGCCTTGCCACACTGTGCTTCTCCATATACTCGCTCATATCGATACGAACCATATTTGCCTCGTTGTCAAACAAAGCAGCCGCAAGCGTCTTTGCAAGCTCTGTTTTACCGACACCGGTCGGACCGAGAAACAGGAACGAGCCAATCGGCTTTGTCGGATCCTTGATACCGGCTTTTGAACGGATAATTGCATCGCTGACAAGCGTAACCGCATTATCCTGTCCGATCACACGTTTACGAAGTTCCTCATCCAGATGCAGCGTCTTATTCCGCTCACTCTCCGTAAGCTTTGCAACCGGGATTCCGGTCCATTTGGAAATAATCTTTGCAATTTCTTCATCTGTCACACACTCATGCACAAGGCTCCGATCCTTTGCGCTCACCTGTGCTTCAAGACTTTCCAACTCCTGCTTGATCTGCGGCAGTCTGCCATATTGCAGCTCCGCAGCCTTTTCCAGATTGTAGTCCCGCTGTGCAATCTGAATCTGGTTGTTTACATCCTCAAGTTCCTCACGCAGCTTCCGAACACGCTCCACATCCTGTTTTTCATGCTCCCATACTGCCTTCATCTGTTTGGATTCCTCACGAAGCTCTTCGAGCTCCCTGCGAAGCTCCTGCAGCCGATCCTGACTCAAATGGTCTGTTTCATTTTTCAAAGCTGCCTCCTCGATTTCCCGCTGCATAATCTTTCTCGAAATCTCATCAAGCTCTGCCGGCATGGAATCAAGCTCCGTCTTAATCATCGCACAAGCCTCATCTACAAGGTCGATCGCCTTATCCGGCAGGAAACGGTCTGTAATATAACGGTTGGAGAGTGTTGCCGCAGAAACCAGCGCACCATCACTGATTTTTACACCATGGAACACCTCGTATCTGTTTTTGATGCCTCGCAAAATGGAAATCGTATCTTCCACGGTCGGTTCATTTACCATGACCGGCTGGAACCGACGTTCGAGCGCCGCATCCTTCTCGATATATTTTCGATATTCATCCAGTGTTGTTGCGCCGATACAGTGCAGCTCACCACGGGCAAGCATCGGCTTTAACATGTTGCCGGCATCCATGGAGCCCTCCGTTTTTCCGGCTCCGACAATCGTATGAATCTCATCGATAAACAAAATAATCTGTCCGTCCGAATTCTTAACCTCATCAAGTACGGCTTTAAGACGTTCCTCAAACTCGCCCCGGTACTTCGCACCTGCAAGCATCGCTCCCATATCAAGCGCAAAGATATCCTTATTCTTCAAAGAATCCGGCACGTCGCCACGGACAATCCGCTGTGCCAATCCTTCAATCGCCGCAGTTTTACCAACACCCGGTTCTCCGATTAAGACCGGATTGTTTTTTGTCTTTCTTGACAAAATACGGACGATATTTCGAATTTCGGTATCTCTGCCGATAACCGGATCAAGCTTTTGCTCCCGCGCACGCTCCACAAGGTTATACCCATATTTGCTGAGCGAATCATAAGTAGCCTCCGGATTATCGCTTTCTACCTTCCGGTTTCCACGCACATCCGCAAGCACCTGCAGAAATTTATTTCTGGAAATGTCATACCCCATGACAACTCCCTTAACCTCCTTGTTCATCTTCTCAAGAATTCCAAGGAAGATATGCTCCACGGAAATATAGTCGTCCTTCATCTGCTTTGCTTCTTTTTCCGCCTGTATCAAAACCTTCGAGAAATCAGGACTTGTAAAGAGCTGACCTCCCGATACCTTTGGGCGATAAGCGACAAGGCGCTCACATTCGCGAGAAAACGTTTCCACATTGACTCCCATATTTGCAAGCAGTTTTGCAATCAAACTGTCCTCTACTGTAAGCAGACTGTACAGCAGGTGTTCCTGTCCGATTTCCTGATTGTTGTATTCGTATGCGAGCTTCTCGCAATTTTCAATGACTTCCAGTGATTTTCTTGTGAATTTTTCTGCATCCATATTCTTCAACTCCCTTCTTATAGTTGGTTGTGAAATATACTAAGTATCCACTAGGTATCGTGTTGCGTAGAATATACAATTTCACGCAGACACACTCTCGTTCTAAAAACACGTAGTGGATACTAAATTCGTGCTTCGCACTCATTAAGTACCAACGTGTTTTTAACGGTCTGCTTCGAAATTGTATATTCTGCGCAACACGTACATTACATTATATATAGTATACGCGTTTCACAACCTGACTATCATTTATTTTCTTGTTCTAGTTGGAGTATAACATATATAGCAATATTGTCAACTATTTTTTTATTAAAAAGGCATCGCCGAAGCGATGCCATATCTTACCGTATATCTATTTCAATATTCCCTGTATCGGTTGTTATCTCGCATCTGCCGCCCGTTATCGTTTTGGGAACGTCGACATCGCCTGTGTCCGTCTCCGTAATAAATACCTTATCCGAAAGCAGCGTACCTGCAACATCCCCCGTGTCTGTTTCTACAAAAATCTGTGCAGCGTCGCAGCCCGCAAAATCAACATCACCCGTATCACTTTTTATATGGAAGCAATCGGAAGCGATAACCTGCTTCAGCGATATCATACCTGTATCCGTTTCCACAAAAAGCTGCTCGATGTCACAGCACTCAAGCTCAACATCACCCGTATTACTTTTCATATCAATGCAGGCTGAAGCGGCAACCTGCTTTAACGTGATCGAGCCTGTCGTACTTTCTCCGAAAAAATTCGCACAATTGACATCCGTCAATCTGACATCTCCTGTACTGACCTTCACCGTTATATCGCCGGAAGCAGAGGCGCGACATGTCACATCCGACGTATCCCCTGTGATATCAATGCTTTCAAATGTAAAATCGTTTGGTATGTCAACATCGCCTGTACTTGTATCTATCATCAGAGAAGCATACTCTTTCTCAGGAAGATATACCGTCATCTTCTTACCACCGAATTGTATTCCGATATGTTCATACCATCTTCGTGTATCGACCTCATCAATTATGAGTGTTCCTTGCTCCACCGATACCGAATATTTTACCCTCTCCCGTTCATAACAGTTCACTCTGCATTTTCCATCGTTTGACGGTGCAAACACAACCTGCGTTTCCGATACATCCACAGATATTTTATCAAAGGCTTCTTCCTCTTCATATGTATTTTCCGTATATTGTTCCGTATTCAGCTTTGTAAAATCAAATTTGAAAACTGCCATCGCTCCTAAAAAAACCAGCAATCCGACTGCCATAAGACACGCCGCTGCTATGAGCCATCGTTTTTTTGTTTTATTCATCTTCAGTCCTCCTTCCAACAAACAAGGATTTTATGCCAAAAACCATATTTTTTGACAATGATAACATGCCTTTATCCATTGCCCGGCATCCAAAGAACAACAAAATTGACAGACCGGCGCAAAAAATTCCAATGCCAAGCATCGCAATCCCTAGAGTGACACTACCTTGAAGTGCAAATATAATGATTGACATGATTCCATAAAGCGAGCCGGCTGCCAAAGTAATTTCCGCCGCCCACAGCGTAACGACTATGGACCATATCACTATATAAGCCGCAAGCACGATTGAAAATGCGGCAAGCAAAAGAGACAGCCATATAGGTGAGCCCAATACAAGCAGCACGATTTCCCACGCTTGAAATCTGCGCTTCGGCTTCACCTTTTCTTTTACAAGCTTAGACAACGAGGTTTCTGATACGATCTGCGCTACAATGGCATCCACGGTACCAATCTCATATACAGCCTCTTCCTCTGTCAGACCTTCCTCCATCCGGTCGTCGATCATTTCACTGTAAAATATCAGCCGTTCTTCTATATCCTGCTGTGGCAGACCGGACAACCCCTTCCTCAATTGTTCAAGAAATTCCTGTTTACTCATTTTCATCCTCCTTGATTACAAATCGATATATAGACATCATCTCATTCCACTCCTCCTTGAAATCCTCTATACGTTTCAGTCCAGACTCTGTAATGTGATAATATTTCCGAAGTCTTCCGCCGTGTTCTACCGTTCTGACCGTCAGCATATCCGCCAGTTCAAGACGTTTTAAAATCGTGTATAAGGTTGACTCAGACAATTTGATATATGGTTTCAAATCCTTAATAATCTTATAACCATAGGAATCTTCACTTTTTATCGCAGCCAATACACATACGTCCAAAAGGCCGCGTTTTAACTGAACATCCATCTTATACCTCCTTTTATGAAATACATCGTATCACGAAGTATCGAACATGTCAATACATAAAAAATAAAGGAGACCACTCTCTTATGAGTGATCTCCCATTTTCTAATACTTTTATATTTTTATTAATCCGCTACATCGTCACAAAGATAAACTTACATACAAACAGTGCAGCAATCACTGTGATTACAATATCCTTCTTCTTGTAGTTTCCTGTAAAGAGGGCGATAATCACATAGGCAATCGCGCCGATACCGATACCATTTGAGATAGAATAGGTAAGCGGCATCATAATCAGTGCGAGGAATGCCGGAACTGCGGAGAGCATGTCATCCATGTCAACCTTCGCAAAGTTCTTAGCCATCAATACGCCTACATAAATCAATGCCGGTGCAGTTGCACAGCTCGGAATCACACTGGCAAGCGGGCTCAAAAACAGGCATACTACAAAACATGCTGCTGTGATAATACTTGCAAAACCGGTTCTTCCGCCTGCTCCGACACCGGATGCAGACTCAACAAAGGTTGTACATGTAGATGTACCGAGCATGGCACCGGAAACCGTACCGATGGAATCGCAAAGCATAGACTTATTGATATTAATCGGGTCTCCATTTTCATCCAACATGTCTGCGGATGCGGCTGTACCGTAGATTGTTCCAATCGTATCAAACATATCAACAAGGCAAAATGCTACAATCAGCATAATACCGGAGAATATACCACCAACATAGGAGCTGTTAAATGCTGCATCCCACGCATCCGGATTGAATACGCCGAGGAAGCCAACCTCGCCAAAATCACGGAAGGACTGACCGATATTTCCAAGGTCAAATGTCGGAACCTCCCACATAAACAGATAATATAAAACAGCGGACGCGATAATACCGATAATCACGCTGGACTTTACACCACGCTTCGCAAGAATCGCAATAATACATACACCGAGAATCGCTACAACAACCGGAACGATTTCATGCCATACAGACAAGCCTGTTATCATGACGCCATCGACCTCTGTACCAATCTGACTGATACGTCCATGGAAATCGTAAAACTGTACAAATGTATATGGATTATCCTCGATAATACCTGCATTTTTAAATCCAATCAGTGCGATAAATAAACCGATACCCGCCGGAATCGCCTTCTTTAAACAATCCGGCATGGAAACTGCAATATATTTTCGCAGTCCGGTCACAGACAAAATCAGGAACACAAGACCGGATAAAAATACGATGACAAGACCTGCCTGATAGCCGGTTGTAACATCCTCCCCTGCAAAATAAGCGCCTGCCACAAAGATTGTGCAGAAGAATGAATTTAATCCCATTCCACATGCCTGTGCAAACGGCATATTTGCAAGAAACGCCATAAGCAGCGTACCGATAATTGCTACAAGAATCGAACCGATATAGACAGAATTCCAAATTCTTCCCATCGTTCCCGGATCAGCTCCAAGACCGACAAGCCAGCCATTTGCCCCCTCTGCCGCAACCTGATTCGGATTTACGAACACGATATATGCCATGGCAAAAAACGTTGTAATGCCGGCAAAAATCTCTGTCCGCACAGTAGAACCCCTCTCCTTAATCTTAAAAAACTTCTCCACTTTTGTATCTCCTCTCTTTTTTTATTTGGTCCGTATGTTCTGTTCCTGTCATTCTTCATGCTTTGTTCTCGGAACAAAAATACGGGACACTTTCTTTTGGTCATCCTCCCTGAGACTTCCCATCGCCTGCTTGCAAAAATAGCTTTGTGCTTCCAGCTTCTCGCGGCCTCTTAAGTCCTGCTTTGCATAGGAGCCATCCGGCTGCAGAATATGCGCCTTCAGGGTATCTGAAAGTTGAATCTCAAGGATTTCAATCACACGGTTTTTTAGATCCTCATCCTCTACCGGAAATGTGATTTCCACTCGTTTATCCAGATTTCGAGGCATCCAATCCGCACTTCCCATATAGACGTCCTCAAAACCATCATTATAAAAATAGAAGATTCTTGCATGTTCAAGGAAATTTCCGACGATAGAGCGAACAGTTATATGCTCCGACAGGCCCTTAACCCCGGTTTTTAAGCAGCAGATACCTCGAATAATCAGCTCTATCTCAACTCCCGCATTGCTTGCCTCGTAAAGTGCCTTTATAATATCCGGATCACACAGGGAATTCATCTTTGCAATAATCTTTGCACTCTTTCCGATACGCGCATTTTCTGCCTCTCTGCGAATCAGTGACAGGAAGCGTTCCTTCATCCAGATCGGTGCCACGAGCAGCTTATTCCATGCCGGCGGTTCCGAATATCCGGACAGCATATTGAACACAGCCGTCGCATCCTCGCCGATGGCATCGGATGCCGTAAGCATTCCCATATCCGTATATAGCTTCGCAGTTACATCGTTGTAATTTCCGGTTCCCAAATGTACATACCGCTTAATGCCATCCTCCTCGCGTCTGACTACAAGCGCAATTTTTGAATGTGTTTTCAATCCGACCAGTCCGTATATAACATGGCAGCCTGCCTTTTCAAGCTTCTTTGCCCAGTTGATATTATTCTCCTCGTCAAATCTTGCCTTCAATTCCACAAGTACGGTAACCTGTTTCCCGTTTTCCGCTGCAAGCGCAAGCGCTGCAATAATCGGGGAATTACCACTGACACGATAAAGCGTCTGCTTGATTGCAAGCACATCCGGGTCGACAGCCGCCTGTTTGATAAACTCAATGACCGGCGTAAACTCATCATAAGGATGGTGCAGCAAAATATCCTTTTTCTTAATCTGCGCAAATATATTATCTTCCAGATTCAAATCTTTAACCGGCTGCGGAATGTATTTTTTATTTTTCAGATGGTCGAAGCCATCCAACCCGCGCACCTTCGATAAAAACGTCAGGTCAAGCGGACCATTTACCATATAAATAGCTTCCTCTGCCACATTTAACTGCTTTTTCAGTTCCCGCAGGAGTCGCTTGTCCATCTCGGCTTCCACATCCAGCCGGATTACCTCGCCCCAGGCACGCTTTTTAATCTGCTTTTCAATCTCTTTTAAAAGGTCAGCTGCATCATCCTCATCAATCGCCAGATCCGCATTTCGAATAATCCGATACGGATATGCACAGACAATCTCATAATTTAAAAACAGCTTTTTCAGATTTTTCTCGATAATCTGTTCCAGCAGAATAATCTCACGGCAGTCGTCCTCCGCCGGAATTTCGACCACACGCGGAAGCACGGAAGGCACCTGTACAGTCGCAATATCTATCACGTCCTTCTTTTTATCCCGAATCAGCGCGCCGATATTCAGCGTCTTATTGCTGATAAGCGGGAACGGACGTGAGGAATCAACTGCCATCGGCGTCAAAACAGGATAGACTTCCTTCTCAAAATATTTATCAACAAACCTCGCCTGCTTGTCATTTAAATCCTCATAATGCTTTACAAGCTTTAACCCGTTTTCCTCCATCGCCGGCAAAATCGAGCGATTCAGTGTCGCATACTGACCCGCCTGCATTGCCTTTGTCTCCGGGATAATCAAGTCAAGCTGTTCTCCCGGGGTAAGCCCCGCAATATCCTTCTTTTTTACATCCGCATGCACGAGATCAATCAGGGATGCCACACGTACCATGAAAAACTCCGACAGATTGGACTCCGTAATACTCAGGAAATTAAGTCTTTCAAAAAGCGGATTCGTCTTATCCTTTGCTTCGTTTAAGATTCTGTAATTAAACTGAAGCCAGCTCATCTCACGATTATAATAGTTTTCCGGCTTCTCCAATAGTTTTTTATCCATCCTCTACACACTCCTTTTTACTCGCAGAACCGGTCGAATACCATATATTTGTTCAAAGAAATCCGCTCTCGATTCAAACAATCCCGCCTCAAGTGAAATATCCTCATAGGTTTTAGCCATAATCACCAAGTTATCGTCCTTCATGGATACCGCAATATCGTCTATTTTTTGTGTATGACTCTTATCCAGTATATTTGCGATTCGTAAAATAGCAGCAAGCTTTGCCACAACAATATAGTCGCTTCCGTCAAGCTCCTTTGATATCCGTTCCTTCGATGGCAGATGCAGCGCATTATACTTCACAATATTTGCGACCTCCATACGTTCCTTGTGGGAAAGTCCAAGTATTTCTGTATTTGCCACAATATAATATGAATTTTTTGCGCCGTCATGCAGATTGATAAAATTTCCGCACTCATGCAGGATAGCGGCAATCTGCAATTGCAGCCGATGCATTTTATCGAGCCCGAAATTTTGTTTTTTAAGTGCGTCAAAAATCTTCACGGCAAATTCTGCCGTCTGCTCTACATGTCCACGGTTACAGCGATATCGTTTACTGATATTCGTTGCCGTCGCCACGATATCCTCCTCGAAATTATGGTTAAATACAACCCGGCTTCCTTCATCCATATAATGCGCGACGATGCTCTCGCAGAAATCAACATCCGGTATATACATTTCCTCCGCTTTACAGTTATTCAAAAACGACAGGTAAATCGTAATATTCGGGAGCATAAGCGTCGCCCGCTCGTATGGTATTCCGTATTTCTCTGCAAGCTGCTGCGGTGACATACTGATGATACGCTTATAAATCGCATCGAGCTGCGCCCTTGTAATAACATCGTGCAATTCAAGCTCCGGCACAATCTTTTTTATCGTGCGGACTGTCTCACCAACCGCTATAATATTTTTGATTTCCTTATCGTTCAGATAGATATTCCGAAATGATACAATATCATTGTCCACATAATCGGACATTACCTCATCCAAGCGTCCGGATTTATTCCCAATCAAAGCCAGATAATCCCGCACACGAACAGCTCCAATCGGCATATTCTCCGTTACAACCAGATTGTTTTTATCAAACAGGGATACCTGTACACTTCCGGCGCCTACGTCCACAAATGCCGTATTTTTGCTCACAATCTGATGAAAGTCCTGATATTTCGCTACAACTCCCTTAAAACTGATATAGCGCTGCTCAGAATTGCTGAGTACCTGAACGTTAAAATTCGTCTGCCTTTTAATAACGTCCAAAACCATATCCATGTTCTCGGCTTCACGCACTGCACTCGTTGCATATGCGCGATACTCTGTCACCTGATACTCCCGCATCTTTTTTCTGAATCCATCCAGATTTTCACA
Source organism: uncultured Bacteroides sp. (assembly GCA_964563955.1). GTDB lineage: Bacteria > Bacillota > Clostridia > Lachnospirales > Lachnospiraceae > Coprococcus_C. Next base: position 824 of record CAZLZH010000047.1, on the reverse strand, counting down.
AATCTGCCGGATGGATGCTCTGCTCAAGACGCCGGCACGATACGTATCCTTCCCAAGCTCCAATGTTTTATAAACGCGATCCAGCTCCCGGAACGTTTTTCTGCCGTTTACTTGAAAAATCTTCATGGCAATCTCATTCGATCCCACATAGATTGCGGCAAACAATTTGTATGCCATCCTTCCGTTACCTCCCTATTTATTTTTTTCTTTCAGTTCCTCCAAAAGCTCGAGTACTGTTTTGTTATATCCCGGGTGATACGCATACGGAGCAATTTCCGCGAGCGGTTCCAAAACAAAGGAACGCTTTGCCATCTCCACATGCGGCACCTTTAAATTCTCTTCCATAATCAATTCGCGGTCATATAAAAGGATGTCGATATCCAGTGTTCTCGGTCCCCAATGTATGACACGCTTTCTGCCTGCGCCCTGTTCAATATCATTGACAACTGCCAACAGGTCCTGCGGTGAATAAAGCGTCTCGATCTCCAGGCAGCCGTTTAAAAAATCATCCTGCTCCACATCCCCGTACGGTTCTGTAACAATATAAGCAGAAACCTGCGTTACCCGAATATAGTCGTCTTTATTTAACTGGTCTACCGCGTAGTCCAGATATCCTTCTTTATCCCCTAAGTTTGAGCCAATTCCAAGATATGCCACATGACGTTTACGTACAATATCTACACAAACCGTATCAAACGACATCGGAATCGGTGCATGCGGCTTACTGACAACAATATGCACACTTTTTATCACCGGATATGAGAGCAAAATTCCCTCAGCGACAGCTTCTGCCGCCGCCTCAATCAAATCATATGTTTCCTCCT
>CAZLZH010000046.1:0-17153 GCA_964563955.1 uncultured Bacteroides sp. | reverse complement strand
TAAGTCCTGTCAGACCAACACGCATTCTCGCTCCAGGCGGTTCATTCATCTGACCAAACACCATGGTTGTCTTTTCGATAACGCCGGATTCGATCATTTCATAATATAAGTCATTTCCTTCTCTTGTACGTTCTCCAACACCGGTAAATACGGAATATCCACCATGCTCTGTCGCAATGTTTGTAATCAATTCCTGAATCAATACCGTCTTACCAACTCCGGCACCGCCAAACAGACCGATTTTACCACCCTTCTGATATGGGCAAAGCAAATCAACGACCTTGATACCGGTTTCGAGAATCTCCGTCTCCGTAGACTGCTCGGAAAAATCCGGTGCCTTTCTGTGAATCGGAAGATACGTATCTACCTTTGGAGCCGGCTTGTTATCAATCGGCTGTCCCAATACGTTGAACATACGTCCAAGGGTCTCCTCACCGACAGGTACCGTAATCGGTGAACCGGTTCCGACTGCTTCCATACCACGCACAAGTCCATCTGTCGGGCCCATCGCGATACAACGAACCGTATCATCACCGAGATGCTGGGCTACTTCGGCATACAGTGTGTCACCATTCTTTGTGGCAATCGTTATCGCATCGTGAATCTCCGGCAGCTTGCCGTCAGAAAACTTTGCATCGATAACGGCACCGACAATCTGGGTAACCTTACCTACATTTGTATCTGCCATTTCCTTAATCTCCTTCTTAAAATTAACTAATCGCATCCGCTCCGGCAATAATCTCCGTGAGCTCCTGCGTAATCGCACTCTGTCTTGCTCTATTGTACTTCAGAGACAGGCTTCCAATCATGTCCTCCGCATTGCTTGTCGCGGAATCCATTGCCTGCATTCTGGCACCGTTTTCACTGGCAATTGCCTCCAAAAATGCACCATAAATAATATTCGACATATATTTTGGTACAATCTGGTCGAGCACTTCTTCTTCGTTCGGCTCAAAATTCATCAGAAGCTTTTTTTCATCCGCATCTTCCCGCGCCACAAAATCATCTGCGCATATCGGGAGCAGCTTCAGTAGCTTCGCCTCCTGCGTTACCGTATTTTTGAAATTGGTATATGCAATGTAAACCTCGCCAATCTCGCCCCTTGAAAATTGTGTCAAAAGCTGTTTTGTGAGTTCCATTGCATCGCCAAATAATGGTGCATTGATAATCTCTGACCCATCTTGATAAATCGTATACCCTTTTCGAACCAAGGCTTCATTTCCTTTTTTACCAATACCGTAAATGTAAGTATCTTCCTTCGAGAAATCGGCGGAGACAATCTCTTTTACAATGTTACTGTTGTAACCGCCTGCCAGACCTCTGTTCGACGTAATCGCAATTACTGCTTTTTTCGGGCAATCATTTTCACGCAGATACTTGTGATCTGTGTTCTTCGTCATTGCAAGGATGGAACAAATTGTATCATAGAGCATATTAAAATATGGTTTATTGCTCTCAGCTCTTCCTCTTGCCTTTTGCAGCTTGACTGTTGCAACGAGCTTCATGGCCTTTGTGATCTGCTGAGTGCTCTGGACGCTTTCCTTGCGTCGCTTAATATCTCTCATGGATGCCAAGAAAGATCAACCTCCTCGCTCATTTTCCTAAAATGTTTCCTTGAATTCCGTAATTGCCTTCTTTAAAGCGTCCTCAAGCTCATCGGAGAGTTTCTTCTCTTCCCGAATCTTTTCAAAAATCTCCGGATACTTCGTTGAAACAAATTCAAACAATCCGCTCTCAAATTCGAGGATACGATCTACCGGAATATCCAGCAAAAACCGTCTTGTAGCCGCATAGATAATTACAATCTGCTTTTCAACCGGCATCGGCTTATACTGTGGCTGCTTCAAAATTTCCTTAATACGTTCACCCTGTGCCAGCTTATCCTTTGTATCATCATCAAGCTCAGAGCCAAACTGTGAAAAGGCTGCAAGCTCGCGGTACTGTGCAAGCTCGACACGAATCGGAGCTGCAAGCTTCTTCATCGCACCAATCTGTGCGGCACCACCAACTCGGGAAACGGAAAGACCCGCATTAACTGCCGGACGGAAACCGGAATTAAACATTTCGGTCTCAAGGTAAATCTGTCCGTCTGTAATCGAAATAACATTTGTCGGAATATATGCAGATACATCGCCTGCCTGTGTCTCAATAATCGGCAACGCCGTAAGGGAGCCGCCACCAAGTTCATCGGAAAGCTTTGCCGCACGCTCAAGCAATCTTGAGTGCAGGTAGAATACATCACCCGGATATGCCTCACGTCCTGGCGGTCTGCGGAGAAGCAAGGAAAGTGTACGGTAAGCAGTTGCATGTTTGCTCAAGTCATCATATATGACGAGTACATCCTTTCCATCTTCCATCCATTCCTCACCGATTGCACAGCCTGCATATGGTGCAATATACTGAAGCGGAGCCAGGTCACTTGCCGTACTTGCAACAACGGTCGTATAGGCCATAGCGTCATATTCCGTCAAAGTCTTGACGATATTTGCAACTGTAGATGCCTTCTGACCAATTGCCACGTAAACACAGTTTACACCCTGTCCCTTCTGATTGATAATCGTATCTACCGCAATCGCTGTCTTACCGGTCTGTCTGTCTCCGATAATGAGCTCACGCTGTCCTCTTCCGATTGGAACCATGGCATCAATTGCCTTGATACCGGTCTGAAGCGGTGTATCAACAGATTTACGGGAGATAACACCTGATGCCACTCTCTCAATCTGTCTTGTCTTGGTTGTCTCGATCGGGCCTTTGCCGTCGATCGGCTGCCCCAGCGCGTTTACGACACGTCCGAGCATTGCATCGCCGACAGGAACCTCAACCACGCGTCCCGTTGTTTTTACTATGTCACCCTCGCTGATATTTTTACTTTCACCGAGGAGAACCGATCCAACATTATCTTCCTCCAGGTTCATAACCATTCCGTATACTTCACCTGGGAATTCCAGAAGTTCTCCCTGCATCGCATTCTCAAGTCCGTGAATACGCGCAATACCATCTGCTACCTGAATAACCGTTCCGACTTCGGACGTTTCCAGCTTCGTCTGGTAGTTCTTGATCTGTTCTTTTATGACTGAACTAATCTCTTCCGGTTTTAAATTCATGGAGCACGAACACCTCCTATCCTTATTTTTACATTACATTGCCAGTGCTTTTGACATCTTTTCGATTTTCGTTTTTATGCTGCTGTCAAGCACTCTGTCATCAATCCGAATCACAAGTCCGCCGATCAACGAAGCATCCTCTACGTAGCTTATTTCCATCGTATCAAAATCCGTGGTTTCCACTAACCGTTTTTCGATTGCTTCCTTTTGTGCATCACTCAACGAAACCGCACTGGTCACACTTGCAACTCCTATATTTTTTTCACGTTTTACCTGTCTGATAAAATACTGAAGAACATCTACAAGTTTACTGCCATGATTCTTTTCGACAAGCATGACAAACAAACCGACCATAGCCTTTGAAACACGACCATCAAATATATTCTCCACTATTTTTTTCTTTTCTTCCTTCTCAATCTGAGGATGAGCAAGAAGTCGAATCAGGTCCTCATTCTCCTGCAAGGTCTTTACAAGAGTCTGCGCTTCTTCATAGAGGGTATCCAATGTTCCCTCCTCCAAAGCAAGATTTAAAAGCGCATCTCCATAGGTTGTTTCTACTTGTTTTGCCATGTATCATCACCCATTTCTTTCAGCGTTTCATCTATCAGAGAAGCCTGTTTTTCCTCATCCAGAGAAGATGCAACAAATTTTCCGGCCATGACAGTTGCCACACCGATAATCTCCTGCTTCACTTCGTCCTGCACTCTGTTCTTCTCAAGTTCTGCTTCCTGGTTTGCACGACTGATGATACGACCTGCCTCTTCCTTTGCTTCCGCAATAATGGATTCTTCATTCTTTACCGCGCGTTTTCTCGCTGAGGAGAGAATCTCACTTGCTTCCGCATCTGCATTTTTTATCTTATCATCATACTCTGCGCGAAGCTTTGCCGCTTCATCGCGATCGTTTGCCGCCTGTGCCAGGTCATTCCTGATTTTGGTCTGTCTGTCCTCCAGCACCTTCCGCACCGGATTAATCAGAACATATGTCAGGAAAATAAACAAAAGAAAGACTGCGAGTCCCTGTATCAATATATCGAAGAGAAGCTGCGCATCCAATCCGAAAATTCGTCCGGTTTCCGCTGACAGAAACGCTACATTTGCAAGTCCTGTCATATCCTGTGTAAACCTCCTTACTTGAATGGCTTAACGAACATAAGAAGAAGCGCTACAACCAAACCATACAAACCGGTTGTCTCTGCTACCGCCTGTCCAAGAAGCATTGTCGACATGATATCTCCCTTTGCTCCCGGATTACGACCTACTGCAGACGCACCGTAACCGGCTGCAATACCCTGACCGATACCAGGACCGATACCGGAACAAACTGCGATACCTGCACCAATTGCGGATGCAGCGTTAATGAGTGCTTCACCTGTAATATTATCCATTTTTACTTTCCTCCATTTTCATTTATATTTTCTTTTAAGCTTCAACATTTCGCTTATTCGCTACAAATGTCATCGTCAGCATACAGAATACATATGCCTGAATCACACCTGAGAACAAGTCAAAATACACATGCAGTGCCGATGGAATACCAATCTTGACAAATATCGGCAGCATACCATAATAAAGTGCCATCATAACCGTACCTGCAAGAATATTACCAAACAAACGCAGTGACAGCGAAACCGGAGTCGCAAATTCACTGATTACGTTGATTGGGAAAAACAGGAATATCGGCTCAAACAAGCTCTTAAATGCGCCCCATTTTTGATAGCGGATTGACGCATACTGTATCATAACAAATGATACAAGCGCAATACAAAGTGTTGTACCGTAATCCGCTGTCGGCGGCCGCAATCCAAACAAACCGGATATGTTCGAGAACAACACAAAGATAAACAATGTACCAATGTAATTGATATAATGCTTACCTGTTTCCTTCCCCATAGTACCATTTACAAACTTCAGCAGGGAATCGACTGCAAGCTCGACTGCCGTTGCAAATTTGCCGGGGTTGTCCCTTGTCTTTAACACACTGCGCCTTCCGCAAATTGCCAGAGCAGCAATCACTAAAAGTACAATCAGCGTGCAGACATGGGTGGTGGTAATATATACCGTTGTGCCAAAGAAATTGATTGGATATAGCTGATGGATATAGAAATCTACATCTTCCGAGCTTCTGGATATTACATCAATTCCTGTGGCAAAGCCACTCGTCATACGCTTACCCTCCTTATCTTAATTTTTATTATTTGCATCTACTTCCGGGAGTTCCTCCGCATTTTCAAAGCCAAGCCGAATCAGCAATCTGCGGATTTGCGGATTGAAATATGCACTGAGCTTTGGTTCTATCAGTCCAATCGTAACTCCCACAAACGCTGTACCGCTGATAAACATGGCTCCAACCATCAGGGCAACACTGACTACTGTCCGAAGAAGGCTGTGTATAATCGTCTTTCTCTTGGCACCCTCCTGTTCCATGTCGAGCGCCTGATCCAAAATATCATACATATGATAGATACGAAGGACTCCTCCTATGTTACCTACCAGCAGGGCGATTACATACACATAGTACGGGCGCATGAAAAAAGCACCGAGAGTCAAAAAGACTATCAGGCAAATTCCCATCCCGATATACATTTCTTTCAATACTCTGCGTACTTCTGCCATCTCGAGAACTGTCTTCTTTCCCTTGTTATTGTCTCCACGGTTTCAATATTTATCTGTGTTCACGATCTGAATTGTTTAGGAATTTCCGAATAAGAATATATACGGAGCGGCATCCCGCAAGAACACCAAGCAAGATAAACCATATCATCAGATGTGTTTCAAATCTACGGTCGATCAGATATCCAATCCCAAGGCACAGAAAAATTGTCACTAACATTGTAAACCCTATCTGTGTAATGAGGTAAATCATCTTCACAACCTGGCTTCTCTCTTTGTTGTTCATAATATCCTTCCAATCGTATCAGATACACATAGCAATCATTATATAAGATTTTTCCAATTTTTTCAATCATTTATACAGTAAAATAAACAAGAAAATGATTTTGTATTTTTTCCGGTTGCTATCTCACTTTGGTTGATGTACAATAGCGTCGAAATAATAGGATTATTAAAAAGCAGGATGAAAAATCAGAAAATATGCATACAAAGATAGAATCCGGAGATAATTTCACAGCAATCAAAGAAGCGTGCGCAATCCTGCAAGCAGGCGGACTCGTCGCATTCCCGACCGAGACGGTTTACGGACTTGGTGCGGATGCTTTAAACGCAGATGCAGCAGCAAAAATCTATGCAGCAAAGGGGCGGCCAAGCGACAATCCGCTCATCGTGCACATCGCCGATACGAGTGCCGTATATGAGCTTGCAGATATGGAAAAGCAGGCAACATCCGGCATGCAGAAAAAAGCGAAAATGCTTATGGAAGCACTTTGGCCGGGACCTTTAACACTCATTTTCCCAAAAAAGAAAATTGTTCCGGACGGGACAACCGGCGGATTACCAACAGTTGCTATCCGCATGCCGTCTCACCCGATTGCACTTTCTCTCATACGGGAAAGCGGCATATACATTGCGGCGCCATCTGCCAACACTTCGGGCAGACCTTCCCCGACAACCGCCCAGCACGTGGCAGAGGATATGGATGGACGCATCGACATGATTTTGGATGGCGGAGCTGTCGGAATCGGTATTGAATCAACAATTGTAGACATGACCGGCAAGATTCCAACGATTCTTCGTCCGGGATTTATCACAAAGGCTATGCTGGAAGCGATTGTCGGAACTGTTGTCATCGATAAAGGCATCATGGAACAGGATGCAAATGTGAGACCAAAGGCGCCCGGCATGAAATATACACACTATGCACCGAAGGGAATACTTAGTATTGTGGAAGCTGCAAATGCAGACACTCGCATCCACCGTGTTGCAGAAGAAATCAACCGATTGGCTGCTGAAAAAGAAGCTCAAGGTTATAAAACAGCAGTTCTCACCACGCAAGAGCATGCCGAGCTTTATACCTGCGCACACATCTTTGTCGTCGGTGAATCTAAAAACGGACAGACAATCGCAGCAAACCTATATGCAACCTTGCGCGAATGTGACACGCAAAAGATAGAATATATGTACAGCGAAGCATATGACCAGACCGAGCTTGGCGGTGCCATTATGAACCGTCTGCTGAAAGCAGCCGGTCACAGAGTAATCAAAGTTTAAAATCATTTCATATATATAAGGAGGATTTATCTCATGAAAATCGCAATCGGAAGTGACCATGGTGGATATAGTTTAAAGCTTGAAATTATCAAGCACTTACAAGATCGGGGATTTGAAGTAAAGGACTACGGCTGTGACAGCGCAGAGTCCTGTGACTATCCAATCTACGCAAAAGCTGTTGCCGAGGCAGTTGCTAAAAAAGAAGAGGAACTCGGCATCTTAATTTGCGGAACCGGTATCGGTATGAGCATGGCAGCCAACAAGGTTGATGGCATCCGCGCTGCAGCATGCAGCGACTGTTTCTCTGCACAGGCAACGAAGGAGCATAACAATGCAAATGTTCTCTGCCTCGGTGCACGTACAATTGGACCGGGACTGGCACTTATGATTGTCGACAAATTCGTAGATACCCCATTTTCTGAGGACGAGCGTCACATCCGGAGAATCAGCATGTTTTCCTAGGGCAATTCTATAGCTGTTCGGGCATCTTCCAGTTTGCAAGCTCTGTTTTATAATGCGTAAGCTGTAATTCACATACTTCTTTTGCATCTGCGAACTGCCCCATCGCATAAAGCAGCTCCTGATAGCAATTGACAAGCCCCTGCAAGCTGCGTTTTCCTCCGGCTTCCACATCCAAAATACACGATGTCTCATAAACTGCATTCTGATACCAGACAATTGCCTCATCGTAATCCCTTCGCGCTTCGTAATATTGTCCAAGCTCATAGCAGATTTCAGCGCATGGTTTTTCAAGCATATCGCGAAGCGCATATTTCATAAGAGACGCCCCATCATCCGCAAGTCTCGCCTGCCTTGCCAACACGCAGGCAGCCTCCCTGCCCGCATCCGAAAGCGGGTCTTCCTGCCACGTCTTTACAAACAGTGGCGCTGCCTTCTCAATATCTGAAGCATCGCCGCACTTCAACAGCTCCTTTGCATACATGCTCTGAAGCTTCGGAGACAGCTTCCCCTCCCGCTCATACGTTTTCGCACAGATCTCAAAATCGCGCGTTCCATGCATGGACACCGGTTTATGTAAAATCTCCACATCACTGTCAAACACAACCGGCTCTGTCCGAACCGTTTCGTGCACAGGATCTATCCATGTAAATGTGCGTAACCGTTTGAATAATTTCGGTCTGTACTCGCGCTTTACATTCATAACCGTATTGTTCTCATCTTCCGTCACATACCACATCTGGACAATCTCAATCTCCGGAAGGAGGCAGCTTTTTAGTTGACTAAATCGCCTGTGATTCTCGGCATCCAACATTTCATCCGCATCCGGTGCATAAATGTAATCCATCGTTGCTTTCGAAAATGAAAAATTTCTGGCTGCCGAAAAATCGCCAATCCATTTAAAATCATACACCTTGTCCGTATATTTTCGCGCAATTGCTTTTGTGGCATCCGTGGAGCCTGTATCAACAATGATTATCTCGTCCATCAAATCTGCCACAGAATCCAAGCATCTTGCAAGCACCTGTTCTTCATTTTTTACGATCATGCATAAGCTTATTGTTGGCATTGCTTCTCCTTTCTGGTTTTGTCCGCAGAATTCTATAAATATAATTATACGCATGATGTCCTTGTTTGTACAAGGATTATTTCCATGAATCTTCCGATTTTGTTACCCGGAATTTACCGATTTTGCTTGACCTGCCCCCGAAAAATGAGTATGCTAATGGGCAGAGTATATTATGTAAAGGAGTACATTATGAAACAGGTTATATTGACAGGTGACCGTCCAACCGGGCGCTTACATGTAGGACATTACGTAGGTTCTCTGAAAGAACGTGTCCGCTTACAAAATTCGGGCAAATATGACGAAATCTACATCATGATTGCAGATGCTCAGGCACTCACGGATAATGCCGAACATCCGGAAAAGGTTCGTCAAAATATCATGCAGGTGGCACTGGATTATCTGGCATGCGGTTTGGATCCGGAAAAGTCAACCATTTTCATCCAATCCATGATTCCGGAATTGACAGAGCTTACATTTTACTATATGAATCTGGTAACGGTGTCCCGGGTACAGCGTAACCCGACCGTCAAAGCGGAAATCCAGATGCGGAATTTTGAGGCAAGCATCCCGGTAGGGTTCTTCTGTTATCCAATCAGTCAGGCTGCCGATATTACTGCGTTCCGTGCAACCGAGGTTCCTGTCGGGGAGGACCAGATGCCGATGATTGAGCAGTGTAAGGAGATTGTACACAAATTTAATACCGTTTACGGTGAGACATTGACCGACCCGAAGATTGTCCTTCCTGAAAACGAAGCATGCTTAAGGCTTCCGGGCATTGATGGCAAGGCAAAAATGAGCAAATCTCTTGGAAATTGCATCTATCTCTCCGAAGAATCCGAGGACATCAAAAAGAAGGTAATGTCCATGTTTACAGACCCGAACCATCTTCGTGTGGAGGACCCGGGAAATGTGGACGGAAACCCTGTTTTTATTTATTTGGATGCTTTTTGCAAGCCGGAGCATTTTCCGGAATTTTTACCGGATTACAACAATCTGGATGAATTAAAGGATCACTACAAGCGCGGCGGACTCGGCGATGTAAAGGTAAAGAAATTCTTAAACAATGTATTGCAGGCTGAGCTTGCTCCAATCCGCGAGCGCCGCAAGATGTGGGAGCAGCGCTTGCCGGAAGTATATGAGATTCTGCATGAAGGCAGCAAAAAAGCAAGAGAAACCGCAAGCAAAACACTTGCAGATGTGCGTCATTCCATGCGTATTGATTATTTTGAAAATGAAAATCTATTGAGGGATTAGTTTTCTTCTAAAACAACAAAAAGTGCCTCTTGGTTCATCACTCAAGAGACACTTTTTCCATTATCACTTAAACGGTTGTCTTTGCTATACTCTCCAGAATTTTTGCTTCATCATAATCCGGTGCATATCTTTCCGCAATTTCGCAAATTCTCTCTACATCCTCAAGGTTTTCCTCCAGTTCATCCGCAATGGTTGCTGCATTCTTTCCCTTTCTTAATTTTCTACATATTTGCGAGACTAATTTTTGTTCAATTCCCTGCGCAATCCCCTTTTGCAAAATTCCTACGCTCACATTGCACATCTCACTCACGCTCCTATCCATTTCACGATTAACGTTTATCGCATATTCATTTTCTAAAATAGCCCGCTTTTCTTCTTTCCTAAGCTCCGTCGAGAAAAATGTTTCCAGCAGGCGATGCAATCGATATGTATCGGATTTTTCCACTATATCATCCGAGAGACAAATAAATATCGAGCTTAGCAAATCATACCGCCGATTATCCGGGAACTGTCCCACGACATTCTCCTGCCGGATGCGATATTTTGTTATGGTGTTTTCCGCATATTTTGGTACATGCACACAAATCCAGATGGAATAAACCTTCTTGATTCCATCATAATCAGAATTTATAAATTCCGAATTCTTCTGAGATGACAGCATCCTCGCACAATAATAAATACTTCGAGTAACAAGATCGTACCCAGGATAAAAATCATTTTGTGCCTCCACATCCAGAATCAGCTTCAAACGATGTCTTTTTGACGGTGTATAAACAGTGAACCGAATATCGTAATATACGGACCCTTCATCCTCAGAAGCATCTTCGGCTCCCATCCCTTGTATGCGCGGATGAACATCTGTCAGGAAATCTTCCATCTCAGAACCTTTCAGATGTACCCGTCTGCTCGAAACCTCCGGTTCTCCGTCAATTAAACGGACTACATCTTCCGGCTTTTGCCCTGCAAACTCCTCAACCGCATTAACAAGGATATGAGCCAGAATGATTTTTTGTGACAGAAAAACCTTTACGCAATTATCATAACGCAATTAGTCCTCTGTCCTTGCATTGCTTTCTTGTAACATATGCTACCTCCTTCATAAATATATTCCAGAGGTGCTGGCCAAAGATTCTGCATGTTTTATGAATATTCTTGCGTCAGTAAACTGCAATATTCAGTTCTGCAGAATCCACTTTTATCTTAACCGATTTTTAATATCTATACAAGAATAAATTACAATTTTACCATTCCACTAACTTCAGCCAAAATGCCTGATTCAGTCCTTGATTTTTTTCCCATGCTATGACTCTTGTACGATCTTCCGTGCGGGCACCTTCGACATCAAGCACCTTATCTGTCTGTTTATTAACAAAGCGGAACTGGTCCGAATTCACCTCTTCGATAGACCATAGCTGGTTATCCGTTTCCTCATATGTCATCTGACACACAATATCACTGCCATTGGCAACACTGACAACCATTTGGCTGCCAAATATTTGCAGAACATAATATCCATCCCCGACATACCGCAAAACGAACCTTTGATTCCACTGACGATTATTTTCAAACAGAATAATTCCCTGTCCTTCTTCTCTGGATGCTCCGCATACATCCAGGCATTTTTCATGTGCCTGCTCCATTGCCGAAAAAATCTGAAACACGCCGATTCTGTCATATACTTCCAGTTGTTTACCCATTATCTATCCTCCTCGCCCTTACGCTTCATATCCCGATTAAGCCGATTGATATTTTAACTTAAGGCTTTCAATCTTATTCTTTAAATACTCCGGATGTTTATCCCTGTCCTTCCAATATTCAAGCGCTTCCTTAACATCAGCATAAGAGTCAAACACGATCGTCTGCTCGCCGCAATCCGCTAAAATCATATCCAATTCAACCAGATTTCCCTGCGCATTAAGATATGTGCAGAAAATGTCATATAAAACATACCATTCCAGCCAATATGCAACCTTTTCAGACATATTTAACAGGCGTTTTTCATATTCGTTCAATTGAAATGCTATCTCATCGTAAAGTACTTTATTCTTGTCAAGCTGCCTCACAACAATTCCACATTCTTTTTCCATACAGGCATATGCCCTGTTACGTTCTTCAAGCTGTCTGCACAAATTTCGATATCTTTTCTCATCGCTTTTATCTCCAAAAAATGAACGCAGCTTACTGTCAAACTGTGATAATTTTTTCTTGTCAGCCTCCACCTCCCGTTCTTTTTCTCTTACTAAATTCAGACATTCATCTCTTCTCACCCTTACTCCATTATTATATGCCTGCAACCTCTTACCCACATTTTCACGGTCCTTCAGATTCTTGCCTTTGTTATAATATTGCTCTTCTAAATGCTGAAGCTCCTCCCGGTCATCATCAATCTCCTTATGTGAATGCCCGACCATTTTGGATGCTTCATCCTTAGCCGATTTTATCTGCGTGAGCATCACCTGCACTTCTGAGGACACGCCATGCTTGTTATGTACGGGCAGATCATTGTCCATTTCATCCGCATTTTGCGCATATAAGCTAACCACGTTTGCTTTTGTAACAGAACATAGCTTAGCTGCACCTCCCTGTTTTATCCGACCCGCAAACATATTCTTTATGGATTTGAAGTGCTCCGCTGTTTTTTTATCTTCCGCGGTCATCCATGCTTTTTGTTCCATGCTCTCACTCCATTCTGCTTAATATCGAATCCGCCAGACTTTTTGCGGTTTCATATGCGTCCTTGCCAAATTTCGGATGACTCACATTATATCGAACTGTCTTTCCGGCTTCCAGACAGGCAGCTGCATATTCATGACTGATAATGTTCAGCGCCACCCATGTGGACATATAAGAAAGCATCTGTAGCATAAAACTATTTTCCAGATATATTTCATTCTGATCTTCACTATCCAGAGGCTGTAATGCTTCTACTACACTAATCAGACTCGAATCCGCCAGGTTTTTACACCCACTCTCGATTCCTCTCCAAAAAATAGCCGTTGCCTGAAGTGCAGAAACAATATTTCCCAGACACTGTATCGCAAGCTGAAGCATCTTAATTGCTGTCTCCAAGGACATATTTTCATTCGCCTGGTTTTTAACCTGAACAGCCAACTGCGCCAAATCACTCTTAACCTTCATCTGATCCTGCTGCATCTTAAGCTTTTGCTTCTGCAGCTCCGCCGATTGCTGTGCCGCCTTCTCCGCTGCCTGCTGCGCCTGCGATTTCTTACTATTCACCTGATTTTCAATTTCATCACAAAGCTTTTTTGAAACCTCCAGCGCTTTAATGACTGATGTATAATCCTTGTTAAGACTATCCAGCTCCTTATTGAGCTTCTCCTTTTCTTCCTTCAGCTCATCCTTTTCTTCCTGTGACAAGCTTTCATCCTTTTCCTTTTGCTCAATGTCTGCAATTTGTTTCTTCAGATTGCTGATTTTTTCCTCGAGCTGTTTTTTCTGTGCTTCCTGCTCTTCCTTTTTCTGATTTGCCTCCGCTGATGAAGCATCATTTTTGGGTCCGGCAAGTGATGAAATCGCTTCGCCGATACCAATGTTCAAAAGTCCGGTAAAAGAGCCGATAATGCCCATTGTAAAAGCCCGCTTATCTGCTTTTTCCTCTTTCAGCTTCGCCTGAAGACACTGCTCCTGCAAATCATCAATGATACCCTGCATCTCTTCCTTCTGCGTTACAAGAGCTTCCTGCTTTGCTTTCATCTCCGCTAATTTGTTCGCAAAATCTTTTTTCTTCTGCACATCCTCAGCATACAGATTCTCTGAACGCTCAAGCGCGTTCGTTGCCTTTCCGATCATCTCCTCTACTTTATCCGCCAGTTTATCGGCAGCTGCCGCCATAGCGTTTGCATAGGAGCTGGCTTTCGATAAAATTTGTAATGCCTGCTTAGATTTTCCCGAGACCAACATACGATACACAGTCGGCAGCAGACCTAACATCTCCGCTGTACTTACCTCAATGCTGTTCATGGCCACCTGGCTGTCTCCGCATAATTGTGCCAAATCCGTCTGTAATCCGCTTATCATTGACTTTGCTGACGTCCCTTCCAATGCATTGTAGGAAACATACAATAAATCCGCCGTGTTATACAAATTCTCAACAACAACCCTCAAATCCAGACTGCTCATGAGTTTATTCTTAATATCCTCTACATATAAGCTGTTTGCATTCGGATTTTCCTTCAAATTAAACAGTTCCTCTGTTCCGTTTGTCACAACACTTATTTCATATTCATTTTTCACTACTGCAACTGTATCGCCCATTATTTTCTCTACTCCTTTCAATACGCAACAACTAAATAGTTTAGAAATTCCTGCTTTGTCTTTTTACCCTCCTTCCTTGAACATAGTCCAAGTTTAATTCACGGCTTAAAAAAATATAACTTGCATAAATGTAATTTTTAATAAAACAAAAATATTATTTCTCTTACATTTATGCAAGTTCACAAACACCAAATCTCTTGTTATGATTTTAGATAATTTAATATAAGGAGGTGCATATCTATGATTGTTTTTGATCCATTTTGGCAGCTACTTGAGGAAAGAAAAATCTCTACCTATGACTTAGAATACGAGTATGGCTTCAACCCTGCGGAAATCAGCAGGTTAAAAAGAAACCATAACTATACTCTAAAATCCATAGACCGGTTCTGTGAGTTCTTTTCCTGTCAGCCAAGCGAAATCATTCTATACAGAAAATCAGACGACATCCTTGTTCCGTCTGACTACACAATCAAGAAACATCAAAATTAAATACAAACGAGAGAGCGTAATCAAAAAGCGCTCCTCCCAGACACCGAAACCGGAACTATAGGTAATGTTTTTTCGGTACTAAAGTGCACAAAAAAGCGCCTACCGAAGTAAGCGCTTCTGATTATCTTTCTATGGAATATCCCTAAAAACCGCAGTAACGATAAAGAAATGTAAAAATACTGCCCACATGATTGCATAATGATCAGCATACTCGGACACACTTGTCCTCCTCGTCCGCAGTGCCAGCAGTCCAAGAACAAGCGCAGGCAGAAAATATCTTCCCTGAACCCCTTCTACAACAGCTGCATTATTCGGAGTCCAATAAAGAAGCATTCCTGCAATTGCAAGCAAGCTTACCCCAACAAATACAAGCACCATCCAAACACGCTCTCCATTTCTTATAAGCTGCTGCTCATTTTCCCTGCGCATCGCAGCATACACAAGAATGAACAAAAATCCCAGAACAAATACAAACGGAATATTGATTTCCAACCAGCCAAGCGAGCCGCCAAGCATCTGGCTTAAATAGGCATCTGTTCTATACCAAAACGTATTTAATAAAATCTCAAACAGATGCACCGGCTTTTGCAAAAAATATCCAACCGTAAACCCATTATGCTCCGCCCATTCAATATAGTTATTATTTATATTCTCCGGAAGAAGCAGCCTTTCAACCACTCGCACAGCCAAAATGCCTGCAAAACAAACAATCAGCGCCAGGATTCCGATTGCTGCGACCTTCATCCACAAACGTACGCTTTCCTTCACACGCGACACCTGCTCCGGATGCGCTTTCACATATCGCGGTATAAGCATAAGCGGGAATACGACAAGCGGCAGCAATGCATATCGCTTGCACGGCAAGAGCAGCAGACAGCTAATAATCATAACTACGTAATTCACAATTATCTTCTTTTTATCCGTTTCCTTACCATATGCTGCCGAAAGCGTCGTCGCTATGACCAGAATACTCAGGGCAAAAAGGGGAGAATCATACGAATACGAACAAACCTGTTGTAATGTAATCGGCAAAAGTGCCCATACAATCGCAACGCCCTTTCCAAACGGCATATGTTTCACAGCATAATAAACTGCTGCTACAAATACAAGCATATTAAACAGCCGACCAAGCAAAAATGTAAGAGTCGTGCTAAGCCCTAGCAATCGCCCAATCGTAATCCCCAGTGCCGAAAAGAAATACAAATATCTTGGAGACTGGTCTGCAATCAATCCTGTATCAACCATCTCTGTATTTTCAGCCTTCCGGAATGCACCTTCATACTGACTGTTAAAATCATCTCTGACAAGAGATTGCTGATGATAATGATGTTCGAAATCATCCGCACGCATCATAAGTGTATCGCCATGCGTTCCCATCAGCGAATCCGATACATCATATGCCGTGTATAAATGTGTATACTCGTCCGGAACAGCCATGAGCGGAAGCAACAGCAAGAATATAAAGCCTAATACAAGACCTGCGATAAGATACATGCGTTCCAACTTCATCTTCTGCGTGCGATCAAACAATGCAAACAAGCATACCCCAACTATTAAAATCAACAATAAAATATAAATAATATTTTGTACAACAAAATAAGCATCCGGACCGGATACGGATTCCTTCCGTTGATACGATACATACGCCATATACGCGTACATAAGCACAGAGATAAAAACGATGCAGAGCATACAAAATATTTTAATAGCTTTGTTACTGTTTTTTGTCTTTGTTTCCACCTTAGAAAATCTCCTGAAACTACACATTAACGCTTATGCTTTCACCAAGCACATTATAAATACCATTATTTATATGATACTGTGTCTATTCTACCATAAGAACCTACGTGAGTAAAAAACTAATTGTCACGCATCATTTCTGCAATATTAAAAGGTGGGAGCACTACCGAATCTACACCTGGCTGCGCAGTCAACAATGATACTTCACTACGCAAATATGGCATAACAATTGCAACAGCATTTTGTTGAATCATTGTATCGTCTGAATCACCTTCGTAACTAAAAAACCCGGTTGCTTGAATTTCAAAATTGTATTCTTCCTTTTTTTCTCCGGTTATTTTAACAGAAACCTTTTTTAAAGTCTGATCAGCCATATTTGTTCCAACGCTTATCGAAAAAGAAATTTCTAATTGATTTTCATTTTTCATTCCTAACCGCTTAAAATTTATTTCATCAAAAACAAGAGCATTTAATTTTAAAACACAATCCATTCCACACCTCCTATGCAATCATCTTTTCATTATCATTCACATCATACAGACATCTGTCTTTTGCGTTTGCCAGCATCAACTTAAACTGTTGTACAACTTTCATTTC
>CAZLZH010000045.1:7352-18180 GCA_964563955.1 uncultured Bacteroides sp. | reverse complement strand
TAACTGCCTGGTCCACTGTCATAGTTCATACCTCCCGTTTGGTCTTGCAATTCTTGTGTTCGTACTTGCTCTTTGACCCGTAAAAATATATAATCATATCTAATAATTATTATAATGCTTTTACTATATTTAGTATATTGTATATTTTAGCTAAAGTCAATTGTAAAAAGTATACAAAAATATATGAAAACATGATGAATTATGCAGGAAGGAGGCCTGAATCTGCATGAATGAGATACGAAAAAAGCTGTTGCTGCATGCTTGTTGTGCGCCGTGCAGTTCCTATGTGATGGAATTGTTGGAGCATGAATATGAGATTACTGCGTTTTTCTACAATCCGAACATTACTGAGAAAGAGGAGTATGAGAAAAGAATCGCGGAGCTCAGACGATTTGTAAAGGAGGCGGAGTTTGCTAAAACAGTGACGGTGCAGGAGGGCGATTATGAGCCGGAATGCTTTTTTGAGATGGCAAAGGGACTCGAAGAAGAACCGGAACGGGGAAAAAGATGCTACAAGTGCTATGAGCTCCGGATGCGGAAGGCGGCTGAATATGCGAAGTCACACGGATATGATTTGTTTACGACGACCTTGTCAATCAGTCCGCATAAAAATGCAGCATGGATTAATGAAATCGGCGAGCGTCTGGCAGAGGAATACGGAATTGATTATCTGTACAGTGATTTTAAAAAGAAAAATGGCTATGCACGTTCGATTGAGTTGTCGAAGGAATATGGGCTGTATCGTCAGAATTATTGTGGATGTATTTACAGCCGCAGATAATGCGGCTGTAAAGGCATATAAATAAATATAAAAAAAGGGTTGTACAATGTCATGTTTTGATGTATAATTCTTGCAATTTGAGAAAAGAGCTTCGGATAACTGCGCAAACTATCCGTTTTACTCTTTTTTTTTGAGTAAAATTGCATTTTTACAAAAAATATAAAAGAAAGGAAAAAGACGATGAAAGCATTTCTTATACTTGAGGATGGCAGTGTTTTTGAGGGGAAAAGTATAGGCTCTAAAAAAGAGATTATCAGTGAAATTGTGTTTAACACGTCAATGACCGGATATCTTGAGGTCTTGACAGACCCTTCTTATGCAGGTCAATCTGTCTGCATGACATACCCATTGATTGGTAATTATGGAATATGTAGAGAAGATATGGAGGCGGAACATCCGTGGCAGTCCGGCTTTATTGCTCGTGAAATTGCAAAGAGACCAAGCAATTTCCGAAGTGAGGAGAGCGTGGAAACCTTTCTGATTGAAAATGATATAACCGGTATCGAGGGAATTGATACGCGGGCATTGACGAAAATTTTGCGTGATAAAGGTACGATGAAGGGCATGATAACAACTGATGAACATTATGACAAGGAGACCTGTCTTGCACGGATTCGTGCGTGGGAGATGGGACATGTCGTTTTGGATGTCACCTGCAAGGAAAAGATGCATTTTCCGGGAACAGGATACAGGGTGGCTGTGATTGACCTTGGTGTAAAGAAGAATATCGTGCGCAGCCTTCGTGAGAAGGGCTGTGAAGTTTTTGTTTATCCGGCAGAGACTCCGGCAGAAGAAATTCTTGCGGATGAACCGGATGGAATTATGCTTACAAACGGTCCCGGCGATCCAAAGCAAAATATAAAAACAATTGAGGAAATAAAGAAATTATTTGCAACGAAAATCCCGATTTTCGCGATTTGCCTCGGACATCAGCTTCTTGCTCTTGCTAATGGTGCGGATACGGTGAAAATGAAATACGGACACAGGGGTGCCAATCATCCGGTCAGGGATTTAAAGACAGGAAAGGTATATATTTCCACACAAAATCATGGCTATGTTGTCCGTGAGAATACGCTTGACCGTGATATTGCAGAGGCAAGTTTTATCAATGTCAATGATAAGACGATAGAGGGTGTGCGTTATCTCGGCAAAAATGTCCAGACTGTGCAGTTTCATCCGGAAGCCTGCGCGGGACCACATGATACGGGATTTTTGTTTGACGAGTTTATGAATATGATGGAGGTGTCAAAGTAATGCCAAAGAATCCACATGTAAAGAAGGTTGTTGTAATTGGATCCGGACCTATCGTAATCGGTCAGGCGGCAGAGTTTGACTATGCAGGTACACAGGCGTGCCGTTCGCTGAAGGAGGAGGGTATCTGTGTTGTATTGATTAACTCAAATCCTGCAACCATCATGACCGATAAGGACATTGCAGATAAGGTGTATATTGAGCCTTTGACACCGGAGGTTGTAAAGGCCGTTATCGAGAAGGAAAAACCGGACAGCGTGCTCCCGACGCTTGGAGGCCAGGCTGCATTAAATATAGCAATGGAGTTAGAAGAATCGGGGTTCCTGCGCGACCATAATGTGCGTTTGCTTGGAACATCCTCCAAGACGATCAAAAAGGCGGAGGATCGTTTGGAATTCAAACGGACGATGGAAAAAATCGGTGAACCGTGTGCACCGTCAGAGGTTGTGACGAATATCAAGGATGGTCTGGCTTTTGTTGAAAAAATCGGATATCCGGTTGTGCTTCGCCCGGCATATACATTGGGCGGAAGCGGAGGCGGTATTGCCGAAAATGAGGAGCAGTTTAAAGAAATTCTGATGAATGGATTGCGTCTTTCCCGTGTCGGACAGGTGCTTGTCGAGCGGTGTATCGCTGGCTGGAAGGAGATTGAGTACGAGGTTATGCGGGATGCAAACGGTACTTGTATTACGGTTTGTAATATGGAGAATCTGGATCCGGTCGGCGTGCATACAGGTGACTCGATTGTGGTTGCACCTTCACAGACATTGGCTGACAAAGAATATCAGATGCTTCGAAGCTCAGCGTTAAATATTATTTCCGAGTTAGGGATTCAGGGAGGCTGCAACGTGCAGTTTGCGCTTCATCCCCTGACATTTGAATATTGTGTTATAGAGGTCAATCCGCGAGTGAGCCGTTCCTCTGCTCTTGCGTCAAAGGCAACCGGATATCCGATTGCAAAGGTTGCCGCAAAGATTGCGCTTGGATATAATCTGGACGAGATTAAAAATGCGATTACCGGTAAGACTTATGCAAGCTTTGAGCCGGCACTTGACTATGTTGTTGTCAAAATGCCGAGACTTCCGTTTGATAAGTTTATTCAGGCGAGCCGTAAGCTGACGACACAGATGAAGGCAACCGGTGAGGTCATGAGTATTTGTACGAATTTTGAGGGCGCACTGATGAAAGCGCTTCGCTCTCTGGAACAGCATGTGGACAGCCTTATTTATGAAAATTACAACGAGCTTGAAACGGATGAAATCCATGAGATGCTTCACCGTATCGATGACCGGAGAATCTTCGTGATTGCAGAAGCGCTGCGTCGCGGTATTCCGGCTGAGGAAATTCATGATATTACGAAGGTTGATATCTGGTTTATCGACAAGATTCATAATATCGTGAGGGAAGAACAGATACTGCGGGAGGCAAAGGAGCTTACAAAAGAGATTATGTATGAAGCGAAACGGATGGGATTTCCGGATAAGGTCATTGCGCGGATTATCGGCAGGACGGAAAAGGAAATTAAGGAGCTTCGGTACAGCTACGGTATTCATGCATCCTACAAGATTGTCGATACTTGCGCCGCTGAGTTTGAGGCGGAGACGCCTTACTATTATTCCTGCTTTGACGGGGAGTCCGAGGTGGAAGTCGATGTGTCGAAAAAGAAGATTATGGTGCTCGGCTCCGGACCGATTCGTATCGGACAGGGAATCGAGTTTGACTATTGCTCGGTTCACAGCACATGGACATTGAAGGAGCTTGGATATGAGACGATTATCGTCAACAATAATCCGGAGACCGTCAGCACCGATTTTGATATTGCCGACCGACTGTATTTTGAACCGCTTACTGCGGAGGATGTGGAGGCGATTGTCAATATTGAAAAGCCGGATGGCGCGATTGTACAGTTTGGCGGTCAGACGGCAATCAAGCTGACGGAGGCTTTGCTTGAGATGGGCGTAAAAATCCTCGGTACAAGCGCGGAAAACGTAGACGCTGCAGAGGATCGGGAATTGTTTGATGAGATATTGGAAAAATGCTGTATTCCGAGGGCTGCAGGCAAGACGGTCTTTACGGTAAAGGAGGCGTTGGAAGCGGCGAATGAGCTTGGCTATCCGGTGCTCGTACGTCCTTCTTATGTACTTGGCGGGCAGGGAATGCATATTGCGATTTCCGATAAAGATATTATTGAATTTATGGAGATTATCAATCGGCACGAGCAAAAGCACCCGGTTCTTGTTGATAAATATCTGATGGGAAAGGAAATCGAAGTGGATGCTGTCTGTGACGGACAGGATATTTTGATTCCGGGCATTATGGAGCATATTGAGCGTGCGGGTATTCATTCGGGCGACAGCATATCCGTTTATCCGGCGCAGACGATTTCGCCGAAGATTAAGCGCGTGTTGGAGGATTATACGAAAAAGCTTGCAAACAGCCTGCATGTAATCGGACTCATCAACATCCAGTTTATCGTATATCAGGATGAAGTGTATGTAATCGAGGTCAACCCGCGTTCGAGCCGCACCGTTCCGTATATCAGTAAGGTAACCGGTATTTCGATTGTTGATCTTGCGACAAGGGTCATCGTCGGTGAAAAACTTCGCGATATGGGATATACACCGGGTTTGCAGCCGGAGTCTGAATATTTTGCGATTAAGATGCCGGTATTCTCCTTTGAGAAGCTTCGTGGTGCTGAGATCAGCTTAGGACCGGAGATGAAGTCAACCGGCGAATGTCTTGGTATTTCAAAAAATTATAATGAAGCACTTTATAAGGCATTTCTCGGAAATGGCGTCAATCTTCCGAAATACAAGAAGATGATTCTCACGGTTCGGGATTCCGATAAATTGGATGCGGTTGAGATTGGACAGCGGTTTGCTGCACTTGGATATGAAATATATTCGACAAGAAGCACCTGCAGTGTACTGAATGAAAATGGTGTTCCGGCAAAACCAATCAACAAGGTGGAGGAGCCTTCACCGAATCTGCTTGATTTGATTTTGTCGCATGAGATTGACCTTGTAATTGATACACCTTCCCAGGGCATCGAGCACAGCAAGGATGGATTTATCATTCGAAGAAATGCAATTGAGACGGGTGTGACGGTGCTGACGAGCCTGGATACGGCACACGCGCTGCTTACAAGTCTGGAATCTTCTGACAGACATAATCTTTCACTTGTAGATATCAGCGAAATATAGTAAAATAAAGACAACCATGCAGATGCTTGAATATCTGTATCGGTTGTCTTTCTTGTTCGAAGGAGGTAAAAACAATGTATATTGGCGGAATGAGTAACAATTACATAATTCCTTACAGCAATGTCAGCCGTGTGACACCGGTCAATGCAGACAATACTGTAGATTCTTCCTCGAAGGTAAAGCCGATAGAATGTCAGACTTGTAAGAACCGCAAGTATGTGGATGGATCGAATGAGCCGGATGTTTCGTTTAAGACACCCGGAAAGATTTCAGCATCGGAATCGTTTGCAAAGGTAAGCTCTCATGAGCGTGAGCATGTGGCGAATGCGATTCAAAAAAGCAGTAAGCCCGGAGCAAAACTGATTTCTGTAAATGTGACCTTAAAGATGGGTGTGTGTCCGGAATGCGGCAGGACCTATGTGTCCGGTGGGGAAACAACAACGCAGATTCGATATTCTGAGTCAAATCCGTATGAGAAGAATCGTAAAAGTGCAGAGATGAGCTTTTTGGTTGGAAATAATCTGGATGTCAGATCCTAGATTTATGCGAGGCGATTCGTTTTCGCTTCCTTCTGGATACGGCGGTGTTTGCAGCGGGCGTGCATAGCGTGGAAAGATAATGAACATATGATTTGTTTGAAGTCTGCATGTCCTCCGGCACGAGTGACAGAAGAAACAGGACCGGGTTTGCCTGATAGAGCGCGGAGATGCGCAGTATAAATTCTGCGGTTGGTTTTCGGATACATGATTCCATATGCCCGTATGCAGAGCGTGACATGTGAGTAAAATCAGCGACTTCACGTTGCGAATAACCGGCAGACAGACGAGCAGATGTCAGCATGGTTCCGAATTCAGTGTTTCTTTGCATAAAAAATCCTCACTTTCTGTTAATTGGATAAAAAAGAACTGTCAGAAGCTGCTACTTCCAGAAAAATAGAAAAGAAATCTGTGTCGAGGAGAAGTGTGAGTTCAGCCAGTGTATAAACCGACGGAATACATCTTCCGAGCTCGTAGTTACAATAGGCTTGTCTACTAATTTTTAGCATCTTGGAAATTTCTTTTTGACTTAGATTTTTTCGACGACGCGACAATTTTAGACGAGGCCCGAATTCATTCTGAATCATAGACGAATTCACCTCCATGAAGAATATGCTAACAGAAAGCCTGAAAAAAGCAAGTAAGAAATATATTTTCGGCAACAATACACAATTCGACTTGTGAAAACTATACAAATTTGTGCCTGTTTATTTGTCGGGGCAAATTCTGCATGAGCGGATGTTTTAATGATGGGAAAGGAAAAGATATGAGTAAAGCGGATGATTTGTTTATTGCCATGTGCAAGGATATTATAGAGAATGGTTACGATACGAAAGGTGAAAAGGTGCGGCCGAAATGGGAGGATGGAACATCTGCGTATACAATAAAACGGTTTGGAATTGTGAACCGCTATGACCTGTCAGAAGAATTTCCTGCCATTACGCTTCGAAAAACATATGTCAAATCAGCAATCGATGAGCTTCTGTGGATATGGCAGAAAAAGTCCAATAATGTGAATGACTTAAATAGTCATATATGGGATGCATGGGCAGATGAGGACGGCTCCATCGGAAAAGCATACGGCTATCAGTTAGGAGTCAAGCATCAGTATAAAGAGGGCATGATGGATCAGGTGGACCGCGTTATTTATGACTTGAAAAATAATCCGTACAGCCGGCGTATCATGACAAATATTTATGTGCATCAGGATTTGGCGGAGATGAATCTGTATCCGTGTGCTTACAGCGTGACGTTCAATGTGACGGGAAATAAATTAAATGCGATTTTAAACCAGCGTTCACAGGATGTGCTCGCTGCAAATAATTGGAATGTTGTGCAATATGCTGTGCTCGTGTATATGATGGCACAGGTGACAGGGTTTGAACCGGGAGAGCTTGTGCATGTCATAGCGGATGCACATATTTATGACCGGCATATACCGATTGTACAGGAATTAATCAGCCGTCCGACTTATCCGGCACCGAAATTCCGGATGAATCCTGAGATTCAGGATTTTTATCAGTTTACGGTGGATGATTTTGTGATTGAGGATTATCAGACGGGACCGCAGATTAAGAATATACCGATTGCGGTTTAGAAATTGGAGGATGACATGGATTTAATTGTAGCAGTTGATAAAAATTGGGCAATCGGCAATAAGGGAGAGCTGCTTGTATCAATCCCGGAGGATCATAAGTTTTTTCGCCGGACTACGACGGGAAATGTTGTCATACTCGGACGAAAAACACTTGCAGGATTTCCGAATGGCCTGCCGCTTTCCAATCGTGATAACATTATTTTATCCACGAATCCGAAATATGAGGTTCGAGGGGCGGAGGTCGTTCATTCAAAAGATGAATTGTTCGAGACATTAAAAAAATATGAGGATAAAGAAGCGTACGTCATCGGCGGCGGACAGATTTATGAGATGCTGCTTCCGTATTGCAGATATGCTCATGTGACAAAAATCGACTATAGCTATGCGGCGGATACCTATTTCCCGAATCTGGATGCACTGGAGAACTGGGAATTGGTGGCAGACAGCGAGGAACATACCTATTTTGATTTAGAATTTTATTTCTATAAATATGAAAATAAAAATCCGCTTCCATTCTAATTTTTGGCTATATTTTATAAAAGTGCACAAAAAAATGTAGATATATGCAATAAATCATACAAAAGTACTTTTAAATGTAAGGAAAATGTGATATGATTTTAGATATGTTTTAGCGATATTTTTTAATTGGGAGGGTGTAAAAAATGGCGGAGATTATGTTGACTTCCGGGCAGAGCTTTGAAGGGTATGAAATTGTTGAGTATTTGGGCTTTGTAAATGTACAGTCTGTACTCAGTTCAAACTTCTTTAAAGGAATTGCAGCCGGTGTGAGTGAGATGTCGGATTCTGAGAGTGAGAAGCTGACAAGCAAGCTGGAGCAGGTAAATGAGACAGCACTTAAAAGATTACAGAAGGTGGCTTCTAATAAAAAGGCAGATGCGATAATCGGTGTGGAACTCAATTATACGCAGTTCGCAAGCTATTCTGTTGGTACAATCGCATCAGGAACAGCGGTAAAGCTTAAAAAAGTTGAGGAAACCGATAAGGTTATTACAAAGAGATTGTATGTAAGCAATTACTATAATCGCCTCGTGCCGAGACCGGTTGAGATTTTGCTTAAGAGCTCTAGTCAGGGCGTTCAAATTTCAGCAAATTATTTTAATTATAATATGGATGATATTCTTGCAATTCGTGCGGATGTCGAGCTGACAAATTTATATGATGAAAGACTGCTGCTCAAGGATTTGGACTTTGTATTTGAAAAGGGAAATGTTTCTTTGATTGAGGCAAATTATATGGATTGTAAATTGCCTGCAAAGGATGTTTTACTGCTTAAGGATGCAAAGGTTACGATTTCAAAATATGTGACAAGCCGTGGTGTGTTCGCATGTAATGATCAGCCGATTAATGTCAGCATGCCGTTACATAGATTGGCTGCACTCAAGGAGAAACGTGGTATTGATGCAGTTGAGAAGTATAGAACAGACGGTATGATCTGGACCTGTAACTGTGGTTATGTCAATGAGGCAGGCGTGGATGAGTGCTTGATCTGCGGACGTAAGCAGGATGAGATGAAGAGTGGTTCGAAGTTCAACCCGGATGAGATGATTGCAAAGATGCAGACAAAAGAGTATGTCATTGAGTTGAAAGATGTTCTCATGGAATATATTAAAGAAATTGACAGTGAGTATCGTATGGAGCTTCTTGAGATTATGGAATCCGGACTTCAGTACGAGAAGACGAGAGGAAATATGAAGGATACCGTTATCGAGAAGGTCGAGAAGGTATTCGAATAAAAAAGTGAACTAGCAGAGGTGACAGAGTATGGGCGCAGGGCTCAGCATGGCAAGTGTAAATAAAATAAAAGAACTAGCGAATTCCAGAGAGTATAGTCTGGCACTTGAATTAGTAGAGCATCAGGACTTGACGAAATCCCTGAACCCTCAGTTTTTGAGATTGTGTGGCGAGATATACATACAGAATGACAGATATACAGATGCAAGACGCTGCCTGATTATGGCGCATCGGCTGGGACCGGAATCAAAACGTATTCTGTTTGCCTTTGTGGAACTTTATTTGCGCATGGGATTTTTTGGGCTTGCAAAGACTTATTATGATATGTATATGTTTGATGCAGGTGCATACAGTGGTAATACAAAGCTGATGCAATATGTGTGGAAGAAGCACGAAGGTGTTCCTTATGCGGAATTGGAAGAACTTTTGGCTGCGTATGCACATAATCTGGATTATGACTGGAGCTATGAATTGTATCTTCTGTACCGGAAACAGGGTAAGACCGGGGAGGCAAAAACACTCGCTGAGTTGTATGATGCTTCTTATAAAAATTCCGAGAACAGCGAACATATACAGGATATAGAAAATGGAGATGCTTCGGTCGATACATTTTTCGAGGTGTATGCAAAGGAAGAAATTCCGGATGATGATGCAGAATATGAGCAATTGCGGAAAGAGGAAAAAGCACTTCTTGAGGCGGATGATCTTCGGATGCATCCAAAGGAAGCGGAGATTACAATTATGTATGAAGATTCCTATGCACCGACAAGCTCTGAAAAGGTAGTAAAAAAGCTCCTGAAAAAGCAGGATAAGGAACAACAGCGCAAAGAAAAAAAAGAGTTAAAAAAACAGAAACATCAACAGGCTGCTACTGAGGAACAACAGGATGGTGATAGTTCTCAGAGTGAACAGCAGACAGATTCCGCACAGAATCCGGATGAAAAGACAGAGGATACTTCTGAATCTGTTTCCGAATCAAAGGGATTGTTCAAAAAGCTGTTTAAGCGCAAGGAAGAATCAAAACCAGAAGCAGAACCGGTGGAAAAATCAGAGAAAGCTTTTGAATCAAAGCCTGAGACAGAACCGGAGAAGTCTGCGGAATCAAAGCCTGTGGCAGAGCCGGAGAAAACTGCAGAACCAAAACCTGTGGAAGAACCGGAGAAGCCTGTGAAATCAAAGCCAGAAGCAGAGCCGGAGAAGCCTGTAGAACCAAAGTCTGCAACGGAACCGGAAAAGGCTGAGGAACCAAAACCTGTGGCAGCTGCCAACCATGCAATTAACAATGGTGTTGTATTTATAGATGAAGATGATGGATTTGAAGCTGAGGCTGAGACGATTGAGGAGCTTGCTGAAAAAGATGAGCAGACAGACGAGATGCCTCAACAGAAAAAATCTTCATTTGTCTTCAAAACTGTTGAACTGGCACCGGAAGATTTTGATGATGAATATGAAGTGGATGATTTCTCAGACAAACCGGATGACGAGTTTGGAGAGATGCATGTATCCGTAACGGAGTCTGATGAGCCGGAGCCGGAGCTTGTTGAAGAAACTGAGCTCGAAGAAACTGAGCTCGAAGAAACAACGGAACCGGAAGAAGTGATTGAACCGGAGCCGGAGGTTGCCGAAGAAGCAGAGGAAGCTGTCGAAGTAACCGAACCGGAAGAAGTGATTGAACCGGAGCCGGAGGTTGCCGAAGAAGCAGAGGAAG
>CAZLZH010000045.1:0-7252 GCA_964563955.1 uncultured Bacteroides sp. | reverse complement strand
GTAACCGAACCGGAAGAAGTGATTGAACCGGAGCCGGAGGTTGCCGAAGAAGCAGTTCAACCGGAAGAACCTGTCGAGAGCGAACCGGAAAAACCGTGGGTTGCTCCGTTTACGACAAAACCAAAGAAAAAGAAATTAGATTATCCTGTATTTAAGTCTTCCTTGTTCCCGGATTACCATAAGGAGATAAAGGCAGTCGAGAATAATTTTCATGAAATTATGGAAGAAGCACAGGACAAGATGTCTGAAAGTATGCTGAAAGAGGAACAGATGCAGCGAGAGGCAGAGGCATTGCTTGCGTCGCTTGGCATTCATCTGGATGATGTTAAGACATCAAAACCGGAACCAAAAGGAACTTCACGAGATGAATTAAAAGCATCTTTGAAGATAGATTCAGTTAAGAAGAATTTACTGAAACGTTTAAAGGAATACAGATGATTCTTGACGAGAAGGTAGTACCGAAAGGAGGCAAAGGGCGTGGCTATTGATCAAAGAGAGGCGTTGATTGCTGCTGTAAGGGCGCAAGTAGAGAAAGAGAAAGCTGCAAAGGCAGCAAAACTGAAAAAAGAGCAGGAAGCAATGCAATTATCCGGAGAAGCAGATGTTAGCAGTGATTCATCGGATAGCAATAAGCCAAAGTATAAGACTCTGTCAGCAGAGGACCTTGCGAAGATTGAGGAGAAAAAACGACGCAAGAGAGCAGCAGAGCTTGGTATCAAGCTGGAGGATGAGACGGAAAAGAAACCGGCAGAGAGTAAACCAGAGGCAGCAAAAGAAACTGAGGCAAAAACAGAGAGTAAAGAGGAAGGCCTCGGCATGAGTGTCGGAATACAGCCTGATAAATCAGGACAGTCTCTTGATAAAGTGGCAGGTGGAGGACTCGGAGCTCCGGTTGAAAAAGGTCTTGGTGGTGCAGGTCTGGGCGGTGCAGGTCTTGAAGGTAAGAAGGAATCCGGCGGACTTGGACTTGATTTGAATGTTGATAAAGAAAAGAAAGAAGAACCGGCAAAAACGGCAGAGGTTAAGAAGCCTGAGCCAAAGAAAGCAGAGAGCAAGCAGACCGTTGATAAAGCAGCTATGGATGAGAAAGCAAGGCTGCAGCCGACAAAGCTTTCGCAGGGAAATGGGAGCGTCAAGATTATCGGCGGTGAAGAAGCTTCCGAGGAAGAAAAAATCACCAAGGATGGCAATACAACTATTATCTCAGACGGAGTTGCGTGGGAGGCAAGCGCGGCAGCTAAGGAAAGCAAATCTGACGACGATATTATTAATATTGTACCGAATCGCAGAACACCGACAGGTGATGTGAACAGTATGTATGATTTGGGCGATGAGGATGAGGACGCTTTAGGCGCTGAAATCTCGAAGCTTGCGACATATGGAGATTCTGCTAAGACAGCTACACAGACAGCACAGCAGGCAGAGGTTAAGAAAACAGAAAAGACTGCTTCTGATAGGGTATCCGAGCAGGAAGAGCGAATCAAAAAGGCAGCGGAGGCTGAGGCAGCTAAGAAGAAAGCAGCTCTTGAGGAGGCTACCCGCAAGGAAGAGGAAAGACGTAAGAAGCTGAAGGAAGCAGAAGATAAGGCAGACGCTCAGGAGAGAAGAATCGCAGAAGCCGCTGCAAAGCAGCGCGCGGCAAAGGAAGCTGAAAAACGTGCGGCTGAAGAGGCACGCAAGAAGGCTGAGGAAGAAGAAAAACGTAAAAAGGCTGAGGAAGCCCGTAAGAAGGCGGCTGAGGAAGCACGCAAGAAGGCTGAGGCAGAAGCAAGAGCGAAGGCGAAGCAGGAAGCACTTGCCAAGGTCGAGGAAGCAGCAAAGAAGGCTGAGGAAGCACAGAAGGTCTTGGATGAGGCTGCGAAGGAAGAGGAAGCTGCCATAAAGCTTGCAGAGGAAAACCGCAAACGTGCGGAGGAGGCTTCCAAGAAGAAAGCAGAGGCAGAAGCAGCAAAGCAGAAGGCCGAGGAAGCTTGCGGCAAGGCAGAGGCAGAGGCTAAGAGTAAAGCGGAAGCAGAAGCAAAGAAGGCAGCAGACGAGGCAGCAAAGAAGAATGCAGAAGCAGAAGCTAAGAGTAAGGCACAGATTGATGCATGCAGGATGGCAGAGGAAGAGGCTAAGAAGACTGCTGAAACTGCAACAAAGAATGTGGAAGCTGCATCAAAGAAGGTAGAGGATGCCTTAAAGGCAGTAGAGCAGGCAAAACAGGAGCTTGAAAATTCAAAGCAGGCTGAACAGACTGCTGCAAAGGCTGCAGAGGATGCACAGCAGAAGACTGCCGCAGAGGAAAAGAAGGCAGCAGAGGAAGCTGAAAAACGCGATGCAGATGAAAAGGCACGTGTGAAAGCTCTTGAAGAGACTCAGAAGCAGGCGATTGAAGCTGCAAAGAAGGTAGCAGAGGAAGAAGCAAAGAAATGTGCAGAGAGAGTGATTGCTGAGCAGGCTGAGGAAGATGCAAGCAAGAAGGCTATGGAAGAGTCTGTACAGAAAGAGACAGCCGCAAAGCAGAAGGCAGACGAAGCGCGCCGTGTGCTTGCGGAGGCTAAGAAAGCAGAAGAGGCTGCAAAGAAGGCTGCAGACGAAGCTGACAAGATACAGCTTGATCTTACGATGCCGGCAGAGGAAGGAAAGCTTCCGCTTGCAGCATCCTATCTTGAAAAATATACAAAGATGGAAAAGGCCGGAGCCGATATTGTATCTATATTCAATGCGGTTGTTGCGGACAATTCCAATCGCAATATTGTCATGAGGGGAGACCATGGTTTCGGACTTACCTTTGTGGGCGAGGATTTTGCACGAAGCTATTATGACATGGGAATCTGTAAGGCAAAGACGATTGCAAAGATTAAGGCACAGGCACTTAACAAGGTAAAGCTTTCGGATGCTATGACAAAGCTTGCCGGTGGATGTCTGGTCGTTGAAAATGCCGGTTTGATTGCGGCAGACAGGATGCAGGAGCTTATGAAGCTTACAGCTTCCGATGCAAATGATATTGCAGTTATTCTGACAGGCTCAACGGATTCGATTCATCGTTTGTTTGAGGGTGCAAAGGGCAGTAAATCCTTCTTTACGCATGAGATTAACATGGAAGATATTTCAAATGCAGACATGATATCAATTGCGAAGGGCTATTTCAAACAGCAGGGATATAAAACAGACGATTCTGTGGAAGGAACAGTTAAGAATCTCTTGCTGGCAATGGAATCCGGAAATATTGACCGTATGTTAAAGGCTTGCGATGATGCGATGTTAAAGTGCGAAGAGCGCGAAAAGACAAAAGGCACAAGCCGGAAATATTTGCTAAGTGAAGATTTTAAATAATCGTTGAAAAATATAGAACCGATGCTTATAATTTAAGCATCGGTTTTTTTGTCGAAAAAAATCAAAAATCAGAAGATAAGGGGTTTTCACTGTGGTAAATATTGATATAGGAATTGATCTAGGGACATCCAATACAGTTGTATATATTAAAGATAAAGGAATAGTCGTCAACCAGCCTTCGGTTGTTGCATACGAGGCAAGAAGCAAAAAAATAATTGCCGTTGGCAATAAGGCAAAAAAAATGATGGGTAAGACACCGGAGGATATTGAGGTGGCAAGACCGATTCGGAATGGCGTGATTTCGGATTATATTATGACAGAGAGAATGTTGAAAATATATGTTAAATCAGCAATCGCAAAGCGTAAAATATGGGGGAAGCCCAATATATGCGTATGCGTGCCGAGCGGTGTTACAGATGTACAAAAGCGTGCGGCGTGCGATGCGGTTTATCGGACAGGCGCAAAAAATGTGTATGTACTCGAAGAACCGTTCGCGGCAGCAATCGGGGCAGGTGTCGATATTGAATCCTCGGTCGGAGCCATGGTTGTCGATATTGGAGCAGGTACAACAGATATCGCGATTGTTGCGAAGGGCGGTGTGCAGCAGAGCAGTTCGATTAAGGTCGGCGGCGATGATTATGATGATGCGATTATCCGCTATATGCGTAAGCGGCACAACGTACTGCTCGGTGATGTATCGGCAGAACAATTAAAACGGGATATCGGTTCCGTATTTCCGCGTGAACAGGATGCAGTCGGGTATGCACGGGGAAAAGAACTTGTGCGCGGACTCCCGACAAAATTGGCAGTGAAATCCTCAGAGATGATTGAGGCGTGCCAGGAAGTGACAGACCAGATTTTAGAGCTGATACGGAGTATGCTGGAGGTTGCTCCGCCGGAGCTTGTTTCGGATATTTTTGAGAACGGCATTATACTTGCGGGAGGCGGAAGTAAGATATTTGGTATGGATAAGCTGATTATGGATCGATTAGGCGTACCTGCCATTCATGCAAAAAACCCGGATCAGGTTGTAGCAACAGGAGCCGGATGCGCACATCAATATATTCGGGACAGCCGTACATTAGAGGAGTAAAAGGCTTATATATGGAACAAAAAGACATAACAAAAACTACACAGGCTGAAGGCTATGAATATGATGAACGCTTTCTTCCGATTAATCGGGAGGAAATGGAGAAAAAAGGATGGGAACAGCCGGATTTTGTCTATGTAATCGGGGATGCTTATGTGGATCATCCGTCGTTTGCACCTGCGATTATAAGCAGGGTATTGGAATCACACGGCTATAAGGTTGCGATTATTTCACAGCCGGATTGGAAGGACAAGGAGAGTATTGCAGTCTATGGAAAGCCGCGGCTTGCATTTTTGGTCTGTGCGGGCAACATGGACTCGATGGTCAATCACTATTCCGTATCGAAGAAACGGAGACAGAAGGACGCTTATACGCCGGGCGGAGAGATGGGAAAACGACCGGATTATGCGACGGTTGTGTACTGCAATCTCATTCGAAGCAAATACAAGGATATGGCAATCATTGTGGGAGGAATCGAGGCAAGTTTGCGCCGCCTGGCACATTATGATTACTGGTCAAACAGGCTGAAACATTCTATTTTAATGGATTCACAGGCGGACATCATCATATACGGAATGGGAGAACGTGCAATTGTCGAGACTGCGGATGCACTTGCTGCCGGGATGGATATAAAAGATATCAGCTATGTGCGGGGAACCGTTTACAGAGCAAAAAGTCTGGAGCATTTGTATGAAAAATATATTGTGCTTCCTTCCTATAAACAATTACAGGATGACAAGCTTGAATATGCAAGGAGCTTCAAGCTGCAATATGACAATACGGATTACTATACGGCACAGATATTGGTC
Source organism: uncultured Bacteroides sp. (assembly GCA_964563955.1). Taxonomy (GTDB): domain Bacteria; phylum Bacillota; class Clostridia; order Lachnospirales; family Lachnospiraceae; genus Coprococcus_C. The sequence goes on along the minus strand of CAZLZH010000045.1, from coordinate 2,035 downwards.
GAAGCATATGGTGAAGATAAATATGTGATTCAAAATCCACCTGCGGCACCGCTTTCGGAGATGGAAATGGATGATGTATATGCACTTCCCTACACACGTACCTATCATCCGATTTATGAGCAGTATGGTGGTATTCCCGCAATTCAGGAAGTGAAATTTTCTCTGATTAGTAATCGCGGATGCTTTGGCGGATGCAGCTTTTGTGCGTTGACGTTCCATCAGGGAAGGATGCTTCAGACGAGAAGCCATGCGTCGATTCTGCGCGAGGCAGAGCAGATGATACAGGATCCGGATTTTAAGGGATATATTCACGATGTCGGCGGACCGACAGCGAATTTTCGCGTCAAGGCATGTGAGAAACAGAAAATGTATGGGGTGTGCAAGGACAGGCAGTGCCTGTTTCCAAAGCTTTGCCCGAATCTGATTGTCGACCATTCGGACTATCTGGAACTCCTGCGAAAATTGCGTGAGCTTCCGGGTGTCAAAAAGGTGTTTATCCGGTCCGGTATCCGGTTTGATTATCTGATGGCAGATAAGGATGATACATTTTTTCGGGAGCTTTGCCAGTATCATGTCAGCGGACAACTGAAGGTGGCACCGGAACATATATCGGATTCTGTGCTCTCGATGCTTGGAAAGCCGGAGAATGCTGTCTTTCAGGCGTTTTGTAAGAAATATAAGCGTATCAATGAACAGCTTGGCATGAAACAGTATATGGTACCGTATCTCATGTCCTCTCATCCGGGTTCTACGATGAAGGAGGCTGTGGAACTTGCGGAATATCTTCGGAATATGGGGTATATGCCGGAGCAGGTACAGGACTTTTATCCGACACCTTCGACGATATCAACCTGCATGTATTATACCGGTGTTGATCCGCGAACAATGAAGCCGGTGTATGTTCCGACTTCCCCGCATGAAAAAGCAATGCAGCGAGCATTAATCCAATATCGCAATCCGAAAAATTATGAACTTGTCTATGAGGCTCTCACGATTGCGAAGCGTACGGATTTAATCGGATATGACAAAAAATGTCTGATTCGTCCGAGAAAAACAGAACGTGCATACGCACAGAAACAGACGAAAAAGCCACAACCTGTCAAAAATAAAAAAACTATAAGAAATGTTCACAAAAAGAAACAAAAGTAGAGGTTTATATTGTTGCGAAACATCCGCAAATATGATATTATGGCTCTAGGCGTGTCGGCGTGTATTCTTGCCGGCACAGATTGAAATTAAAAAGAATGGAGGAAAATTTCAACATGGCAAAAAAAGTAGTTTTGGCTGGCGCATGTCGTACAGCAATCGGTACTATGGGTGGATCACTCAGCACAACACCGGCACCGGAATTGGGTTCTATCGTTATCAAGGAGGCTTTGAACAGAGCGGGTGTTCCTGCGGATCAGGTAGATCAGGTATATATGGGATGCGTTATTCAGGCAGGTCTTGGACAGAACGTTGCACGTCAGGCATCGATTAAAGCCGGACTTCCGATTGAGACACCGGCAGTTACAATCAATGTTGTTTGCGGTTCCGGTCTTAACTGTGTAAATATGGCTGCTCAGATGATTCAGGCTGGCGATGCAGATATCGTAGTAGCAGGCGGTATGGAGAATATGTCCATGGCTCCTTATGCAGCTATGAATGCTCGTTTCGGTTACAGAATGAACAATGGTAAGCTTGTTGATACCATGGTAAATGATGCTCTTTGGGATGCATTTAATGATTATCATATGATTAAGACCGCTGATAATATTTGTGAGCGTTGGGGTCTTACACGTGAGGAGATTGATGAGTTTGCAGCAAAGAGCCAGCAGAAGACAGAGGCTGCTCAGGCTTCCGGTGCATTTGATGCAGAGATCGTTCCTGTAATGGTAAAGAAGAAGAAAGAGACGGTTGAGTTTAAGAAGGATGAGGGTCCTCGTCCTGGCACAACTGTTGAGACACTTGCAAAGCTTCGTACAATCAACCCGGGCGGATTTGTTACAGCAGGTAACGCTTCCGGTATTAACGACGGTGCAGCGGCAGTCGTTGT
>CAZLZH010000044.1:0-18521 GCA_964563955.1 uncultured Bacteroides sp. | reverse complement strand
TTTGTATGAAGTTCGTAAGGTAGATAAAAAAGAAGCTAGTGATAGCTTCTTTTTTATTTTAAGATGTAGTATCGAGATAAAAAGGACAAACAAGGCAATGGTCGTACATACAATAGCTCCGGTATATAATGAAAAATCGAAAATACTCATTCTGGGAAGCTTTCCTTCTGTAAAATCCCGCGAAAGCGGATTTTTCTATGGGCATCCGCAAAATCGGTTTTGGAAGGTTTTGGCGAGTATATTTTGCAAACAGGTGCCTGTTACGCAGGAAGAGAAAAAAGAATTTCTGCTTTCTAATTATATTGCAGTATGGGATGTAATTGGCAGTTGTGATATTACAGGCTCCTCGGATAGTAGTATACATAATGTTGTTGCAAATGATATTACATGTATTTTAGAAAATGCGACAATTGAGCAGATTTATGTAAACGGAAAAAAGGCGGAGCAGCTTTATAAACGATATATAGAACCGGTTGTTCATCGCGATGCCGTCTGCTTGCCATCCACAAGCCCTGCAAATGCGGCATGGAGTTTGGAAAGACTTGTAGATGTGTGGGGAAAACTTATATGAAAGGGAAGCCGATAGTTATGTGGCTTCCCTGATATCCTTTTGCAATATTTCAATGATTTCCCAAATCTCCTTCAATTCTGCCTCACATTTTTGCACTTCACTCCGGACATCAATTTTATCTTTGGGAGGTTCGAAAATCCCGCCATGACCGGATTGAAGAAAATATACTTTTTCTCTGTTGAATCTGATATAAATATGTTCATCTTTATCATGAAGCTCCTTTATATGCTCCATGAATTGCGGTGTCAACAGATAAAATGCACTATGCGGATCGTTTGCATAGACATTAAACCCTTGATTGAAATCGACATCTTCCATTTCGACCTTCTCATCATCGGACAAGGTATATGGATCATTTTTCTTTACAATCGTCAGCTTTGCGGTAATCTGTTTTGGAAATGTAAACTCCAAAATTCTGCCGTCTATCACACCTACATTCTTGGAACTGCGCCCCTGGTTTTCGGCAAAGCTGAAATGAACATCTGATCGTTTATATTTGATACCCTTGTATATGCCGCTTATCATATCGTCAGAAGAAAATTCTTCCCGCCTGCTTACTGTAAGTATATTCAAAGCAATTAACTCCTCGCGCGTGTAACCTCTGTAAAAATTACATTTACCATTCTCCATGGTAGCTTCAATCACTTTTCTCGGAATCAGATTTTTGTAGGTATTTACATATGTGTTCCATTGTCTTCGGCGAAGGAAGAATATTGCCAATAATATAAGAAAGAGAATCATAGCAGCCGCTAAAGCATAAATAACTGTCAAAACGATATCTTCAGGCTCTTTCGTCAATAACGAACCAGGTACTACCAATACAGTTACCAAGAATAGCAGAGGCATTCCTATATTTGTTATAAAAGCGCATATCCGCCACTTGCTTCTAAGAGCATTTAAGGTTTTGGCAATTTCTTCTTCATTTAAATTTATGTTCTGACTTTCCATACTTGTACCCTTTCTAGTGTGCGCTATTATTCATCTGTTTATCATTTCCGGAGGAGACAGGGAATCTTACCACATATAATAAAAAAACTGAAATTCTTGAAAATACAAGTAATTTCAGCCTTTTTCGTCTAGCAGGGGATGAGAGAATCGAACTCCCGCCAAAGGTTTTGGAGACCCCTATCATACCATTTGACCAATCCCCTATAAATAAATATGTAACCTGCGCTCGCCACGCAAGACACATGTATCATTATACAGTTTTATGCTTTTTTGTCAAGCATTTTTCTCTTGCAAAATGCATATGAAAATGCTTGCAATAATTGTAAAAATCTGTATGATAAGAAGGTGACTATTGTCTGTGTCAGGTTTTTTATGAAAATTTTGCATGAGCGGACGTTCAAAAGAGGAAGTTTAAGATAATGATACAGGAAAATATCGTTCAGGAACAATCAATCTATAAAAAAGCACTGAAGCTGGCAGTCCCGATGATGATTCAAAACGGCATTACAAATGCGGTGAATCTGGTGGACAATCTCATGGTCGGAAGCATCGGTACGGAGAGCATGACGGCGGTTTCAATCGTTGGTCAGCTCTTATTTGTATTCTTTCTTGCCATATTTGGCGGACTGTCAGGCCCCGGCATTTATGGGGCGCAATATTATGGGCAGGGAAACAAAGAGGGCTATCAAAATGTATTCCGGTTAAAGCTTTGGATTGCACTGATGCTTGCGGTTATCGGAATCGGAATATTTATCTTTTTCGGAGAGCTGTTAATCGGACGTTATCTGCGGGGTAATGCCGGTGAGATTAATGCGGAGGAAACGATGCAGCATGGACTTGACTATCTGCATATTATGCTGATTGGTCTGATTCCGTTTTCCATTACACAGGTATATGCGAGCAGCCTGCGTGAACAGGGAGAGAGTGTGAAGCCGATGGTGGCAGGCATCTGTTCGGTTGTCGTGGATGTGGTTTTTAATTATTTTCTGATTTACGGTAAATTCGGTTTCCCTCGGCTCGGTGTAAAGGGTGCAGCGATTGCAACGGTTCTCGCCCGGGTTGTGGAGCTTTTGGTCGTTGTTTTATGGACGCATCTTCAGATTCACAAGCATGAATATTTGCAGCATGTATACCGTACATTGCGTGTGCCAATCCGGAAAATGCGTATTATAATAAAGAAGGGAATCCCTATCTTTTTAAATGAATTTTTGTGGTCCGGCGGCATTGCGGCGCTTACACAGTGCTATTCGATTATAGGCTTGCAGATTGTAGCGGGCTTAAATATATCAAATGCCATTTGTAATCTGCTGAATGTCGTATTTATCGCTATGGGAAATGCAGTCGGGATTCTGATTGGACAGTATCTTGGAGCATCACGGTTCGAGGAGGCAAGGCGGGCGTCGGGAAAGCTGATGTGGTTTACGGGAGGCCTCTGCCTGATATTGACGGTGGTTTTAATTTCCGTGTCGAAGGTGTTCCCGATGTGTTACGATACATCCGATGCTGTGCGGGAATTAGGTCAGTGGTTTATCATTTTGACTGCGATATTTTTTCCAGTGCAGGGAATTTTAAATGTGCTTTATTTCACCCTGCGATCCGGTGGAAAGACACTCGTTACATTCTTGTTTGACAGTGCATTTACATGGATTGTATCGGTGACAATGGCATATCTACTGTGCACCTATTCCGGGTTTTCGATTCTGACGATTTATGCGATTGTGCAGGCGGCAGATTTGATTAAGGTTATCGTTGGCTATATCCTTGTAAAGAAGGGTGTTTGGATTACAAATCTTGTGGAATAAACTATCAGAATCAGGTAATTGCGAAATTGTATATAAACTGTATATTATTGCGCAAATATAACAATTTCATAAGCAGACCATTTGAGAACGCCGGCACTTAGGTGCTATATGTAGCACCTTATGTGTCCGCTGCGTTCGAAACGAGCGAAAGCGCGTCTGCGATGACATTGTTAACTTTGCGCAATTCAACAATCTATAGTAACAGTCTCGCAATTACCCAACTATCAGAATATAGAGAAGGTGGAACATACATATGATTCAGAATGAAATTTCAGAGATAAAAAAGATACTTACAAATACGGATTGCTGTATACATGGTTTGGCAGGCTGTTATGTGGATGCCGATAAGCAGATGCATGTCATTTCACAGGGTAAATTTCTGGTGCTTCCGGAGGAGGAGCAGCACAAATATTTTGATTTGATTAAGAAAGCATTTTCCGGTCGCATCGGTAAGAACCTGATGAATCTTTCGTTTCGGACGGAGGAGGGTAAGACGGTCGAAAACCGTGATAATTTGCTCGCACTTCTTGCTTCAGAGCTGAAGGATGAAGCTGTGCTACAGTCATATTTTGAGAAAATAAAGGACAGCTACGCTTATATTGACAATTATTATATCATGGTCGTGTATGGCGTATATGATGTGCCGGGACTCACGAATGATGGCATGGAACTTGACGATGCTTCGGATGTCGTTTACAAATTTAATCTGACACTGCTTTGTCCGCTAAAGCCGTCGAAGGCAGGACTTATTTATAATCCGATTGACAATAGTCTGGAAAATGCCATGCGCAATATGATGGTGGAGCCGCCGATGCATGCGCTTTTATTTCCGGCGTTTACAGACCGGACATCGGATATACATGCAGCGCTCTATTATACAAAAAAACCGACGGAGCTGAGTGATGGGCTGCTTTCGGAAGTATTTGGATGTGAGACTCCTGCAACGGCGGAAAAACAGAACGAAATATTTATACAGGCGATTGAGTCTGTGCCGGAAATGACATTTGACAAGGCGAAGTCCATTTATTCGAATATGCGGGAGCGGGAGATAGAGACAAAGGATGATCCGGATATTCTGGTTGTAGATAAAAATGATACTGCACGGATTATGGAACAGAGCGGATTTTCGGGCGAGGAGATAGAAACCTTCAAAAAGACCTTTGAGGAACAGACAGAGGAAAATGGCGAGGTTTTGATGAGCAATGTGTTTGCAGGCAGCAATAAGTTGAAAATAAAATCCGGCAAGACGGAGGTCTCGTTACCGATGGAATGTACGGATGCGATTGAAGTAAGGAAGATTGACGGCAGAAATTGCATTGTCATTGAAATCAATGATGAGCTTCTCGTAAATGGATTAAAAATCAATCAATATGAGAATTAGGAAAAACGGATTTGTCAGGTATGGGCAAATCCGTTTTTATGTGTAGACGCGTGGAATTGCACTGTTTACAAAAAGCGGATTGATTGGAAAGGTTACAAAATCCCCCACGGACAGCGGACAGCCGGAGGCATCGACGATGACGGAATTCATACTGATTTGTCCGAGAATCGGTAAAATATGTCCTTCGAATATGGCGGACGGGAGCTTTTTTGTGTAGGAGCGCTTGATTAGGCGGGCAATCCGAAGTGGTGAGTATGGGTGCTTTTTTAGTGAGGCCTCCCGTTCCAAACCGAGTCCGTGATAGTAGCCTGCGGAAATAACGGCTGTTGTGGCAGGCTTTGACAATCGACAGTCATTCCCATAGCCGATATTGTGTCCGGCTGGTAAATTATAGATATCATCCACACAGGCAGAAAGGCTGCATACATCCTGAAATCCGAAGTCATTTGGTATGGCGAGCCGCCCGAGAAAGGCGGAGCCGATGCGGACGGCATCCAGATTCATGTCTGGGAAACGAACCATGGAAGAGGAGGAAGATATATGTCGTGTGCCGATTGTGATGCCGGAATCCTGCAGCGTGTCACAGAGCCGGCAGAATTCCTGAAATTGCTTATGTACGCAGCGCTCATTGCGACAGGCCGCTGCATAGAAATGGGAAAAAATGCCGGTAATCTGTACATGCGACATGTCATGTACCATATCTGTGATTTCGGAAAGTGTCGCTTCATTGTCGCTTAGAAAGCCGTATCTGCCAAAGCCGGTGTCGATACACAGGTGTGCATGCACGGAAAAATGATTTTTATATGCGGCAGTTGCTTCAATTGCAAGTCCGCACTCCCTGCTTGTAATGGAAAGTGTGATATCATATTTTATGGCGGTCGTAATATCCTCTGAATTGTAAATGGGTGACATGAGCAGTACCTCATCCTCAATCCCGTTTTTTCGGAGCGCCACGGCATCTGCAAGGTCGGTTACGGCAAAATGCCGGATTCCGTGTAAATGTAAAAAAGCAGCGAATTTGCAAAGTCCAAGTCCATATCCGTTGCCTTTTAAAACGGCAATGATTTCAGAATTGGGCGTCAGTTTCTTTATAATTTTCAGATTGTGCTCTAAGGCACTCGTTTGGATATTCAGTGTAGTCATATAATCCTCCTTAGGTCGAGTGGCATGCTCATAGAATCTGCTTGTAACAGGACTCAGTATAAGGAGGGATTGCATCAAAGCTGTATCGAAAATGTAACAAAGCTGCAAGTTTATTGTAAAAGTATGCCTTACGGGGTGTAAAAGATTCCGAGTGAAGGCGGGTTATTTGTAAATATAAAAAATAAAATTGCCAAAATCGCCAATATCAGAACCGCGAGAATGTCAGATAAGATACGGAACTCCTTGTAATGCTTTTGCTCGGTTCGAAATACGATATAAATGCTTATAAAGTAGATGATAATATCAATTATGGCGAAGGATTTTCCAATCACACCGGAAATAGTATAAAATGCGATGATAATAAATGCCATACCGGTCAGTATTCCGCGTGTTCTTGCAGGCAGAAATTCCTCGGGTCTGTCTGCACGCAGAAAAAAATAATCAAAAATCGTTAAGAACAGCATCGGGAAAAAGAGCAGCTTCAGGTGTTCCCAGACAGATTCGTTGACAGGAGAAAATAGCCCGATCAGTTGGCTGTTTGCTGACCAATCGTAAGTAAAATGCAGTAAAACCCCCAATATAGATAGGATGATATATCGTATCAAATATGATTTTCTGGACATAGCGACCTCCGTAATAGGCAATAATAGTTATATGTTTTAGTATATGTTTTTTTACATTTTATAAGCGAAAATGGTGGCAAAAAATAAAAAACTGTGGTAGAAACAAAAGAGGAATAAATCTCACATACAGCAGGAGGAAATAGGATGCGAATTGTAATTCAAAGGGTGAATCATGCGAGTGTAAAAGTGGATGGAAAAGAAATCGGCGTGATTGGAAAAGGACTGCTTGTATTTCTCGGTGTGGCAGACGGAGATACCGAGGAAATGGCAGACCGTTATGTGAAGAAGCTTGCAGGTCTTCGTATATTTGAGGATGCGGAAGGGAAGACGAATTTATCCATCTCCGACGTCGGAGGAGAGGTTCTGGTTGTTTCGCAATTTACCCTCTACGCAGATTGCAAAAAAGGGAATCGTCCGAGCTTCGTGAAGGCGGGCACTCCGGATTTTGCAAATGCGTTATACGAATATTTTAAGGATAAATGCAGAGAAGTATTTGGAACAGTGCAATGCGGAGAATTTGGCGCAGATATGAAGGTTTCGCTAGAAAATGACGGACCGTTCACAATTTTATGGGATAGTGACTGGTGGTAGATTAAGGGAAGAATTAACATAATTTTCATACTTTTTGCATTGCTTGTCAAATAATGGTGTGCTAATATGGGTGCTTAGAATATGAGTAGAAGTTAGCAAAATGCCTCTCTAAATACGAGGTCGGAAAGGAGGACATATGGGAATTGCAAATGCAGATGTCAAGATGACAGCCTGTTTGGGGCTTACAGATTCACAGGTGCAGGAGCGCATCGAAAAAGGACTCACAAATGAGGCAGACATATCGACAGGCAAGACGACAAAGGAAATAATTTTAACGAATATATTTACTTATTTTAACCTGATATTTCTTGTTATCACGGTGCTTCTCTGCTTAGTCGGCTCCTTCCGTAATCTGACATTTTTGCCGATTGTAGTCGGCAATACATTGATTGGAATCGTGCAGGAGATACGTGCAAAACGGACGCTTGAAAAGATGAATCTGTTAAATGCACCGCATGCAACGGTAGTGCGTAACGGAGAGAGACAGCGCGTTTCGACGGATCAGCTCGTCAAGGATGATGTCATCTTTTTGGAGTCGGGGAATCAGATTTGTGCGGATGCGGTTGTGCTTTCCGGTAATGTACAGGTCAATGAATCACTATTGACCGGTGAGGCTGACGAGGTGGAAAAAACGAGTGGGAATCCACTTTTTTCCGGAAGCTATGTCGTGTCCGGACAGTGCTACGCAAGACTTGAAAAGGTAGGAGCTGAATCTTATATTTCTAAGCTTGCGAAAGAGGCAAAGTCAATGGGAAGCGGTGAACAGTCGGAGATGATACGCTCCATAAATCAGATTGTGAAGTGGGTCGGTATTGTGATTATACCGATCGGACTTTTATTGTTTTACCAAAGCCATTTTGTCAATCATGAGACGATACGAAGAAGTGTCACATCTACGGTTGCGGCAATTATCGGAATGATACCGGAAGGGTTATATCTTCTCACAACGATTGCACTTGCACTCAGCACCATGAAGCTTGCAAAGAAAAAGGTGCTGTTGCACGATATGAAAAGCATCGAGGCTCTGGCGCGCGTCGATGTGCTTTGTGTAGATAAAACCGGTACGATTACAGAGCCTACCATGAAAATTAAGCAGATTGCGTGCAGCAAGCTTGCGGAGAATACGGTAAAGTCACCAGAGGAATTTTGCACGCTTCTTACGGATTATACATTGGCATCAACGGATAATAATGCGACGATTGAGGCTCTTCGTGAGTATGCAAACCATCAGGAGCAGGCGGGGGTTACACACAGAGTTGCCTTAGAGGTGTTTCCGTTTTCCTCGACAACAAAATATGGAGGTGTTGCATTTTCGGATGGAACATATCTGTTAGGGGCGCCGGAGTTTATTATGCGGGATGAGTTTTCCTTAATTAAGGAGGAGATTGCAGAATATACAAAGGGCGGAAACCGCGTGCTTTTGTTTGCAAAATATGAAGGTAAGGATGTAAAAAAAGGTCTGACTGCACATGCGATTCCGCTTGGGTATGTCGTTTTATCCAATCCGATTCGGGAGAATGCAAAAAAGACATTTGAATATTTTAAAGCACAGGATGTGAAGATTAAAGTAATTTCCGGTGATAATCCGGCAACGGTTTCTGAGATTGCTATGCAGGCGGGGATTGAAAATGCGTCAGAGTATGTGGATGCGACAACGCTTGACTCTGCGGCAAAGCTTCGGGATGCCGTGGAGCGTTATACAGTGTTCGGACGTGTGACACCAAAGCAAAAGCAGCTGCTTGTCAAGGCATTGCAAAGTAAAAATCATACGGTGGCGATGACCGGCGATGGCGTCAATGATATATTGGCGATGAAGGATGCGGATTGCAGTGTGGCGATGGCATCCGGAAGCGAGGCGACTGCGCAGGCGGCACAGGTCGTTTTGATGGATTCGGATTTTGCGCATATGCCGGATGTAGTCTATGAGGGACGGCGCGTTGTAAATAATGTGCAGCGGTCTGCCAGCCTGTTCCTTGTCAAAAATATATTTTCATTGCTGATGGCTGTCTTTTCGATGATTTTTATGATAACATATCCGCTCGAACCGGCGCAGGTATCGTTGATTAGTATGTTTACAATCGGTTTACCCGGCTTTTTACTGGCACTCGAACCAAACAAGGAACGCATACAGGGGCATTTTATATCCAATGTTATGTTGAAGGCACTGCCGGGTGGATTGACCGATGTGATTGCGGTTGGAACCCTGGTTGTCTGCGGACAGGTTTTTGCTTTGTCACAGCAGAGCATCGGTACTGCTGCCACGATGGTGCTCTCTGTGGTCGGGTTCATGATTTTAATTAAAATCAGTCAGCCGCTCACAAAGATGAAATATGGTGTCATATTATTCAGCCTGTTTGGACTTACCTTTTCGGGGATCTTTTTAAAACGGTTGTTTGCGCTGAGCGATATGGCGAATCGGTGTGTGCTGCTCATGATTGTAATCGGATTTGCGGCAGAGTCCGTGTTCCGGTATCTGACATTGCTGATTGAAAAGACACAGACATATTTTGAAAATAAAAAGAAAAATTACCGATACAAGAGAAAGCGAAGATGGAGATAAAAGACAGGCTAATTAAAAAAATCCCCGCTCCGTAAATAATTGATTTACGGAGCAGGGATTTTTTAATGTTCCATACGAAATTGTATGTAATGAAGAAGCTCGTCCGTCGTTTCCTTGAACCCGAGACGGCTCGTATTGATACAGAGGTCATATGCACGGGAATCGCCCCATTTATGTGAGGAGTAGGTATTGTGATATAATTTTCTGTTTCGATCATGGCGCTTTATCTTTGTTAGGGCATCATTTTTGCTTAAGTTAAATTTATCCATAATATGCTTGAGCTTTGTATCCGGATCCGCGAGAAGAAAAATGGAGATCAGTCCTTCCGTTCCTCGAAGGATTTCTTCCGCACACCGGCCAAGGACGATAAAGGATTCCCCATCCTTTGCTTTTTTACGTATAAAATCAAACTGGAGTTCTGCAACGATTTTCTCAACAGAATTGGATTGTCCGAGCACACTTCTTGCCAAAAACGGATTTGGGGCTTTTTCATCATATTTATGATATCTTTCGTCAGGATGTCCTTTTTCTTTTGATATCTCAGATAAGATATTGCGGTCGTAGAGAGGAAGATTCAGACTTTTAGATAGCTCTTCTGCAATGATATGACCGCCACTTCCGTATTCGCGGCTGATGGAAATGATAGTTTGTTTGCTCATGTAAATCACTCCTTTTTTGTTTGATTATACGATATGTTTATATAATTTTTTTTAAAGTTTATTGTCTATATTATACACAAATTAGAATGGCTTCGTCAACGACGCAATGTAGTTTTATATAAGAGAGAATGAAAAATATGGAAAATGTATAAACTAAGCAGGAAAGCGATTTGTGAGCCATTTTCTTATGTTTGATTGTTGAAAGATGTAGAAAAATATGGTATGGTTAAAGAACTATACTGTCAGATAGAGAGGAGTTTGTGATGAGCCAGACAGAACAAAAAAAGGAAGAATTTAAACCGTATATTCCAAGTGATAAAGTAGTTCCGGAATTTACGGTTACATCCGTGATACTGGGTGTTTTATTAGCCGTTGTATTTGGCGGCGCCAATGCGTATCTTGGACTTCGCGTAGGTATGACGGTATCTGCGTCGATACCGGCAGCGGTACTTTCAATGGGAATTATCCGTTTTATGTTAAAGAAAAATTCCATTTTGGAAAACAACATGGTACAGACGATCGGCTCTGCCGGAGAGTCACTTGCGGCAGGTGCGATATTTACATTGCCGGCGTTGTTTATGTGGGCGGAGGAAAGCGATGCGATTTCGACACCATCATTTCTTACGATTGCAATTCTTGCAATCTGCGGAGGCGTTCTCGGAGTGTTCTTTATGGTTCCGCTTCGTACAGCACTGATTGTGGAGGAGCATGGAGTGCTTCCGTTTCCGGAGGGAACTGCGTGTTCTGAGGTATTGTTGGCAGGAGAACAAGGCGGAGATAAATCAAAAAAGGTATTCAGCGGATTGGGGATTGCAGCTCTCTACAAGTTTATTGCAGATGGCTTGAAGCTGTTTCCGAGTGAAGTGGATTGGACGATACCGGCATATAAGGGTTCGGGAATCGGTATCGATGTTTTACCGGCATTGGTCGGTGTTGGTTATATTTGTGGTACGAGAGTTGCGTCTTATCTGTTAGGTGGTGCCGTACTCGGATGGTTTGTTATTATGCCTGCGATTGTGTTGATTGGCGGGGATAATATCATGTTCCCGGCAACACAGGCAATCAGCACGCTTGATACAGGAACCTTGTGGGGCAGCTATGTACGCTATATCGGAGCCGGTGCTGTTGCAATGGGCGGTATTATGAGTCTTATAAAAACACTGCCGTTGATTGTGTCTACATTTAAAAAGGCAATCATGGGTTACGGTAAAAATGGCGGTATCAAGCGTACAGAAAAAGATATGCCGTTGAAATTTGTACTCATTGGAATTGTATGTGTAGTATTGGTACTTTGTCTTGTTCCTGCGATTCCGATTAATCCGCTCGCAGCAGTGATTATTGTTGTATTTGGTTTCTTCTTTGCAACAGTCAGTGCGCGAATGGTTGGACTTGTGGGTTCATCGAATAACCCGGTATCCGGAATGGCGATTGCTACATTGTTGATAGCAACTTTTATATTAAAGGCAACCGGAAATACCGGTATAAAGGGTATGACAGCAGCGATTGCAATCGGAACGGTAATCTGTATCGTGGCTGCTATGGCGGGAGATACATCCCAGGATTTAAAGACAGGCTATATTGTCGGAGCGACACCGGTAAAACAGCAGGTTGGAGAATTGGTTGGAGTCGTCTTTTCCGGTCTGGCAATCGGAGGGGTGCTGTATTTGTTAAATGCCGCATGGCAGTTTGGCAGCTCTGAGCTTCCGGCTCCGCAGGCGACACTTATGAAGATGGTTGTTGAAGGTGTTATGGGCGGCGATCTTCCGTGGGGATTGATTTTTATCGGTGTGTTTATTGCCGTTGTAGTTGAGATTGTCGGAATACCGGTTTTGCCGTTTGCAATCGGTTTGTATTTGCCGATTCATCTTTCAACCCCGATTATGATTGGTGGTCTGGTTCGTCTGTGGTATGAGAAACGCAAGATGAAGAGTGAGGAAACACGTCAGGAAAATATAAGCGATGGTGTATTATTTGCCTCAGGTATGATTGCGGGTGAGGGCTTGATTGGTATTTTACTTGCGGTATTCGCGGTTGTCGGAATCGGTTCTAAGATTGACCTTTCCGCAAAGGGCTTCAGTCTCGGAGTGCCGGGAAGCTGTATCGCCTTTGCAATTCTGATTGTGACGATGATTCTGTTTACCTCAAGAAACGGAAAAAAGAAGGAGAAGGCTGAGTCATGAAACGAACAAGAATTGTGACGGGCAACTATCTGGATGAGGTGCCTGTCCGGTCACAGAGCCGGCCGTGGACGGAGGATGAGGACGGCAGAGTTGTCATTGATGTGGAAAATAAAGGACTCGCAAACAAAATTGCACAGACATTTTTTCACAAGCCTCGTGTTAGTCATATTTCTCTCGATGCATACGGAACGGTTGTGTGGAAGGAGATTGACGGGGTTCATACAGTCGGACAGATTGTGGATGCAATGAAACGGCAGTTTCCGGACGAGGCGGAACGGATGCTGGACCGTGTTGTCACATTTCTCAGCACGTTACAGGCACATAAGTTTATAGATATGAAAAAGGAACGAATTTAATTCGTTCCTTTTTTTGTTGACAGTGGTAAAATTTGTGTTATAATAAAACAAACATATGAATAATTGTTCATATATAATTAAACGGAAATGCTATGACTAAATTATTTTGAAGGGAGAGCATGTATGAAGAAAACGTATAAAATCGAGGTGGATTGCGCAAACTGTGCAAACAAGATGGAGGATGCAGCAAAGCATACTGCCGGAGTAAAAGATGCTACGGTTAATTTCATGACATTAAAAATGATCGTCGAGTTTGAGGATGGACAGGATCCAAAGACAGTCATGAAGGAGGTCCTGAAAAACTGCAAAAAGGTCGAAGACGATTGCGAAATTTATATATAAGAAGGTTGTAAAACTCTCATTTATTTGATTCGGTAATTTTGAAAAGTAATGAGATTATTTGTATTCATATATTTCGATATCTGTTCATGAAATATGCATATGTTTGGAACTTAGAAGTTCTTGATGTTCTGTAAAAGAAATAGCAATGCTTGAACACGATGTTCAAGCAAGCCACCACGAGCCATGGAGGGCTCATTGGTGGCGGTTGCGTATGTTTTGTAATTTATATATCAGAACATCTAGAACTACTTAGTTTCAATACATCGCATATGAAATGAATGGATATCGAAATATATGAATATATATCTAAGCGTTTCACAATTACCAATTCATGAGTTTCGCAAACGCTTATTTATGAGTTTATGAGATAGAGAAAAGGAGAGACGGATATGAGTAAGAAACAGAAAAAGGTGCTGGTTCGGATTATACTTGCTGCGGTATTGTTGGTGATTGTTCATTTTGTACCGGTTGTTGGTTACCTAAAGTTGGCGCTTTATATGATACCATATCTGATCATAGGGTATGACATTTTAAAAAAGGCAGGCAAGGGCATTTTAAACCGGCAGGTGTTTGACGAGAATTTTCTGATGGCAGTTGCAACGGTTGGCGCGATTGCTCTCGGTGAATATGCTGAGGGCGTTGCGGTTATGCTGTTTTACCAGGTCGGAGAGCTGTTCCAAAGCTATGCAGTTGGAAGAAGCCGGAAAAATATCAGCGAGCTTATGGATATCCGTCCGGATTATGCGAATATCGAGCAGGATGGAAATTTGGAACAGGTTGACCCGGATGAAGTGGAGATTGGCACAATCATTGTGGTACAGCCGGGCGAAAAGGTTCCGCTTGATGGAATTGTGGTGGAAGGAACCGCATCCTTAAATACAAGTGCGCTTACCGGGGAGAGCGTGCCGCGTGAGGTCTGCGCAGGGGATGAAATTATCAGTGGATGTATTGATATGACCGGTCTGCTGAGGATAAAGACGACCCGCGAATTTGGAGAGTCCACAGTGTCAAAGATTCTGGAGCTTGTAGAAAATGCAAGCTCTAAAAAATCAAAATCAGAAAACTTTATTTCAAAGTTTGCGAGAGTATATACACCGGCGGTCTGCTTTGGCGCACTTGCACTTGTAATTCTTCCGCCGATTTTCAGAATGTTGATATGGAAGACTTCGCCCGCATGGCCTGTCTGGATTTACCGTGCTCTCACATTTTTGGTTATCAGCTGTCCGTGTGCGCTTGTTATCAGTATTCCGCTCAGCTTTTTTGCCGGAATCGGCGGTGCCAGCAAGGAGGGTGTGCTTGTAAAGGGCTCGAGTTATCTTGAGACGCTGGCGCAGACAAGGACGGTCGTATTTGACAAGACAGGCACGATGACGAAGGGCGTTTTTGAGGTGAGTGGTATCCATCATAGTCCGCTTGAAGATGAAGAATTGCTTCGATATGCGGCTTATGCGGAGAGCTACTCCAATCATCCGATCAGTAAGAGCCTGCAACGGGCATATGGAAAGCG
The DNA here is from genome assembly GCA_964563955.1 of uncultured Bacteroides sp. Lineage (GTDB taxonomy): Bacteria > Bacillota > Clostridia > Lachnospirales > Lachnospiraceae > Coprococcus_C. Next base: position 3,858 of record CAZLZH010000044.1, on the reverse strand, counting down.
GATTGATAAAAGCCTTGTCAGTGATGTGGAGGAAATCGGCGGACATGGATTGACCGCAAGGGTAGACGGGAAACAGGTTGCAATCGGAAATGCGAAGCTGATGGAGCGGCTTTCTATCGACTATCAGGAATGTCATCATGTGGGAACGGTCGTGCATGTTGCCGTTGATGGTCTGTATGCCGGACATATATTGATATCAGACGTGTTAAAGCCACATGCGGGAGAGGCAATTCGTGCGCTAAAAAAGGCAGGTATCCAAAAGACGGTTATGCTTACGGGAGATGCAGAATCCGTAGCACAGCATGTGGCAGAGGAACTGCAAATCGATGAAGTATATGGTGAATTGCTCCCTTCGGATAAAGTAGAAAAAGTGGAACAGCTCTTGACGCAGAAGCATGAAAAGGATAAACTTGCATTTGTGGGTGACGGTATCAATGATGCACCGGTGCTCTCGCGTGCAGATGTCGGAATTGCGATGGGGGCGCTTGGCTCAGATGCAGCGATCGAGGCGGCAGATGTGGTTTTGATGGATGATGATCCATTAAAGATTGCAAAGGCAATCCGCATTTCAAAAAAGTGCATCCGTATCGTATATCAAAATATTTATTTTGCAATCGGAATTAAGCTGATTTGTCTGCTGCTTGGTGCAGTCGGTATCGCAAATATGTGGGTTGCAATTTTTGCGGATGTAGGAGTGATGGTGCTTGCGGTATTAAATGCAATCCGCGCACTGTTCGTAAAAAAATTGTAGGAATTACAGCTTTCGGAAACGAGGAAGACATGCAGAAAATGATTGAATGTTGTGAGACGCATGAAGTCCACAAGGAGTTATTAAAAATTGTAAATGAAAAGATGCCGAATGAGACAGAACTGTATGATCTGGCAGAATTGTTTAAGGTGTTTGGAGATTCGACGAGAATACGAATTCTGTTCGTATTGTTTGAGGCGGAGGTCTGTGTTTGTGATCTTGCGGAAGCTCTGGGTATGACGCAGTCTGCAATCTCACATCAGCTTCGCATCTTGAAGCAGAACAAGCTTGTGAAAAACAGGCGGGACGGAAAATCTATTTTCTATTCTCTTGCGGATGACCATGTCCGCACGATTATTGCACAGGGCTGTGAACATATAGAGGAAGAATGAAAATGCCTTGCAGTAACATGCTTGCAATGCGTATAGTTTAGAGTTAGGAGAGAACGATGAAAATCAGTAAGAGAGTATTGTCATTGCTTTTCGTATTTGTCATGGTATGTACCTTACTTGCAGGATGCGTTAAAAAACAGGAGGAAGTGAAAAAATCGGCTGTGGTGCGTGTCGGTGCGATGTCCGGACCGACGGCAATGGGTATGGTAAAGCTCATGAAGGATGCCGAGGACGGAAATACAAAGAATGTGTATGAGTTCGCCGATTTATCAACAGACCCTTCTACATTTGTGGCACCGCTCACAAAGGGTGAGATTGATATTGCGGCTGTGCCGTCCAATCTTGCAGCCGTGATTTACAATAATACGGATGGCGGAGTGCAGGTGATTGCCGTCAATACGCTTGGCGTGCTGAACATCGTGGAGCGTGGTGAGAGTATTCAGAGGATAGCGGATTTGGCAGGCAGGACGTTGTATGCAACCGGTCAGGGCGCAACACCGGAATATACACTTCGGCATATTTTAAAGGAAAACGGAATCGATCCGGATAAGGACCTTACAATCCGGTGGTGTGCAGATACGACGGAGGCACTTTCTTATGTGTCAAATGATGAAGGCGCGATTGCTATGCTGCCACAGCCGTTTGCAACGGCAACCATGAATCAGGTGGAAGGACTGCGCATTGCGATTGATTTGAACGATGCATGGGCAGAGGTTGAGAGTGATTCCGACATTATAACAGGTGTCGTCGTGGCAAGGACTTCATTTATTGAGGAAAATCCGGATGCAGTGGAAACGTTTTTGGAGGAGTATGAGGCTTCCTTGAATTACACGAATGATAATGCGGCGCAGGCAGCAGAATGGATTGCTTCTTATGGTATTGTGGCAAAGGCACCGATTGCGGAGAAGGCGATTCCAAGCTGTCATCTGACATTTTTACGAGGACAGGAAATGAAAGCGCGTGTAGGCGGCTATCTTAAGATTTTGTTTGATGAAAATCCGGCATCTGTCGGCGGCAGTCTTCCGGAGGATGATTTTTATTATGGATTATAAACAGGTGTTAAAAAAAGTGGGTGCGGTTGTTGCTGCACTCGCTTTTTGGGAAATTGCGGCAATTTTAATAGACCAAAAGATTTTGCTTGTGACACCGGTAGCTGTTTTGAAGCGGCTTGTCACAATCTGGCAGGTGGATGGGTTTGCACAGACAATCTGGTTTTCATTTTTTCATATTGCCGGAGGCTTTTTGCTCGGGCTTTTGACAGGGATTCTTTTGGCTTTTTTGGCTGCGAGATTTCCTCTTGTGGAGACGATGCTCTGGCCGTGGATGGCAACGATTCGCAGTGTTCCGGTTGCGTCGTTTGTCATCATATGTCTGATATGGCTTTCATCCAGGAATCTATCGGTATTTATTTCTTTTTTAATTGTAGTCCCGATTATATTTCAAAATGTTCTGACGGGGCTTCGGACGGAGAATCAGGAAATGCTTGAGATGGCGGAGGTGTTTCATTTGCCGTGGTACAAGTGTTTTCGCTATGTCACGCTTCCGAAGCTGGCACCGTTTTTGATTTCGGCGTGCAGGGTCACGACCGGTATGGCGTGGAAAGCAGGAATTGCAGCGGAGGTTATCGGTGTGCCGAACAATTCTATCGGGAAGATGCTTTACACGGCAAAAATCTATCTGGATACGGATGATTTGCTGGCATGGACAGTTATCATTGTTTTGCTTAGTGTGATATCTGAAAAGGTGTTTATGGCAATTTTGTGCCGCTGTCTGAACAAAGGAACGGGTGGAGAGACTGTATGAAAATCGAAATTCAGAATCTGACAAAAACATATGGAGAAACGTGTGTGTTTCGGAATCTGAATCTGACATTTGCGGTTGGAGAGACAACGGTTATTATGGGGGCGTCAGGCTGCGGAAAGACAACGCTCGCACGGATTATGCTCGGTCTTGAGAAAGCGGATGCCGGATGTGTAGTTGGGATGCCGGAACGGGCAGCGGTTGTATTTCAGGAGAATCGTCTGTGCTTCGGATTTTCCGCGTATGAAAATATTGCGCTTGTTCTTGATGCGAGGAAAATGGGGAGACAGGCACTTTGGGAAAAGGTTTGCAGCGAGGCTTCACTGGTTGGAATCACGGAGGAGGAGCTAAGGCAGAACGTGGAGACGTTAAGCGGGGGAATGAAGCGTCGAATCGCACTTTTGCGGGCTGTCTTGTATGATGCGGATTGCATCATCCTGGATGAGGCGTTTCAGGGGCTGGATGCGGAGACAAAACGAAAAACGATTGCATATGTGAAAGAGCGGACAAAGGGTAAGACCTGCATTGTAATAACCCATAATGAAGATGAGACGGAGCTGCTTGGCGGTACGGTTTGTATGCCGTTTACGGATTCTAATTGAGAAAAATTCTTGATATGGAATATTGAGTACAGCTTTGCGATATGGTGCTAAATCCTAAAGGTGGGTATGATTTTAAATCTTTGTGATTTGGCGGCATTTGTAATCGGGAGGCTGGTACAGGAAACAACAATCGAAGGAAAAAATGTAAATAAATATTGATTTATTATGATTTGAGGTGTAGGATTTTTGAGTGGGGAAATGCTTACATACAAACATAAGATAGGGGAAACGTATACCGAATATGTGGGGAATATATAAAGTTATAATAAGTGGATAAAGGGAACGGAGCAATCAGAAAGAAGCTTGCAGAATGCAG
>CAZLZH010000043.1:5169-18903 GCA_964563955.1 uncultured Bacteroides sp. | reverse complement strand
ACAATTTCCCATCCTACTAAGTATGTGAGACAAAGCCGTCACTCGGACCGGTACGTCGAGAGATTGCACAAGGAGCACTTGCAGAGCGCGCATTGCTTCCTGTACTTCCGAGTGAGGAGGAATTCCCATATGCAATCCGTTCCGTATCAGAGACATTTGAGTCAAATGGTTCTACATCTATGGCATCCACATGTTCTTCCTGTATGTCATTGATGGCAGCCGGTGTGCCGATTAAGAAGATGGTTGCAGGTATTTCCTGTGGTCTTGTGACAGGGGATACGGATGATGATTATGTATTGCTTACCGATATCCAGGGTCTTGAGGACTTTTTCGGAGATATGGACTTCAAGGTAACCGGTACGACAGAGGGTATCACGGCAATTCAGATGGATATCAAGATTCACGGCTTGACACGTCCGATTGTAGAGGGCGCAATTGCAAGATGCCGTGAGGCAAGACTGTTTATTATGGATACATGTATGAAGCCTGCAATTTCCGCACCGAGAGCAACTGTTGGTGAGTTTGCACCGAAGATTATTCAGACAAAGGTTGATCCGGAGAAGATTGGTGAAATCATCGGTCAGCGCGGTAAGACAATCAATGCAATCATTGAGGAGACAGGTGTTAAGATTGATATTGATGATGATGGAAATGTATTTATCTGCGGCGTAGATCAGGCAGGCATGGATAAAGCGTTGAAGATTATCCGTTCCATCGTTGACCCGATTGAAGTCGGTAAGACGTATGAGGGTAAGGTTGTTCGTATTATGAACTTTGGTGCATTTGTGGAGCTTTCACCGAATAAGGATGGATTGATTCATATTTCCAAGCTTGCAGATCACCGTGTCGAGAAGGTTGAGGACGTTGTCAACATCGGCGATGTTGTAAAGGTAAAGGTGCTTGAGGTTGACCGCATGGGTAAGATCAGCCTGAGCTTAAAGGATGCAGAGCAGTAGAAACTATAAATATTAGGAGGGTAGCCTGTTGAGATACGGATACTTTGATGAGGCGAATAAAGAATATGTCATTGACAGACCGGACACACCGGCACCGTGGGCGAACTATTTAGGTTCGCCGGAGTATGGTGCCATTATTTCCAACAATGCCGGTGGTTACAGCTTTGAAAAATCCGGTGCAAACGGAAGAATTTTGCGTTATGTGTTCAACAATTTTGACCAGCCGGGCAGATATATTTATCTGCGGGACAATGACAGTCAGGATTTCTGGTCTGCGTCATGGCAGCCGGTCGGAAAGGATTTGGACAGCTATAAAAGTGAGTGCCATCATGGAACAGGATATACTTATATGAAGGCAGATTATGTGGGTATTTCCTCTGATGTACTTTACTATGTACCGCTCGATAAAACACATGAGGTCTGGAGATTGAAGGTCACGAATAATTCTGTCAGACCGCGGAATCTTTCCGTATTTGGATATTGTGAGTTTACAAATGATAATAATTATGAGCAGGATCAGGTGAATTTGCAGTATACATTGTTCATCACAAGAACCTATTTTTTAGGAAACCGTATTAAGCAGGTTATCAATGAAAATGTCAATAAGGGTACTGCCGTCAACGGAAGCGTGGCATTTACTAGATTTTTCGGCTTGGCAGGTGCAGAGGTCGCAAGCTATTGCGGCGATAAGGAGGCATTCCTCGGCAGATACCATGGATATGCAAATCCAATCAGCGTCATCAATGGTGACTGTGGCAATCAGTTAAATTATAACGGCAACGCTTGTGGTGCGCTTGAGACAAAGATTACACTGGCACCGGGAGAGACAAAGGAGATTGCCTTTGTTTTGGGTATGAAATGTGATGAGCTGTCGCAGGCGGTTATGGAGAGCTATGCGGATGTCTCCGCACAGACAGAAAAGGAGCTTGCGGAACTGAAAGACTATTGGCATGGCAAGCTGTCTCATTTCCAGGTAAAGACACCGAGTGAGTCCTTTAATGCTATGATAAACACATGGAATGCATATCAATGTTTCATGACATTTATATGGTCAAGAGCGGCATCGTTTTCCTATTGCGGTCTGCGAAACGGCTACGGTTATCGTGATACTGTGCAGGATATTCAGGGTGTGATTCATCTTGCACCTGAGATGGCGCTTGAGAAGATTCGGTTTATGCTTTCCGCGCAGGTGGATAACGGAGCCGGACTTCCGCTCGTAAAGTTCAATCATAATGCGGGACATGAGGACACGCCGGATGATGAATCTTATGTGCGTGCGACCGGACATCCGGCATACCGTGCGGACGATGCACTGTGGTTATTCCCGACCGTATATAAGTATATTACCGAGACCGGAAATGTATCCTTTATGGATGAGGTTATTCCATTTGCAAATAATGGAGAAGGAACCGTATATGAGCATTTAAAAAGAGCGATTGATTTTTCGATGAATCATCTTGGAAATCATAATATGCCGGCAGGCTTACATGCAGATTGGAACGATTGTCTTCGTCTCGGAAAGAAGGGCGAGTCCACATTCGTTGCGATGCAGCTTTATTATGCTATGACGATTCTTCGTATATTTGCTGAGAAAAAGCAGGATACGGAGGAGATTGGATATTTAGACAAGATTCAGAAGGAGCTTGGTGACATCATTCAGAAGCTGTGTTGGGAGGATGACCGTTACATCCGTGGTTTCAAGGAGGATGGAATGGTAATCGGCTCAAAGCATGACCCGGAGGCAAATATGTGGTTGAATCCACAGTCATGGGCAGTCATCAGTGGTCTGGCAAGCAGGGAGCAGGCAGAGAAAGCACTCGAGTCTGTGCACCGTGAACTTAACACGCCATACGGCGTGCGTCTGATGGCACCGTCCTATGTTGACCATGCGTTTGAGGGAGCGCTTATGTTGCTCTTTAATCCGTCCACAAAGGAAAATGGCGGTATATTCTCACAGCCGCAGGGCTGGATCATATTGGCAGAGTCTTTGATGGGACATGGTAATCGGGCATTTGAGTATTTTACGGAGAGTTCTCCTGCTTCCATGAATGACAAGGCGGAGATTCGTAAGCTGGAGCCATATTGTCACGGACAGTTTACGGAAAGCTCTGAGAGTGCATTTGAGGGAAGGGCGCATGTACACTGGCTGACAGGTACAGCATCCACTGTGATGGTAGGCTGTGTGGAAGGTATTCTCGGTATGCGTCCGGACTTTGACGGGCTTCGTATCGCACCGTCCGTACCATCTGATTGGAAGGAATTTGAAATTGACAAGGATTTCCGTGGAAAGAAGCTCCACATCATTGTGAAAAATCCAAATGGTGCAGAAAGCGGATTTACAAGTATGATTGTAAATGGCAGGGAAAAAGCGGACAATTATGTTTCCGTGTCAGAGCTTGCAGATGAAAATGAAATCGTGTTGAATATGTAATTAAATAAGAGGATAATTGAAAAATCCGGCACAGGCGTGCCGGATTTTTTATATATCGGAACAGTCTGTATTGCAGATGACCGGTATAGATAGGATAGACAGGTACAATTAGGAGTTGAATGCGCTGACAAGCTGCGGGATGACCTGCTTCTTTCGAGAGACAACTCCCGGAAGATGTATGCTGCCATCACTCACATTTTCAAGTTTAAATGCTTTTTCTAACAGCTCTTTTGAGGCATCCCCGAAGTATAGAAGCTCCGTTTCTTCCTTCCAGATGTTCGTCAACATAAAGAACAGCATATCGACCTCGCCTGTGTGGAAGACCGATTCCATGTATGTTAATAAACGTGGACGAATCTGGTCAAGAATCGTACTGTTAAATGCGGAAATCTGTCCGATGCCGAATTTTACATCATCCGATGAAAATACCTTATAATCCTGATGGAAGATTTCTTCGTCCGTCTTATCCATCAGCTTGCTTCCGGCATTGAACATGGAGACAGCATACGAATCAATGTCAATATCAGCAAGTCCTGCAAGCTTACGGCATGTCTGTTCATCGACTGCTGTACAGGTCGGGGAGCGGAACATCAGGGTATCGGATATAATGGCGGAACAGAGAAGTCCTGCCATCTGCTTCGGAATCGAAACCCCATGTTCCTGAAACATCTGGTAGATGATAGTTGCCGTACAGCCAAGCGGCTGGTTTCGGAAGTAAACCGGATTCATAGTCTGAAGGCCGCCTAACCGATGGTGGTCGATAATTTCAAGAAGCTGTACCTCCTCGATGCCGTCTACCGCCTGCGCATGTTCGTTGTGGTCAACTAAGATGACTTTTTTCGGATTGGCATTCAAATAGTTACGCTGGGAGATTAGTCCCACATATTTTCCGTATTCATTTAAAACCGGATAATATTGATGCCTTTTTCCTGCCATCACGGGACGGATATCCCGTATGTAATCTTCTGTGGAAAAGGTAATCAGGTTCGATTTCTTCATAAAATGCCGGATAGGAATACTCTGGTTGATAAGACGGGCAACCGTATAGGTGTCATACGGAGTCCGGATGATAAAGCAGTTTCTGTCCTCGGCAAGCTTGGTAATCGTCTTGGAGACAACGGCACCATCGCAGATGATGATGCACTGCGCATCCATCTCAATCGCGCAAAGCTGAGATTCGTAGCGGTTGCCGAGTATTACGATATCTCCTTTTTCAATATAATTTTCCATCATATCCGGATTTGCAGCGGAAATCAGCACCTTTCCCGTGTGTACATAGTCGTTTATATTACCGACAATCAGCTCTGCGGAGAGCGTTTCGATTATATTTTTATAAGGCGTATGTGCGGTCGCAATGATGCGGTTGTCATACACCTCCATGTATGTCATGGCAATGTCCCGAACGGTAATTAGACCTGTAAGATGGTCGTATTCATCGACGGATGGAAGGGTCGTTGCGCCGGATTCGCTCAAAATTTCCCATGCATTTTTTATGGAGATTTCTCCGGACACACCGTCCAAATGACGATATTCCACATCCTTTACCTGTGTCGAAACATTTTCCATGTATTCAGGCTCCGGCATCTGAAAGGCATTTAATACATATTTTGTCTCGGCGTTTAATTCGCCGGCACGCATCGGCACATAGTCGTCACCGGTTATCTGCTGCTTTAGATAGGCATAACAGATTGAGGAACAGATGGAATCCGTATCCGGATTTTTGTGTCCGATAATATAGATCTTATTTGTATTTTTTTCTGCCATGAAAAACCTCCTGTTTCAAAATTCGTTTATTTTAGAAAACAATGCGTTGCTATTATAGATGTCGCGCTTATAAAAGTCAATTAAAATGTGCATACTAGAAAAAGGTAGTTTCAAAATAGGAAACAGGAGGATTTTTACATGGCTAATCAGGAAAAACAGCAGGCAGGTACAATGGAATGTCAGAAAAAACAGGATCAGCAGGAAAAAATGGGAAACTTAATCACAGATTACGGTCAGATTACGCTCTATAAAAACCGGTATCATCACCGGATTCATCTGTTAAATATTATCGGCGAGATTGAAGGACATGAAAATATGGGGTCAACGTCTAAGACTACAAAATATGAACATATTCTTCCGCAGCTTGCGGCGGTCGAGGATGATGAGGATATTGACGGTCTGATGGTTCTGTTAAACACGGTTGGCGGGGATGTGGAGGCTGGCCTTGCCATCGCTGAGATGATAGCATCATTAAGTAAACCGAAGGTGTGCCTTGTTTTGGGCGGCGGACATTCGATCGGAGTACCGCTTGCCGTCTCCGGGGACGTGACATATATTGTGCCGTCAGCAACGATGGTCGTTCATCCGATCCGTATGAACGGAACTGTGCTTGGCGTTACGCAGAATTATGAATACATTGAGCGTATGCAGGACCGAATCATCGAGTTTACATCGAATCATTGCTCCGTCCGGGAGGAAGATCTGCGGGAGATTATGTTTAATACGAAGGAGCTTACAAAGGACATCGGCTCGGTACTTGTGGGAAGGCAGGCAGTGGAAGTTGGAATCATTGATCGCATGGGCGGCATACACGCGGCAATGAATTGTTTATATGACTTGATAAATGCTAAGAAAAATAGTAAAATGGAACAATATGAGCATTTAAAATGATAAAAAGCTGCGGCACATATGCATGGATATCAAATATCTTATCTATGCGTATGTGTCGAAGCCTTGAAATAAACAGTTTTGGACAAGGAGCGTGTATCGTGGCGGCGAACAATCGTAGTACATACAAAAAAGATACGGGAAATAAACCGGCTGCAAAAACAACCGCAAGGTCGACGTGCAGAGCGAGTAGTTCATCCGGCAGAAAGACAAAACAGGAGCTTCAAAAAGAGCAGGCGCACAGAGATGAGATACATCTGTTTATCTGTCTCGCAGTCTGTACCTTTTTCTTTATCAGCAATTTTGGCTGGTGCGGTGTCGTTGGAAACTTTTTTGCGAAGTTTATGTTTGGCTTGTTCGGCGTGGTAGAGTATGTGCTTCCGATCTATGTCTTTTTAGCTTCTGCATTTCTGCTTTCAAACGGTGCAAAGAAAAAGGTTGTAAAACGCGTTTTGTGTGTCGGTTTGTTTTTGATTGCGGCGGCGTTTATATTTCAGCTTTCGGCGGGAGCGAAGGATATGACAGCGAAGCTGCTGTATGATATGGGCTCAAATGAGAAAAAGGGCGGCGGATTTCTGCTTGGCGGTATGCTGGTCATATTATACAATCTGATTGGAAAACCGGGTGCGGTTATTGTGATTGCGCTGTTAATCATTATCGGTATCATTGTTGTGATGGATGTCTCGCTTGTGGAGATGGCAAAGGAACGAGGCAGCCAATTTAAAAATCGCTATGACGCATTATATGAGGATGAGGAAGAATATGATCCGGAGGTTGCGCTCGAGATGAAGCGTCGGACAAAGCTGGATAATATTCGCGTAGAGCAGGAAGCACCGAAGAGGAAAAAGAAAAAAGTAAAAAATAGAAAGGTGGAGGGCGAGGAAGTTCATGAATTAAAGCCGCTTCCACCGGAGGATTTATTTAATCCGAATCTGACACTTCAAGATGCAAAGGATGTGGCAGACGGATATGTGGATATTGATTTATTGAAAAAGAAAAAGCATGCAGAAAACGTCGATTTTTTTGCTAAACCGGAATTTGCGGAGAGTGCGTCCGCACAGGAGGAGAAACAGGCAGAAACAGAGACGCTGCATGCGGAGATGCCTGCGGATATGATGGTGCAGGAGCCGGTAGAGGAAGCTGCAGAACAGCCGGTGCAGGAGACACAGGCGCGAAGACCGAGAAGGACAAAGGAGTCCGAGCAGCAGATGCTTGCGGAACGTGACAATATCGAGAAGACGATTCAGGAGACGCAGGAAGAAAAACCGGCAAAGCCATACAAGTTCCCTCCGCTCAGTTTGTTGAAGAGCGGAAAACGAGGCGGGATCAAATCAAACGAAGCCTCTGTGCGTGAAACTGCGATGAAGCTAAAGAGTACACTGGAGAATTTCGGTGTCAATGTCACTGTGACGGATTACAGCTGCGGGCCGTCTGTTACACGATATGAGCTCCAGCCGGAGCAGGGAGTTAAAGTCTCCAAAATCACGAATCTTGCAGATGATATCAAGCTGAATCTTGCGGCTGCGGATATCCGTATTGAGGCACCGATACCGGGAAAACCGGCAGTCGGAATCGAAGTGCCGAACAAGGAAAGCCAGCCGGTATATTTCCGGGAATTGCTGGAATCCGATAACTTTGTAAAATTCCCATCGAATATTGCTTTTGCAGTCGGAAAGGATATCAGCGGACAGGTTGTTGTGGCGGATATTGCTAAAATGCCGCATCTTCTGATTGCCGGTGCGACAGGCTCCGGTAAGTCCGTCTGTATCAATACCCTGATTATGAGTATTTTGTATAAGGCAAAGCCGGATGATGTAAAGTTAATTATGGTAGACCCGAAACAGGTGGAGCTTAGCATTTATAATGGCATTCCGCATATGCTGATTCCGGTCGTGACAGATCCGAAAAAAGCGGCAGGCGCTTTGAACTGGGCAGTGTTAGAGATGACGAACCGTTATCAGATGTTTGCGCAGTACAATGTGCGTAATCTGCAGGGATATAATGAAAAGGTAAAGAGTGTTACCGGACTTGAAGAAGGCAATGAGGAGTTAAAGAAACTGCCACAGATTGTAATTATAGTTGATGAGCTTGCAGATTTGATGATGGTGGCACATGGTGAGGTTGAGGATGCGATTGTCCGGTTATCCCAGCTTGCTCGTGCAGCAGGTATTCATCTTGTCATTGCAACGCAGCGTCCGTCTGTGGATGTCATTACCGGTCTGATTAAGGCGAATGTGCCTTCGAGAATTGCCATGACCGTTTCATCCGGTGTAGATTCCCGGACGATACTCGATATGAATGGTGCGGAGAAACTGCTCGGAAAGGGCGATATGCTCTTTTACCCGACCGGATATCCAAAGCCGGTTCGCGTGCAGGGTGCATTTCTCTCGGATGAGGAAATTGCAAATGTCGTGGATTTCTTAAAAGAACAAAGCGGCGAAGTGCAGTATGATGAAGCGATATCCAACGAGATAGCCAATGCCAAGGTCGGAGGGGCCGGCGGTGCAGCAGCTACCGAGTCCGAATATGATGATTACTTTGTGGATGCCGGTAAATTCATTATCGGAAAGGATAAAGCATCCATCGGTATGTTACAGAGGGTGTACAAAATCGGGTTTAACCGTGCGGCAAGAATTATGGATCAGCTTTCTGAGGCAGGCGTTGTCGGTCCGGAGGAAGGAACAAAGCCGAGAAAGGTTTTGATGAGCATGGAAGAATTTGAAAATTACGTAGAACAATATTTATGAAAAAGGAGACAAAAGAATATGCTTACAGATATTGAGATTGCACAGCAGGCAGAGATGCTGCCAATCAAAGAGGTAGGAACATCACTTGGGATGACAGAGGACGATTTGGAATTGTATGGAAAATACAAGGCAAAGTTGTCGGATGAATATATAAAATCTGTAGAAAATAATCCGGATGGCAAGCTCGTTCTCGTGACGGCAATCAATCCGACTCCGGCAGGAGAGGGAAAAACAACTGTTACAGTCGGACTTGGGCAGGCAATGTGTAAGCTCGGAAAAAAGACAGTTATTGCACTCCGGGAGCCGTCTCTTGGCCCATGCTTTGGTATCAAGGGCGGAGCAGCCGGCGGCGGTTATTCCCAGGTCGTTCCGATGGAAGATTTGAATATGCACTTTACCGGAGATTTTCATGCCATCACATCTGCAAACAACCTGCTTGCAGCGGTCATGGACAACCATATTCATCAGGGAAACAGTCTGCGTATCGACCCGAAACGGATTGTTTTTAAGCGCTGCATGGATATGAATGACCGGGTGCTTCGAAATGTGATTGTCGGTCTTGGAAAAAAAGGAGACGGAGTCATGCGGGAGGATGGCTTTGTCATTACAGTTGCGTCTGAGATTATGGCGATTCTTTGTCTTGCAGAAGATATACATGACTTACAGGAACGTCTGTCGAAAATTATCGTTGCATATAATGTTGATAATGAGCCGGTAACTGCCGGACAATTAAAATGTGTCGGTGCAATGACAGCACTGTTGAAGGATGCAATTAAGCCGAATCTGATTCAGACCTTGGAGAATACACCGGCATTGGTGCATGGTGGTCCGTTTGCCAATATTGCACATGGCTGTAATTCTGTGCGCGCGACAAAGACAGCGTTAAAGATTGCGGATTATGTAATTACTGAGGCAGGGTTTGGCGCAGACCTCGGAGCTGAGAAATTCTTTGATATTAAATGCCGCATGACAGGATTAAAGCCGGATGCGGTTGTTCTTGTTGCAACTGTCCGCGCATTAAAATATAATGGCGGAGTTGCAAAGGCAGATTTGGGAACGGAGAATCTGGAAGCACTTGAAAAGGGAATCGTCAATCTTGAAAAGCATATTGAGAATGTGAAACTTTACGGCGTTCCGGTTGTCGTGACATTAAACCGGTTTGTATCAGATACGGATGCAGAGCTTGAATTTGTCCGTGAATTTTGTGAGAAGCGCGGCTGTGATTTTGCACTTGCAAATGTGTGGGAAAAAGGCGGTGAAGGCGGTATTGAGCTTGCGAAAGCTGTCCTTAACACATTAGAGACAAAAGAAAGTCATTTCCGTGTATTATATGAAGATTCTCTGTCAATCCGTGAGAAGATTGAGACGGTTGCAAAGAAGATATACGGTGCGGACGGAGTATCCTACAGTGCGGAAGCGGCACGTGCAATCGATAAGATTGAGGAGATGGGATTTTCCTCTATGCCGGTCTGCATGGCGAAAAACCAGTATTCACTGTCGGATGACGCAAAGAAGCTCGGAAGACCAACCGGATTTACAGTGAATATCCGGGAAGTATATGTAAGTGCAGGAGCCGGATTTGTAGTTGCGATTACCGGAGCAATCATGACGATGCCGGGACTTCCAAAGACGCCTGCTGCCGAGCGCATCTATGTAGACGAAGCCGGCGTGACACACGGCCTGTTTTAATAAGATAAGTACGATAATTGTATTGGATAGGGACAATTACATTAGATATAGATAATTGTATTAGACATAGGTAATTGCGAAACATAATTATGTAGATTATATATATTTCATGAGTTTCGCAATTGCCTATTGTAAAGGATAAATGAAAGGGAGAAATAATGGCAAAACTGATTAATGGAAAAGAAATCTCGCAGCAGATTAAAGATGAGTTAAAAGCGAAGGTAGAAAAACTGAAGGCAGAGGGCACAAACATCTGTCTTGCAGTGATTCAGGTTGGAAACGATCCTGCATCTACCGTATATGTCGGCAACAAGAAAAAGGCGTGTGCATACATCGGTATCGAATCGAGAGCATTTGAGCTTCCGGAGGAGACGACGGAGGAAGAACTTCTTTCAATTATTGAAGACTTAAATGCAGATGATACGGTGCATGGAATCCTTGTACAGCTTCCGGTTCCAAAGCATATCAACGAGGAGAAGATTATCAATGCAATCTCGCCGAAGAAGGATGTGGATGGATTTCATCCGGAGAGCGTCGGTTCATTGTGCATTGGAAAACAGGGCTTTGTTTCCTGTACACCGGCTGGAATCATACAGCTTTTGAAACGCTCGGATATCTCGATAGAGGGAAAGCAATGTGTTGTAATCGGAAGAAGTAATATCGTCGGAAAGCCGATGGCAATTTTGCTGCTTCGTGAAAATGGAACGGTTACAATCTGCCATTCAAAGACAAAAAATCTGAAGGAAATCTGTAAGCAGGCGGATATTTTGGTTGTAGCAATCGGACGCCCGAAGATGATTGATGCATCCTATGTAAAAGACGGTGCAACCGTGATTGATGTCGGCATACACAGGGATGCCAATAACAAGCTTTGCGGGGATGTCGATTTTGCGTCTGTGGAACCGGTTGCAGGAGCTATTACACCGGTGCCGGGCGGCGTCGGTCCTATGACGATTGCCATGCTCATGAATAATTGCGTGGAATCTGCGCTGATGAAACGATAAGTAGGAGTATGCTTTTGTATGAATATTCTGATGGTGTCACTTGGATGTGACAAAAATTTGTGCGACAGTGAAGCAATGCTTGGACTGCTTGCAAAGCATAAGTATAATATTACAAATGATGAACAGCAGGCAGATATCGTGATTGTCAATACATGCAGCTTTATAAAAGACGCTATGGAGGAGAGCATCAATACGATTCTGGAGATGGCAAAGCTAAAGCAGGGCAGGCTGAAATATCTGATTGTTACCGGATGCCTGGCGCAGCGGTTTCGGGATGAAATCTGTGAGGAGATTCCGGAGATTGATGCATGTCTTGGAACAACAAGCTTTGATCGGATATTAGAGGTCATTCATACCTTACAGGATAAGAAGGAACGCGATAAGAATGACGCGGTCTGCTTATATGATGACGTCAATCGTCTGGCGGTTATATCCGAATCGGATAAGATTATTACATCCGGTACATTTATGGGTTATCTTAAAATTGCGGAGGGGTGCGACAAGCATTGTACATATTGCGTGATTCCCTCGATTCGCGGAAAGTACCGGAGTATCCCGATGGAACAGTTGCTTCGGGAAGCAAATTATATGGCATCGCAGGGGATTTGCGAACTTGTGCTTGTTGCGCAGGAGACGACCTGTTATGGTGTTGATTTGTATGGTGAGAAGAAATTACATGAGCTTATAGCGAAGCTTGCGGAAATCGAAGGAATCCGGTGGATTCGTCTGCTTTACTGTTATCCGGAGGAAATATACGATGAATTGATTCTGTGCTTTAAAACAGAACCGAAATTATTGCATTATATTGATATGCCGCTTCAGCACAGCGAGGATGCGATATTAAAACGCATGGGGCGGCGCACAGATAAAAAGTCGATTGAGACAGTAATTAAAAAATTGCGGGATGCAGCTCCGGATATTGCAATCCGGACATCTCTCATTGCAGGATTTCCGGGAGAAACGCAGGAGGAGCACGAAGCGTTGCTTGCATTTTTGGATACACAGGAGCTTGACCGGGTTGGCGTCTTTACATATTCCCGTGAGGATGGCACACCTGCGGCTTCGTTTGAAGATCAGGTTGAGGAATCACTCGCTGAGCAGTGGAGAGATGAGATTATGGAGCTGCAGCAGGAGATTTCCCTCGATAAAAATGAAGCGTTTGTCGGTTCGGTCATGCGGGTTATCATAGAAGGATATTCCGCAGAGGATGATGTATATGTAGGACGCACATACCGGGATGCACCGGGTGTGGACGGCATGGTATTTGTTTCCTGCGATTATGAACTGATGTCCGGACAGATTGTGGATGTTAAAATAGAGAAGGCTGGCCCTTATGATATGATTGGAGGTATCGTTGATGAATTTACCGAATAAATTAACAATTTTGCGTATGATTATGATTCCGTTTTTCCTTGTGGCTCTGATGGTTCCGGGTATTCCGGCGGGAAAATGGATTGCACTTGTATTGTTTTGTGTTGCAAGTCTCACGGATATGCTGGATGGAAAAATTGCGAGAAAGTATAATCTCGTTACCAATTTCGGAAAATTTATGGATCCGCTTGCGGACAAGCTGCTTGTCTGTTCTGCGATGATTGCATTGATTGATCTTGGCAGGATTCCTGCGTGGGTTGTGATCGTGATTATTGCCCGGGAATTCATTATAAGCGGTTTCCGGCTTGTAGCATCGGACAACGGCGTTGTGATTGCAGCGGGCTGGTGGGGAAAGCTTAAGACCGTCTGCCAGATGATCATGGTCATTGTTTTGATTTGCAATTTTGGCGGAAATGTGATACACATCATCGAAAATGTGCTGATTTACCTGTCGCTTGCACTTACGATTATTTCCCTGCTTGACTACCTGATAAAAAATAAGGGCGTACTTGCGGATACAAAATAACAAATCGTTTTATAATATGACAAAGAATGCTATTTTTACTTGATTTCAAATATGAAAAGATATACAATTACAATCGGAAGAAATTGGGTTTCTAATCGAAAAAACCCATAATAAATAAAAGTGGAGGGCTTAAAATGAGTAACAAACTTACATTGTCAGCAATTGACAGAATTTCTTCTTTGCTTGACGAAGCGAGCTTTGTTGAGGTTGGTGCGTATGTGACAGCCAGAAGTACGGACTTCAACATGCAGGAAAATGATACTCCAAAAGATGGTGTCATAACCGGATATGGTGTTATCAACGGAAAACTGGTTTATGTTTACAGCCAGGATGCAACCGTGCTTGGTGGTGCAATCGG